>DATMMZ010000267.1:0-18908 GCA_035569455.1 Mycobacterium sp. | reverse complement strand
GCGGGTCTCAGTGCTGATGGGGCCTCCCTCGTTTGGCTTCTGGTCACGACCAGTGCCCGGGCCCGTCAGGATTCAGCGGTGAAGACACCACGCCATCAGCAAAAAGGCCCTGCCAAGCAGGGCCCAATGCCGACCGATCGCCGCCTGAAACTACTCAAGCCGCCCGCGCCATCGCGCAGAACAGGCATTGCATAATGCCTGTGACCGGACCGCTAAGCCTTGAAATAATCCCGTGGCTAGCGGTGGGAGTGGGACTCCTCTTACTGTCCCTGACGTTTGCCAGGATGGTCGCGGGTGTGAGTCTACCAGCCATGAGGCATCGTCCAGCACCTCGCGGGCCGGACGGAGCGTCGGCGTGAGCTACACCGGGTCCGGCAAAGCGGTTAACGACTCTTGACGAGTATTGGCGCTTCGCCAGGCATTTCACGGGTTGAAGGAATATCCTCGCGGTCTGTGACACTCGCAACGGCTCGCTCAGGCAGGCGGTCCAACTCCCGGTATCGCTGGGTACCGGCGGCCGCCGGCTGGACCGTTGGCGTCATTGCCACGCTGTCACTGCTGGCAAGTGTGTCGCCGCTGATCCGCTGGCTCATCAAGGTTCCGCGCGAGTTCATCAACGACTATCTGTTCAACTTCCCAGACACCAGCTTCGCGTGGTCGTTCGTGCTGACGTTGCTGGCTGCGGCGCTGACAGCACGCAAACGCATCGCTTGGGTGCTGTTGCTGGGCAATATGGTCCTCGCCGCCGGGCTGAACGCCGCCGATATCGCCGCCGGCGGCAATACCCCCGCCGAGAGCTTTGGCGAAAACCTCGGATTCTCCTTCCATGTCATCGCGATCGTGCTGCTGGTTTTGGCCTATCGGGAGTTCTGGGCCAAGGTCCGCAGGGCCGCGCTGTTCAAGGCCGCCGCGGTGTTGGTTGCCGGGTGGATGGTCGGAATCGCGGTGGGCTGGTGCCTGGTCGAGATGTTCCCCGGGACGTTGCTACCGCACTACCGCTTGCTCTACGTGGCCAACCGGGTGGTCGGATTCGCCCTCGTCGATCCCGACGTGTTCGAGGGCGGCAGGCCGTACGTCTGGCTCAACGCGGTCATGGGGCTGTTCGGCGCGCTGGCGTTGATTGCGGCGACGATCGTGCTGTTCCAGTCCCAGCGCGCCGACAACGCGCTGACCGGTGAGGATGAGTCCGCCATCCGCGGGCTGATTGAGCTGTGGGGCAAGAACGATTCGCTGGGCTACTTCGCCACCCGTCGCGACAAATCGGTGGTGTTCGCGCAGAGCGGCCGCGCCGCGATCACGTATCGAGTCGAGGTCGGCGTCTGCCTGGCCAGCGGTGACCCGGTGGGCGACCCGAGAGCCTGGCCGCAGGCCGTCGACGCCTGGTTGGGGCTGTGCCAAACCTACGGCTGGGCGCCCGGTGTCATGGGTGCCAGTTCAGAAGGGACCCGGGTATATCGCGAGGCCGGCCTCAACGCGCTGGAGTTGGGCGATGAGGCCATCTTGCGGACCGCCGACTACAAGCTGTCCGGTCCGGACATGCGCGGGGTGCGCCAGGCGGTGATGCGGGCGCGGAGGGCCGGGCTGACGGTGCGCATCCGACGGCACCGCGACATCTCCGACGACGAGATGGCCGACACGATCACACGCGCCGACGCCTGGCGTGACACCCAAAGCGAGCGTGGCTTTTCGATGGCGCTGGGCCGACTCGGCGACCCGGCCGACGGCGACTGCCTGCTGGTCGAAGCAATCGACCGCGACGGCCAGGTCGTTGCGATGCTGTCGCTGGTCCCGTGGGGAACCACCGGCGTCTCCCTGGACTTGATGCGCCGTTCTCCGCAGTCGCCCAACGGCACCATCGAGCTGATGGTCAGCGAACTCGCGCTGAACGCTGAACGCCTTGGCATTACCCGTATTTCACTGAACTTCGCGATGTTCCGGTCTGCGTTCGAGCAGGGTGCCCAACTCGGCGCCGGCCCCGTGGCCCGGTTGTGGCGAGGGTTCCTGTTGTTCTTCTCGCGGTGGTGGCAGCTGGAGACGCTGTACCGCTCGAACATGAAATACCAACCCGAGTGGGTACCGCGGTACGCCTGCTACGAGGACGCCCGGTTGATTCCCCGGGTGGGGGTCGCCTCAGCGATGGCCGAAGGCTTCCTCGTGCTGCCATTCAGCCGCCGCGACAAGCACACCGGTCACCATCCCGCCGTGCCGGAGCGGCTTGCGGAATCCGGCCTGCTGCATCCCGACGGGTCGGCTCCCGACGTGAGCGGGCTGGAACAGCAGCGGGATGCCGCCAGCGCAGAAGAGACTTGGTCCCGTCTGCCCGAACAGGTGCGGGTGCGCCTGACCAAGCTGAAGACGTTACAGCGCACCGGCATCGACGCGTACCCGGTGGGATCGCCGCCCAGCCACACGATCGCCCAGGCGATTGACGCAGACGACCAGGACACCGTCTCGGTGGCCGGACGCATACTGCGGATACGGGATTACGGCGGCGTGCTGTTTGCCGACTTGCGTGACTGGTCGGGGGAAATGCAAGTGCTGCTGGACAATTCACGCCTGGAGTGCGGGCGCACCAGGGATTTCACCGGGGCCATCGATCTCGGCGACCTGGTCGAGATAACCGGGCACATGGGCTTCAGTAAAAACGGGACCCGCTCGTTGATCGTGCGCGACTGGCGGATGATCGGGAAATGCCTGCGGCCGCTGCCGAACAAGTGGAAGGGGTTGACCGACCCGGAGGTCCGACTGCGGACCCGCTACGTCGACCTGGCGGTCAATAACGAGTCCCGTAGCCTGATCGCGGCCCGCAGCAACGTGTTGCGTTCAGTCCGGGAAACGCTGTTCGCCAAGGGATTCATCGAGGTCGAGACCCCGATCCTGCAACAGATCCACGGCGGAGCCGCCGCCCGGCCATTCACCACCCACATCAACGCCTATGACATGAACCTGTTCTTGCGCATCGCGCCGGAGCTCTACCTGAAGCGGCTCTGCGTCGGGGGCGTCGAGCGGGTGTTCGAACTGGGCCGGGCCTTCCGCAATGAGGGTGCGGACTTCAGTCACAATCCGGAGTTCACCTTGCTGGAGGCCTACCAGGCGCACGCCGACTACCTGGTGTGGATCGACGGCTGCCGTGAGCTCATCCAGAACGCCGCCGAAGCCGCCCACGGTACGCAGGTCGTGATGCGGCCCCGCCCGGACGGGTCGCACGGCAGCGACGACCGCCTCGAGCCGGTCGACATCTCCGGCATCTGGCCGGTGAAGACCGTATATGACGCGGTATCCGACGCGCTCGGAGTACACATCCACTTCGACACGGGCTTGGGCAAGCTGCGCAGGCTGGCCGACGCCGTACACATTCCTTATCGAGCACATTGGGATGCCGGCGCGGTGGTGTTGGAGTTGTACGAGCACCTGGTGGAGGACCGGACGAAGCAACCGACGTTCTACATCGACTTTCCGACATCGGTGTCGCCGTTGACCCGGCCGCACCGGAGTCAGCCCGGTGTCGCCGAGCGGTGGGACCTGGTGGCGTTTGGTGTCGAGCTGGGCACCGCCTACAGCGAACTCACCGACCCGGTGGAGCAGCGGCACCGTCTGCAGGCACAGTCTCTGTTGGCCGCCGGCGGGGACCCCGAGGCGATGGAACTCGACGAAGACTTCCTGCAAGCCATGGAATACGCGATGCCACCGACCGGGGGCTTGGGCATGGGTATCGACCGCCTCGTCATGCTGATCACCGGCCGAAGCATCCGCGAAACGCTGCCCTTCCCGCTGGCGAAGCCGCACTAGCGGGCAGGTAGGCACCAGTGCCATCGATCGCATCGGTACGCCGTGCGATATTTGCGCGGCACGCCAATCGGTGGAGTGCGTGGACGCGCTGGGCGAGCGCACCGCTGGTGCTCGTCCCCATTTGGACCCGGCGATGGAGCCATGCCGTGTTGATCGGAATCTGGCTGACGGTCAACCCGTTCGTTTTCGGCAAGCCGGCACACGAACGCGCCTGGTCGACTCGGGCGATGTTGGGCGAGGAACTATGGATCACCCGTCGACCCCGCGATGCCGCCATGGCGGTCAGCGCGGTGACATCCGCGGTGTCCCTGGTCGCAATCCACGCGGCGCGGCGTCGTCGACTGATTCCTGCGGCAACCGCGACCGCGGTGCAAATGGCGCTGACGCTGGTGTACTGGGAGCAGATGGTGCGTTATTTCGATCGCCAGCGTGACTGAGGAGAATCACATGCCCGACGAGCCGGAAATTCCTGACGCCGCCCAGCCCGATCCCGAATACGACAGCGCGGGTGTGCCGACCTTCGAATACGTGCGCGAGAAGATCGAGACCCGGTACGGAACCTCGCAGGGCGCGGCAGAACTTGCGGCCGAGACTCCGGAAGGGCATCGGGTTGAGGAGCAATACGAAGAGCGCCAGCGCGCGGCCGCTGAGCGGCTGGCGCAGATCCGCGAATCGATGCGCTCCGAAGACAGTTGAGGCGCGTGGTGATCTGGTCGTAGATCGACCCTGCGGCCAGGGCGCGGAATTGGCGAAACCCGTGTCCTAGGCGCAGGCTGAGCGCCATGGACGCAGGGTCGACGCGATATCGACTCAGGCGCTGACCTTGCGGCGCCGGTTCGACCGCCGCGGCGCGCCGACCGATGCGGCGCCGCCGACGACTTCGGCGAGGAATTTCCCGGTGTAGCTTTCCGGAACGGCGGCGATATCCTCCGGAGTGCCCTCGGCGACAACGGTTCCGCCCTCGGCACCACCTTCCGGACCCATGTCGATGATCCAGTCCGATGTCTTGATCACGTCCAGGTTGTGCTCGATGACGATCACCGTATTGCCTTTGTCGACAAGGCCGTTGATCACGTTCAGTAGCTTGCGGATGTCGTCGAAATGCAACCCGGTGGTGGGCTCGTCGAGGATGTACACGGTGCGGCCCGTGGAGCGTTTCTGCAATTCGGACGCCAGCTTCACCCGCTGCGCCTCCCCGCCGGACAGGGTGGGGGCGGGCTGCCCGAGCCGGACATAGCCCAAGCCGACGTCGACGAGCGTGCGCAGGTAGCGGTGGATGCCGGTGATCGGCTCGAAGAACTCCGCCGCTTCCTCGATCGACATGTCGAGCACTTCGGAGATGGTCTTGCCCTTGTAATGCACCTCAAGGGTTTCCCGGTTGTAGCGGGCACCATGACAGACCTCGCACGGCACATACACATCGGGCAGGAAGTTCATCTCGATCTTGATGGTGCCGTCACCCGTGCACGCCTCGCAGCGACCGCCCTTGACGTTGAACGAAAACCGACCGGGTTGGTAGCCGCGGACTTTGGCCTCGGTGGTGGCGGCGAACAGAGTCCGGATCTTGTCGAAGACCCCGGTGTAGGTGGCCGGATTGGACCGCGGCGTGCGCCCGATCGGCGACTGGTCGACCCGCACCAGCTTGTCGACGTGGTCCAGCCCGGTGACCCGGGTGTGCCGGCCCGGGACCTGCCGCGCGCCGTTGAGCCGGTTGGCCAACACGGCGGCCAGGATGTCGTTGACCAGTGTCGACTTACCCGAGCCGGACACACCGGTCACCGAAGTCAGCACGCCGAGCGGAAACGACACGTCGATCCCGCGAAGGTTGTGCTCGCTTGCGCCGACGACCGTCAGCCGGCGTCGCCGGTCGATCGGACGCCGGATCGCGGGGATCTCGATGTGCTCCCTACCCGACAGGAAGGCGCCGGTGATCGAGTCCTTGTTGCTGAGCAGCTCGTCGTAGGTCCCGCTGTGCACGATGCGGCCGCCGTGTTCTCCGGCCCCCGGTCCGATGTCAACGACCCAGTCGGCATGCGCGATGGTGTCCAAGTCGTGCTCGACGACGATCAGCGTGTTACCCAAATCCCTCAGGCGAGTGAGCGTTTCGATGAGTCGGCGGTTGTCTCGCTGGTGCAGCCCGATGGATGGCTCGTCGAGCACGTACAACACCCCCACCAGGCCGGAGCCGATCTGGGTGGCCAACCGGATGCGTTGCGCCTCACCGCCGGACAGCGTGGCCGCCGCACGGGACAGCGACAAATATTCCAGCCCGACATCGAGCAAAAAGCCGAGCCGCGACTGTATTTCCTTGAGCACCTGACCCGCGATCGCCTGTTCGCGTGGCCCCAGCGTCAGGCCCCGCAGGAAGTCCGCGCAGTCGGAGATCGACAGCTCGCAGACCTCGGCAATGGATTTCGCGCCCCGCTCCCCCGCCGCCAGCGTCACGGCCAGGATTTCCGGCTTGAGTCGGGTGCCGTCGCACACGGGGCACGGCACGTCCCGCATGAAGCCCTCGTAACGTTCCTTCATCATGTCGGATTCGGTCTGGCTCATCTTGCGTTGCAGGAACGCCAGCACCCCCTCGAAATCCGCGTAATACGAACGGGTTCGGCCGTACCGGTTGCGGTAGCGGACATGCACCTGCTCGTCGCACCCTTCCAGGATCGCCTTGCGCGCCTTGGCCGGCAGCTGACGCCACGGTGTGTCGACATCGAAGCCCATCGCGTCGCCGAGCCCCGCCATCATCCTGGTGAAGTATTCGGCGGTGTGGCCCATCGACCAGGGCGCCACCGCACCCTGCGCCAGGGTGAGTTCCGGGTCGGGCACCACCAGGTCGGGGTCGACCTCCTTGCGGATTCCCAGGCCCGTGCACTCGGGGCAGGCCCCATACGGGGAGTTGAAGGAGAACGACCGTGGTTCCAGGTCGTCGACGGCCAGCGCATGCCCGTTGGGGCAGGCCAGCTTCTCGGAGAACCGCTGCTCTCGATGCGGCCCCCCCGGCTCATGATCGACGAACTCCAGCACGACGATGCCGTCGGCCAAACTCAGCGCGGTCTCCACGGAGTCCGTCAGCCGCTGCTTGGCGGTGGCTTTGACCGTCAGCCGGTCCACCACCACCTCGATGTCGTGTTTTTCCTGTTTCTTCAGCTTCGGCGGATCGGTCAGCGAATGCACCACACCGTCGACCCGAACCCGGCTGTAGCCCTGAGAGTTGAGCTTCTCGAAGAGGTCGGCGAATTCGCCCTTGCGGGTGCGTACCACCGGGGCCAGCACCAGGAACCGGTTGCCCTCCGGCATCGCCAGTACCTGATCGACGATTTGCTGCGGGGTCTGGCGCGCGATCCGCTCGCCGCAGACCGGGCAGTGTGGCGTGCCCGCGCGTGCGTACAGCAGGCGCAGGTAGTCGTATACCTCGGTGATAGTTCCGACGGTCGACCGCGGGTTGCGGTTGGTCGACTTCTGATCGATGGACACCGCAGGGGAAAGACCTTCGATGAAGTCGACGTCCGGCTTGTCCATCTGACCCAGGAATTGGCGGGCGTAGGCGGACAGCGATTCCACGTAACGCCGCTGGCCCTCGGCGAAGATGGTGTCGAACGCCAGCGACGACTTGCCCGAGCCGGATAGCCCGGTGAAGACGATCAGCGCTTCGCGCGGCAGGTCGAGGTCCACGCTGCGCAGGTTGTGCTCGCGCGCACCCTTGACGATCAGGCGTTCGGCCACACGGCTCCTTTCGCGACTGGGGTCCTTCCGAGGGGCTCCGTCCGGCGGGCGCAGTACAGACCCATGCTATGTGCCCATACCGACAAGCAACTCTCGGCCAGTAACCTGGCGCACATGACAGTCGTCGACGAAAACTACACCGGCCACGTCGATCCCGGCACCGCGGCCCGCCGTGCCCTGCCGGGCGCGACGATCGTGAAGGCATCAGTCGGCCCAATGGACAACAACGCCTACCTGGTCACGTGTTCCGCGACCGGCGACACACTCCTGATCGATGCTGCCAACGACGCCGAGGTCCTCATCGATCTCGTGCGAAGTCACGCCCCGAAGGTGTCGCTGATTGTGACCAGCCATCAGCACTTCGACCACTGGCAGGCGCTGCAAGCGGTCGCCGAGGCCACCGGCGCGCCCACCGCCGCGCATGAGATCGACGCCGAACCGCTGCCGGTCAAACCGGACCGGTTGCTGGCCAACGGCGACACTGTGCAGATCGGCGAGCTGACCTTCAACGTCATCCACTTGCGCGGCCACACGCCCGGATCGATTGCGCTTGCGCTCGGCGGGCCCGCCACCGGCGAGGTCACCCAGCTGTTCACCGGCGACTGCCTGTTCCCGGGTGGCGTCGGGAAGACATGGAAGGGCGACGATTTCACGCAGTTGCTCAACGACGTGACCGACCGGGTGTTCGAGATCTACGGCGACTCCACCGTCATCTACCCCGGCCACGGCGATGACACCACCCTGGGTGCCGAGCGTCCGCACCTCGGCGAATGGCGCGAGCGCGGCTGGTAGGCCGGCCCGGCTGCTACGTGGTGTGAACGATCAGCACGTCGACCTTGGCCCGGCGTGAGACGTTGGCCGGCACCGATCCCAGCAGCCGGCCTGCGATCGTGCTCAGACCAACATTGCCGACGACCAGCAGATCGGCTTGTGTGTCCTCGGCCAGGCTCACCAGCGCGTCCACCGGAGCGCCGACGATCGCTCGATCCTCGACGTTCTTCGCGCCGGCACTGTGCGCCCGCTCCTTCGCGGTGTGCAGAATGTCGTAGATCGGGGCGGTGCCCGTCACTTTGTAGCTTTCATCCTTCAGGACGTCGGCGGCTCGAGCGTCGTCGTGCTGGGGCAGATACGCCGACGCGATGATCAACTTGGCGTCCTCCCCGGCGATCTTTGCTGCCCGTTCTACCGCGCGCAGCGACGAATCCGAACCATCGGTCCCCACCACCACGGTCTGATAGGCGCTCATTTACCCTCCAAGTGTCGGATTGCACAGCCAACCCAAGACAGTATCGTGTTGCCGGATATAGATGGGCGAGATTACCGACACGGCGGCGGCGCGGCGCCACCAGCATCTACTCCGCCAGCAGGGATGAACCGACGATATTCCCGATCACATCACGATCGAACTTTGTTGACCGACGTGGGAGGCAGCCACGCCGAGCGACCGATCCGTGCCGAAACCGGGGCCTGCGCCCCAAAGGCGAGGCCGCTGGTGAGCAGGCTCATCGCGTGCACCCTACAGTGACAAGCACCATGTCTGCGTCCACCCTCGAGCAGCGCCGCGGGAGTGCAGGGCCCGCCGTTGACGAGCCTGCGCGCGCACGCCCGCGCGGAGAGCTGCTCGACCCGTGGGTGATTGCCGTGCTGGCCACCGCTATCAGCGCCGGTTGGGCGGGCAGGCCGTCGCTGTGGTTCGACGAGGGTGCCACGATTTCGGCGTCAGCCAGCCGCACGCTGCCCGAGCTGTGGAAGCTGCTGGGCCATATCGATGCCGTGCACGGCCTGTACTACCTGCTGATGCATGGCTGGTTCGCGATATTTCCGCCGACCGAATTCTGGTCGCGATTTCCCAGCTCCCTGGCTATCGGGGGCGCTGCCGCCGGGGTCGTGGTTTTCACCAGGCAGTTTGCGCCGCAGGTTTCGGGGCGGGCCACCGCGTTGTGTGCGGGCATCGTCTTCGCGATCCTGCCGCGGGTGACGTGGGCGGGTATGGAAGCCCGCTCCTCTGCGCTGTCGGTGGCGGCCGCTGTCTGGCTGACCGTTTTGCTCGTCGCCGCGGTGCGGCGCAACCGGCCGAGGCTGTGGCTGCTCTACGCGCTGATATTGATGCTGTCGATCTTGGTGAGTATCAACCTGGTGCTGCTGGTACCGGTGTACGCCGCGATGCTGCCGTTGCTGACACCCAAAAAATCTCGAAAAGCACCGGTTATCTGGTGGGCGGTCACCTCGGCCGTCGCCCTCGGGGCCATGACGCCGTTCATGCTGTTCGCCCACGGCCAGGTCTGGCAGGTCAACTGGATCGCCGACCTGACCCGCAACCTCTTCCTCGACGTCGTGCATCGGCAGTATTTCGATCACAGCGTTCCATTCGCCATTCTGGCGGGCGTTATCGTCGTCGCCGCGATCGTGGCGCGGTTGGCGGGCGTATCGGGACTCGGTGGCGATACCCGCCGGCTGCTGCTGGCCTGCGCAGCATGGATTCTCATTCCCACCGGTGTTGTCCTGATGTATTCGGCGATCGCCGAACCCATTTACTACCCGCGCTACCTGATCCTCACCGCTCCGGCCGCGGCGCTCGTCCTTGCGGTCTGCATCGTTACGGTCGCCCGCAAGCCGTGGCCCATTGCCGGTGTCCTGGTGCTCTTCGCCGTCGCCGCGTTTCCGAATTACTACTTCACACAACGCGGGCCCTACGCGAAGGAGGGCTGGGACTACAGCCAGGTCGCCGATCTGATCAGCTCCCACGCCACATCCGGGGACTGCCTCGTGGTGGACAACACGGTGCCCTGGAAGCCCGGGCCGATCCGCGCGCTGCTGGCCACCCGCCCGGCGGCGTTCCGATCGCTGATCGACGTCGAGCGCGGTTTCTACGGATCCAAGGTCGGCGCCCTGTGGGACGGCCACGTCGCTGTGTGGTTGACGACGGCCAAGATCAACAAGTGCTCCACGCTGTGGACGATCTCCGACCGAGACAAGTCACTACCGGACCATCAAACGGGCCGCTCATTACCGCCAGGATCCGCATTCGGACGTGCGCCGGCCTATCAATTCCCGAGCTACCTCGGGTTCCGGATTGTCGAGCGGTGGCAGTTCCATTACTCGCAGGTCATCAAGTCGACGCGGTGACGGCCGGGCGAACGGAAGCGGCATCTACGGGCCGAGGACGAGCCGGGCTGAGTCAGGGCAGCTAGCCGCGTTCGCCGCGGATCGCGCCATACGAGGCTCTGTAGCTGGCAATGACACCCGTAGCGCACAACGCGGCGAATACGGCAAACAACCAGCGAGCCGCCGCGAGGTCGCCAAGGTCACCATTTTGTGCGGTGTTGACTACGACGCCGGCCACCCCGGCGCCGAACGCCCCGGAGATGAGCTGCACGGTGTTGACCGCGGCGGCTGCCGTGCCGCCTTCGGCCGCGTCGCTGACGGAGTCCATCGCGCGCACCGCCAAATGCGGCCAGGCCATCCCGATCCCGATCCCGGCGACCAGCAACGCCAACGCCCAGAGCGCAACAATCCCGACCGATGCGTTATCGCGCTGGGTCACTGCGCCCAGTGCCAGACCTGACGCCAGCACCACCGGTGCCGCCGCGATCACGCGCCCGATCACTTGCGGGCTGTCCACCGATGCGCTGACGATCTCGCTGACCGTCCAGCCCAGGGCCAGTGCCGCACCCAGGAATCCGGCCGCCACCGGAGTCAGGTGTGCCAGTCGTTGACCAAAGAGCGGTACATAGGTGTCGACCATCGCACCGAGCATCAGCACCGCCATGGTCAGGTAAAGCCATTTCAACGGTCCGGGGCCAAACACGCTGGGCGGCAGCACCGACGCCCGCTTCCGCCAGTCGACGATCAGGAACACGCCGACCAGCACCGTAGCGGCCACGAGCAGGCCGGCGGTTGCCGTGACGTTGCGCGGGAGCTGAGCGACGCTGACGGCCAGCGCCGCGGCGCCCAGCAGCAGCAATGACCACACGGGTATGTTCAGCTTCGGTGTGGCACCGCTGGGGTCGACGCGGCCCGAGCCCAGCGCGATCGGTACCAACGCGGCCATCAGTGCGGTCAGCACCGCCATCGCGACAAACGCCCACCGCCATATCCCGAACTGCGCGAAAAGGCCGCCCATCGCGGGCCCGACAACGGTGGCCACGCCCCACATCGCCGACACCAGTGCCGAGGCGCGGGTCCACAGCGAACGAGGCAGAGCAGCGTTGATGACCGCATAGCCAAGGCCGGCCAGTAGGCCCCCCGCCACGCCCTGCAGGGCGCGACCCGCGATCAGGATCTCCATGGTGGGCGCTATCCCGCACACCAGGCTGGCAAGGCCGAAGACCGCCAGGCCCGTCAGATAGGACGACCGTGCCCCGACACGCAACAGCATCGGGCTGACCAAGGTCGCCGACACCACCGACCCGACCAGGTACAGGGCGGTCACCCACGCATAGAGCCGGCTGCCGCCGATTTCGGCGACCGTGTTGGGGAGCAGGCTGATCGTCAGAAACTCGTTGGTGGCGTAGAGCGCGACGCCACCGGCCAGCACCACCGACGTTCCCAGATGCTTGGCGCCGAGCAGCTCACGCCAACTCCCGATGGTGCTCACTGTGTCGGTCACACCTACACGGTATGGGCTGGCCCTTGGTTGGCGTGCGTCACTTCAGACCGGCGGCGTCCATCCCGCGCAGTTCCTTCTTGAGGTCCGCGATCTCGTCGCGGAACCGCGCGGCCAATTCGAACTGCAGGTCGCGGGCGGCGGCCATCATCTGCGCGGTGAGATCTTTGATCAGATCGGCCAGTTCGGCGCGCGGCATGCTCGAGGTATCGCGGCCCTCGAACACGCCGGCGCTGACCGCCCGACCAGGCTCGCCCTGCGCACGGCGGCCGCGGGACGCGTTGCGCCCCGATCCCCCGATCGGGATGGATTCGCTGGCTTCAACATCAGCGGCCTCTCGATAGACCTGATCGAGGATGTCGGCGATCCTTTTGCGCAACGGCTGCGGGTCGATGCCGTGGGCCTCGTTGTAGGCGACCTGCTTGGCGCGGCGCCGCTCGGTCTCATCGATGGCCTCTTTCATCGAGTCGGTGATCGAATCGGCGTACATGTGCACTTCGCCGGACACGTTGCGGGCGGCCCGTCCGATGGTCTGGATCAGGCTGCGCGACGACCGCAGGAAGCCCTCCTTGTCGGCGTCGAGGATCGCCACCAACGCCACTTCGGGCAGGTCCAGGCCTTCGCGCAGCAGGTTGATGCCGACCAGGACGTCGTACTCGCCCAGCCGCAGCTGGCGCAGCAGCTCCACCCGGCGCAACGTGTCGACCTCGGAGTGCAGGTAGCGCACCCGGATGCCCATCTCCAGCAGGTAGTCGGTGAGGTCCTCGGCCATCTTCTTGGTCAGCGTCGTCACCAGCACGCGCTGGTCGGCCTCGGCGCGCTTGCGGATCTCGCCGATCAGGTCGTCGATCTGCCCCTTGGTCGGCTTGACCACAACCTTCGGGTCCACCAGCCCGGTCGGCCGAATCACCTGCTCGACGAACTCACCACCGGCCTGGCTGAGCTCGTAGGGCCCGGGAGTGGCCGACAGGTACACCGTCTGCCCGATCCGGTCGGCGAACTCCTCCCAGGTCAGCGGGCGGTTGTCGCACGCCGACGGCAACCGGAACCCGTACTCGACGAGATTGCGCTTCCGCGACATGTCGCCCTCGTACATGCCCCCGATCTGCGGCACGGTGACGTGCGACTCGTCGATGACGAGCAGGAAGTCCTCCGGGAAGTAGTCGAGCAACGTGGCCGGAGGCGTGCCCGGCCCTCGGCCGTCGATGTGGCGCGAGTAATTCTCGATGCCCGAGCAGAACCCGACCTGCCGCATCATCTCGATGTCGTAGTTGGTTCGCATCCGCAACCGCTGGGCCTCCAGCAGCTTGCCCTGGCCTTCGAGTTCGGCGAGCCGCTGGGCCAGTTCTTCCTCAATGGTTGAGATCGCGTGGGCCATCCGCTCGGGACCGGCCACGTAGTGGGTGGCGGGGAAGATCCGCAGCGAATCGACCTGGCGGATCACCTCTCCGGTCAGCGGGTGCAGGTAGTACAGCGCCTCGATCTCATCGCCGAAGAATTCGATGCGAACGGCAAGCTCCTCGTAGGAGGGGATGATCTCCACGGTGTCGCCGCGCACCCGAAACGAGCCGCGGGTGAAGGACAGGTCGTTGCGGGTGTACTGCACGTCGACCAGCAGCCGCAGCAGGCCGTCCCGTGCCACCTCGGCGCCGACCTGCAGCTCGACGGACCGGTCCAGGTAGGACTGCGGTGTGCCCAGGCCGTAGATGCAGGACACCGAGGCCACCACCACCACATCGCGACGCGACAGCAGCGACGACGTGGCGGAGTGCCGAAGCCGCTCCACGTCGTCGTTGATCGAGCTGTCCTTTTCGATGTAGGTGTCGGTCTGCGCGATGTATGCCTCCGGCTGGTAGTAGTCGTAGTACGACACGAAGTACTCAACTGCGTTGTGCGGCAACATCTCTCGCAGCTCGTTGGCCAGCTGGGCGGCCAGCGTCTTGTTGGGCGCCATCACCAGGGTGGGCCGCTGCAGGCGTTCGATCAGCCATGCGGTGGTGGCCGACTTCCCGGTCCCGGTGGCGCCGAGTAGCACCACGTCGTGCTCCCCCGCCAGAATCCGCCGCTCCAGCTCATCGATGGCGCCCGGCTGGTCGCCGGCCGGAGCGTGCGGGCTGACCACCTCGAAGCGGCCACCGGCGCGCACGACCTCCTCGACGGCGCGGTATTCGGAGTGCGCGACTACAGGATGCTCGGTGGCGAACGCCATGCCACCAGGGTAGAACCCGGCACCGACAACTGGCCCGGTGCCGGCGGGCTACCGACGCTTATCCGGCGGGCCGGGTCCACGTCCGGGTGACCGGATCGCATTGCAGCAGGTAGCCGTCGTTCGAGGTGGACATCGCGAACACCGAGGTGCCCGGTCGGTCGCACGAGCCACCGGAGGCGTGAACTCCGGTCGTGATGGGGGCCTTGGCCCAGGTGTTGCCTTCACACACGATCTGCTCATTGTTGGTCGGGTCGTAAGCGAGTTTGTCGGCGTCGCTGCACATCCCACCGAGGACGGGCGGCGAGGCCGGCGACGGCGCGGTCGTGGTGTTGACCACTTGGGTGGGATCGGCCAACGTCACGCCCGCCGGCGCGTCACCGACCCGGGTGGCCACCACGGGTGTGCGCACCACCGCTCCCTGCGCGCCGCACTCATTGCTGAGAACGGTCTCGGTCTTCGTGCCGCGCAGGGTGCCGTCAGCTTGCGGCACCAACGACCACGCGACCGTCTCCTGCTGGGTGGCTGTGACTTGTCCGTTCGGCTGAGTGCACCCCACCCGCTCCTGCTGCGGAGTGCCCTGCCAGTACCCACCGACGAAACGCAGCGTGTCGGTCTGGCCTCCATCGGTTGTGCTGGCCACCTGATGGGTTGCATCGTCCAGCTGAGTCCCAGTGGCCGCGCACCCATTGGTGGTGCACACGGAACGGAAAGCCCACGAATGGGTGTCGGTTCCGTCGTGACGGATCGAGACGCCGTTACCAGTCCGCTTGGCTTGGTCGTAAGTCAACTTGTACGTGCCGTTGAGTACCGGCCCGGAGGTAACAGGCGCAGGCGGAGCACTGGGGGCGGGGACGGAGGGTTTCGACGCGAGCGCAGGGTTCGTCGGTGGCGGACTATCGGGCTGGAAGGAGTACAGGATCGACCAGGTCGCCGCCACCGCGATCAGCACCGCGCAGACCAATGCGGTCGCCCACCGGGTCCTCGACGAAAACCTGTCCGTCACCGCCCCGAGGAGGCGCCGGGTAGTGCGCCTGCCGGCCGTCGCGATACTGGGTTCAGTGCCCCAACCGCCATCCGCGACACCGGCGATCTGCTCGTCGATGGCGGCGGAAAACGCGCGGCACCGCTCGAACCTGTCCTCGGGGTTTTTGGCAAGGGCTTTGAAGAACACGTCGTCGAGCTGCGCCAGATCCGGGCGGTAATCGCTGAGCCGGGGCGGATCGTCGTGTAGGTGCTGGCTGATCACCGCGATCGGGTTTTCGTGCTGGAACGGCGGCGCACCGGTGAGCAGATGAAACGCGGTGCCGGCCAAAGCGTATTGGTCTGCCCGCCCATCGATGTTGGAGCCGGTCAGCTGTTCAGGCGCTGCATAAGCGACGGTTCCCACCGCGACATTGGTCTCGGTGATCCCGCTGATGTCACCGAGGTGGCGAGCTACGCCGAAGTCCGCCAACAAGATTCGGCGTTCCCCGCCGTCGGGATGGGTGAGCAGGATGTTGGCGGGTTTGACGTCGCGGTGCAGCAAGCCGCGGTCGTGGGCGTAATCGAGTGCACCCGCGACGGCGTGGATGATGTCGCCAACCTCGTCGACCGGCATCCCGTCCTGGTAATGCTCCCTCACCAGTCGGCTGGCATCGGTGCCCTCGACGTAGTCCATCGAGATCCAGAGCTGACCGTTGAATTCGCCGCGATCGTGTACTCCGACGACGTGCGGGTGCCACAGCGTTGCGGCGAGATCGGCTTCCCGGTTGAACCTGTCACGGAATTCGCGATCCGCGGTGATCGCCTCGGCGAGGACCTTGATCACATCGCGACGCGGCAACCTGGGGTGCAAAGCCAGATAGACCTCAGCCATCCCGCCGGCCCCAAGCGGCCGCAAGATGGTGTAGCCGGCAAATGGGGCACCGCTCCCCAGGCGCGATCCACTGACCTCACCACGACGCTCGGCTGAGAACTTCGGGGGTTCGGCGTTCGGGCTGGAACTGACCGGTGGAACGCGGCGAAGGAAGTGCGCGACGGTCGCTGACGGGAGAGATTGAAAGCCCGCGCGCGCCGCCGCACGGGCCAACCGCGGGTTGCTCTGGAGCCGCCGCCGGGCGTCGGGGCGCCGGGCGCTCCCCCTTAGCTCGTCCATGCGTGGTTGCCCCCTCGTTTCTAGCCATTATCTGCGGGTACCGCCGCAACCTAGTGCGGGGCGAAAGACACTGGGCGTTTGCTGTGTTTGTACGGGGTTGGGCCCCGTTGCTTCGTCTGCTTCGTCTCGGCACGCCAAACTGTTCCGAATGGCGATCCGGACTTCACTGTTTTCACACCCCTCACGTTGGAATCATGCCGGACACGGATGGGCGACGGGCCAACGCAGGCTATGAAACGGCTATGAGTGGCCAAATCGAAACAAAGCCAAGTCACAGGCGAGTCCAATGGAGCGCACTAAGTTCGCGGACCGATACTGATGTAGTGAGTCGACCTGCCCCTCCCGTACTGACAATTCGGCACAACGGGTCCCAACATTCTTTCGCGCCGGGCCATGAGGTGGTCGTCGGGCGTGATCTGCACGCCGACCTGCGCATCACGGATCCTCGGATATCCCGCGCGCACCTGATCCTGCGCTTCGATCAGGGCCGCTGGATGGCGATCGACAACGGCTCGTTGAACGGAACGTACGTCAACGGCTACCGAATGCCGGTGATCGACCTGCACGACGGCCAGAGCATCAACGTCGGCAATCCGCAGGGGCCCCGGCTGACCTTCGAGATCGGACCACACCAAGGGAGGACCACCCGGCCAACCCAGATGCGGTCGATGCAGGGCGCCGGGCCGCCAACCCTCGCCTGGTCGGTGAATCCGGAGCGGGTGGAGCCCACGCAGCCGCCCTTGCCGCCCCGACAAGCCAGGGGCCACATCGGGGGCCAGACCCGCGGACCTGCTCGGGGTCGCCCCGCCACACCGTCACCACCGGGGCCACCAACGCCGCCGAGGCATCCGCATCCATACCAGCACAAAGCGACACCGCCTCGGGTGCCACCGGCAATGCCACCCCGGACACCGCCGCCACCGATCGAAGAGCGGACCGTGGTCGACGCCAGGTCGGCGGCGCCGCCGGACTCGCCGCCACCCGCCGAGTTCACCGTGATCGACGCCAAGTCGGGTGACGTGTCGAATCTCGCGACCAGGATGGTGAAGTTCCTGTCGCAACGGTCATCGAGAACCGCTGAGCCGACAAACACGGCCGGCACCGTCACGATTGGTCGCGCCAACGACAACGACATCGTCATCCCCGACGTCTTGGCCTCCCGCCAGCACGCGACGCTGACCTTGACGCCGCTGGGCACCGAGATCAAGGACCGCAGCATCAACGGGACGTTCGTCAACGGGACGCGGGTCGGGTCGGCAATCTTGGGCGAAGGCGACGTGGTCACCATCGGCAACGTCGACCTGGTGTTCAGCAACAGCACCCTGGTCCCCCGCAGCGAAGTGGCGACCCGCACCGGGGGTCTGGAGGTGCGCGGGGTGAACTACGCCGTCGACAACGGCAAACAGCTGCTGAACGACATCTCACTGATCGCCAGGCCCGGCACCCTGACCGCGATTATCGGTGGGTCTGGCGCAGGCAAGACCACCCTTGCCCGGTTGATCGCCGGTTACGCCCGCCCCACTTCGGGCTCGGTCACCTTCGAGGGCCATGACATCCATGCCGAATACGCATCGCTGCGCAGCAGGATCGGCATGGTCCCGCAAGACGACGTGGTACACCGCCAGCTGACCGTGAACCAGGCGTTGGGCTACGCCGCCGAACTACGCCTGCCACCCGACACCAGCAAATTCGATCGCGCCAAGATCGTCGCGCAGGTACTCGAAGAACTCGATCTGACCAAGCACGCCGACACCCGGGTGGACAAGCTGTCGGGCGGCCAGCGCAAACGCGCCTCGGTGGCACTCGAACTGCTCACCGGACCATCCCTGCTGATCCTCGACGAGCCGACCTCAGGCCTGGACCCCGCGCTGGATCACCAGGTCATGATGATGCTGCGTCAGCTGGCCGACGCCGGCCGCGTCGTGATCGTGGTGACGCATATGTTGTCCTACCTCGACGTCTGTGACCAGCTGCTGCTGGTGGCGCCGGGCGGCAAGACGGCGTTCTGTGGCCCACCGGACGCGATCGGTGAGGCGATGGGGACCTCCAACTGGGCCAAAATCTTCTCCAAGGTGGGCGCCGATCCCGAGGAGGCCAATCGACGCTTCCTCGCCCAGAACCGCGACCAGCTGAAGCCACCGGTCAAGGCCGATGAGCCGGCCGAGTTGGGCGAACCCGTACACACCAGCGTGCGGCGCCAAATCTCGACGATCGCCCGCAGGCAGGTGCGCCTGGTGGTCTCCGACCGCGCCTACTTCGTGTTTCTGGCGCTGTTGCCGTTCATCCTGGGCGCGCTGTCACTGACGGTGCCCGGCAACAACGGGTTCCACGTTCCCGCCCCGCACGCGGGCACTCCCGATGAATCCGTGCAAATACTCAACCTGCTGCTGCCTGCCGCGGCCTTCATGGGCACCGCGCTGACCATCCGCGACCTGGTCGGCGAACGT
>DATMMZ010000266.1:0-6025 GCA_035569455.1 Mycobacterium sp. | reverse complement strand
GCACCTGCCCTGCAAAAGTCGTCCGCGGTAATCGTCGACGACGACGCGAACGATGCCTTATTCGAGCTGCCCGACGCGGAACTGTCAGGTGAAGAACTGTTGGTGACGGTGATTCCCGCGCGGCGCGACGAATTCACCTGTTCGAGCTGCCATCTGGTGCAGCACCGCAGCCGATTGCGCAGCGTCGGCGGTGCACCACCGATCTGCGCAGACTGCGTGTAGATACCCTGCTGCGGCTCGGGGCACGTGTAGCAAAGCTTCGCCCGTTTGCCGTCGCTGCGCCGAACAACTGAAGTAGCGTCGACGTCATGGCGCTTCCCGACCTGGTTCTCATCCACGGCGGGGCTCATGCCGCGGACTGCTGGGATCTGACAATTGCCGACTTACGCAGCACTGCGCCCGAATTGCGAGTGCTTGCGGTCGATCTACCCGGTCGGCGAGGCAAGCCCGGCGACCTGCGTAGAGCGACCATTCGCGAATGGGTGGATTCGGTTGTCAGTGACATCGATCAGGCCGGTCTGGACAGCGTCGTCATTGCTGGGCACTCGATGGCAGGGTTGGTCATGCCGGGTGTTATGACCAAGCTGGGCCCAGCGCGGGTCGCGGAGGCGACCTTCGTGACCGCGTTCGTTCCGCCTCAAGGAGCTGCCATGGCGGACACGATGGGGGGACCGGCAACCCCGTTGGTTCGGTGGGGCGCCAGGTTGGGCAGGCCGTACAAACTGCCCATCGCGGCTCGTTTGCTGTTCTGCAACGGTATGACGCGGGCCCAGCGGCAATTCGCGATGTCGCGGCTCTATCGGGAGTCGATGACGATCCTCGCGGAACCGGTCGACCGCAGCGATGTGCCAACGGGCGTGCCGCGGACGTGGGTCATGACGCTGAATGATCGGACCCTCTCGGAAAAGCAGCAGCGCGCCAGCATCGACGCGCTTGGCGGCGTGGATGCCATCTACCCGATCGACACCTGTCACGACGTGATGATCAGTGAACCGGGGCGGCTGGCCCAGATCCTCGTCGAACGTTGCCGGGCTCGCACTGACGACTGACTCCTGACCCCTCCCGACCCGCACGGTGATCCGCTGGCCGCACTCGATTACCTGACTTTGGCGATCCGCAACTTCCGCGACTCGGGCAACAGGGCCATGGTCCGCAGCCCGCTGGGTTTGCTCGCGTCCCTCTTCCACCGATTCGGCCGCTATGAGCCGGCAGCCACCGTCGCCGGCTTCGCCATCAATCCGCTCGCGGCAGCGGCTTTCCCCGAAACCAGCGCCGCCATTGCGCAAATGCGTGACGTCCTCGGCGATCAGACCTACGAGTCGCTCGCCCGCAAGGGCGTCGTGATGACGACCTCTGCCATGGTGGCGTTCGCGTATGACGAAATCGACCAGGCCCGAACAGAACTCGAACCCAGCTAAACCTTCATAGCGACGTGGTTGTCCTTAGCGGTCGGCTTCTCTCGCTTGTCGGGTGCGGCGCTGCTCGAGCGTTGACCGCAGCACTCCACGCACCAGCCTGGTGAGGTTTGTTTCGCCCGGCCGGTCTTCGCTCGCCGCGGCGATTAACTCATCGAGTGTGGTTGAGCCGCTTGGCGGCATGCTTGTTCGCACGATTTGGTCGATGATCTCGATCGCTTCGCTGAGTTGCGGGGGTGGCTCGGCGATCTTGAGCGCGGCACGCCAGCGTCCGCCTGGGCGTGCGTCTGCAAGCAGAGCGAGCACCCGATCGGGTGCGTAGGCGAGTGTTTCCGCGACAGCCTGGGCCCAACCGGTGAGGATGGTGAGCTCCTCGACTTCGAGCGGGGGCGGCAGTGGCGGGTCGATCGGCAACGGTTGCGATCCCGAGGGCGCAGTGCCGGCGCGGATTTGGTGCACGGCCACGTCGAAGTAGTGAATTGAGTTGTCGATGGACGGGCGACTGTCGGCGGTGCGTCGAAGTGCGCGGTCCCCGCAGACGGTCAGCAAAACGGCTTGCGCTCCAGCCTCCAGCGGAACCTCCCGGATCCCCCGGACGGGGTCCTTCCACAAGCCGACCACCGGGGAGGAAGTTTGCCCCTGGGGTCGGCATCGCTGCACCATGCCGTAAGCCGACAGCGTTGCGACAGCCGAGCCGGGGTCGTCGGCCAGCACGCTGGCATACCTGGCCGCCCAGCGCGACGTCAGCTGTGGTCCGTCGAGCAAGGGCGTGAAAACCAGCGTCGGGCCAACCGACCGCACGACCTCGGCGACATCGTCGTGCTGGGCGAGATCCTCACACACCAGGCAGACGAGGGTCAGTTCCTCTCCGAGTTCAACGAATTGCACCGTCCGGCGAGCGACGTCCATCGCTTCCCACCAGAGGATGTGCGGGTGGAGGGCACCACCCAGGTGGTACTGGAAGATCTGTGATTCGTCGAGCGACCATCGGTGGTGCTTGTTTTGGCGGACATGAAACCACCGTTCGCGGGCCGAACCAGTTGCCGCGGAACGCTTTTCAAGTATTGGGCTCACACCGATGTGCACCCAGTTGCCCGGCAGTCGCCCGGGTTGCGGAGCCGGCTGACGCACACCGGTCATGAGCATGGTCACGCCGTGGCGATCCAAAACCGCCTCGAGATCCTCGATATCACCCTCGTCGACGGCGCTCTCCGGTAAGACCACGACGTCGACACCGCCGACCTCGTCTCGGGCCGCGAGGACCGTGCGGTCCACCAGGTCCAAGTCGAGCCCTTCGGCCGGCGCGAACTCGAAGTAGCCGAAGGGCTCGGTGGTTAGCCTGCGCACCGAGCCTTCCACCGGGTGAAAGTCCGACTCACGCACCCGCAGTGGCCAGGGCAGCAGCAGCACGTTGGCGTACTCGGCCTGGGGATTGGTGCCACGGTGTCGCGCGGGGATCTTGGACCACCGGACCTCGGCACCGGGACGATGCACGCAGGCGTAGCGCGAAAACGAACCTAACGCAGTCCCGTTGGGCGAAGTACGGACCTTCGGCAACACACGCACGAGGTGCGGGTGGATTCGAGCAAGTGATCCGGTTCTGGCCAACAGTTCACGCCCCCGACCGCGATAGACGCATCCCTTTGCGCCGGACCGACCAAGCGGGATGCCCAACCCCGCGCAAGCCTCGTCCGCGACCGCGTGAAGCGTCAGCAGTGCCTCACACATCCGCCAATTGCCACCCTCGGCCAGCTGTTCAAGAGGCACCTCAACGTGCTCGAGAAAGGTGCTCCACTCCTTGGCGAGGAGATCAGGGAGTGCACCCTGGTCATTCTCAACCCAGCCGCTCCAATCCCGGCCGGCGTCCTCAACTGCCTCGGCCCAGTTGGCGAAGCGATCAGGCGGCCATGTCGCATCCCCGGGCGGGGAGAACACGAAACGATACGCTTGCGTGTGGTCCAGGATCACGTCGGTGAGGGCGAACAAATCAGGGGGCCACTCAAGGACCTCGTCCGTGATCGGGCCCCCGCTCAAAGCCAGCCATGTAGACGTCGCCGTCGGGTCCCTCGAGCCGGGGTACGGCGACCCTGCATCCGACGCGATGCCATTCATGTGTGCTCCCTGGTTTCCTAGGTCACGGCCGGGGCCTGGTGTATCCGACGACTACCTCACTTCGTCAGCGAGCGCCAGTCTCGGCTGGAACATCAGCTCGCTGAGATGGCCGACCTTAGGAGCGCGCTTTCCCGCGATGGACCCTAAGTTGTGTTCTCCGGTGTGCCTGGGGACATCCTGCATGGAAGGATCGTTGTCAGCATTCACTGGATTTCCAGTTAGGTTCGGTCCCCAATGAAGGTGCTTGTATCCATCGCAGCGCTCCTGGCGAGCGCCACGGCCCTCGCGGCAACCGTGCATGCAGATCCGAACGACGCGCAATTCCTCCAAACCATCCGCAACGGCATGGGCAGGGAGGTCACCGACGGGCAGGGAATGATCGACTCGGCGCACGAACTTTGCGCTGAGTTGCAGCAGGGCAAGTCCTATGACGATGTCGTAATGGAGGTCCGGCAGGCCAACGATCACTGGGACGCCGGTGAAGCGGCTTTCTTCGTCAGCGCCGGCGCCCAGGCCTACTGCCCGGAACTTGTCGCCGAATGAGTCGGCTGCTTCGGGCGCTCGTCGTTCGGCCCGGCACGAAGGCGAGCTGACGCGGATCGAGCAGGTCCGGCGACGGGCCGCCCGCGCTTCTTGCTTTCATCCGGGCGGCCCCACCCGTTGACTAGCAGTAGTAGTAGAAGTAGCTGCCGTCGCCGTATCGCTCCGAACAAACAGCGGCGTTCGCTGTGCTGGCGACTCCGACAGCGGGCAGTCCGAGGCCCGCGGCCAGTAGGGCGCTACCGGCGGCGATGCGGACGATGGTGCGGATTTGGTTGATCATGTGGCGTCACTCCTTGGTTGGGTTGTGTGTTGACAACCAAAGAATTACGCCCAGCTATCTGCGAATCCTCAAAAGATTCTCGGCGTCCTAGGTGTCCTTAAATACCCCTTCGAAGCCGAGGTCCATCGCCATCGGGACCCTCCGACCGCGCCGTGGAGGTGATGGCGAGGCGCACACCGTGGATCCTGCGCGGGATGGCCCGCCTCACCCCGGCCACCATCGGCTCTGAACAGCTGCGCCGCTGACCGCGTGGGCTTTTGGTAAACAATCGACGGCGGTACTGAACGGCCGCGCCTCATGGCATCGCCTCGGCCCACGCGATATGCCCGTCGAAGCCCAGCGTTCTCGCCATCGCGCGATAGCGCTGCACGAATTCTTCGTATGCCTGTTCGTCGTTGCGGGCGCGGGCCAGTAGCGCGCTTAGCCGCAGCAGCGGCAGCTCATACAGCACGAATCCCGGGTCGGTCGGACAGGCCGCGAGCCTGTCGGTGGTTTTCTGTGCTTCCAGCAGGTCGTGCTCGGTTCCGCGGCGCAAGAGTGATTCCGCCAGCACCATCGACGCCGGACCCCGGAAGATCACTTCGCCGCAGTCGAAGACGTGCTCAACTGTTGCCCCGGCGATCTCGATAGCAGCGTCGATGTCTCCGGTGTGCGCCTTCCATTCTGCGGTCTGGATGTCGGCCATCGTCACCGTGAGCAGGTCTCCGCGCCGGAACGCTTGTTGACGACCCTCCGTCATTAGATCGATACCTGCGGCCTGGTCCCCACCATGCAGACGAACCAACATGATGCCGTGACCGACTCGCCCCCACGCCAGCGAAACGTCATCGCCGGATCGTTCGGCGGTCCGCAGCGCGGCGGCGCTGTGCCGCAGTGCCGCCGCATCGGGCACCACGGCGCCATTCATGAGGACCATCGTGTAGCCATACGTGGTGACGGCAGCCTGGGTCACGCCCTGCACCTCGCGAGCCATCGCGAGCCCAGTCGACAGATCGTCGCGCCAGCCCGACTGTCCCAGGCTGCAACGGGCGAGACCCCGGAGGGTGGTCACCCAGGCCAGCGGTGATTCGAAGAAGAAATTGCCCAAGGTGGGGTCGCCATCGGCCACGTCGATTGCCCGCTGGAACAACGGCAGTGTTTGGGCGATTTCACCTGCTTTGAATGTGGCGAAGGTCACCGTGTTAAGCAGCATGATCACCGCGGGGTCACCAGTTGACTCAAGCAGACGAACGTAATCCGGTGCGAGCGACTGCAATTCGTGAAGTCGATGGCAAAGGGTCATCGCCACGAGCACTCCAGATGTACCCATCACCAACGATATCTGGTCGCCAGCCGCACCGCAGAGTTCGCGCAGTTCGTCGAAGCAGGTGTCGGCAATACCGGCGGCGCCGGCGCGCCAGGCGTGGCCACATAGGAGGGTGCGCGGAGCAATGCGCATCGCCGTCCGGTCGGGATCATCATCCGGCAGAAGGTCGGCGACCTCGCGGGCCCGCTGCCAACTCGCGCGTGCCGCGCCGATGTCACGGTTGGTTGACCACGCGCCGGCGCGCATGTGCCAGCCATACGCCGCGTGCAGCTCGCCGGCGGCCTGTAGATGCTCGGCGATCAGCGCCGCGTTCTCCTCCACCGACCCCGGCTCACGCTCTTGGATCGCGGCGGCCAGGCGCCGGTGCCA
>DATMMZ010000265.1:0-23054 GCA_035569455.1 Mycobacterium sp. | reverse complement strand
GAACACACCGACCGGCATGGACGCGCGGGTCGGGACGGCGTAGTCGCGGAACTTGTGGGTGGCCAGGTCGAAGCGGCCGATGCGGTTGGCGGTGGTTTGACTGAACCAGATCGCATCCGCCGACGATGAGAGGTCAGTCAGCGGAAACAGGCCCCCGAAGCGGCTGGGCGGGGTGAACAACCTGACCGCACCGGTGTCGGGGTTGAGTTGTCCGATCTGGCTACGGATGCCGTTGGTGAAGTAGATGTTGCCGTCGGCGCCCGGCTTGATGGTGCACGACAACGGGGTGAATCCGGCAGGCAGGATCCGCGGGCCGGCCGATGTGTGTGGCCGCGGGCAGGCCGGCCCCCAGGGGACCGGGTATTCGCGGACGTGTCCGGTGACGGGATCGACGCGGGCGATCTGGTTGGCGAACATCTGCATCGTCCACGCCGCGCCGTCGGGTCCCGCCGTGATCACCGTGGGACCGGAAAAGCGGGTGGGCATGCCGAAGAAGCGGAGATCGGCGGGGTCAGCCGGCGTGGATGGTGAGGGTCGCTGCGATGACGCGGCCAGTGACCTTATGCGGCGCAGCAGCGCTGTGAACCGTTGGGTCGCTGTCTGTTTCGCGCCTGTATCGGTCCGCATGCTGATGGTGTTCTCCTCAAACCCGAATGTCAGTGGTGCGCTGGTGTGTCGGCGCGGATCGGTGTGCCCCGGTAGTTCAGGGCTGTCGCGGTTGGTTGCGGTTCCATTCGATCCACCCGATGCCGGTGCGTCCTTCGGCTGCCCGGACGCGGGCCATGGCGCGGGGGAAGTGGGAGATGCGTCCGTCGTCGGCGACGAGGAGCAGGGCGCCGAATGCGAGTGGCTCGACATCGAGGGTGAGGTCGTCAAGGCCGGTGACCACTTGAGCGTCGCGGATGAGGCCGTTGGAGTCCACGGTCTGTGTGGCGGCGACGGTCTGCACTTCGCTGAGGGTGTCGCCGCACTGGACGTATCCGATGACCAGCCCGCCGGGGATGGACGGCACGGTCACGGCGTGGGTGTGGGTGCCGTCGTTGAGGTGAAACGCGCTCCACATCCAGTCGTTGGCCCACCAGTCCCGTAGTCCCCAGGAGTGGTCGCGCTGTCCCGGGCCGGCGAAGGGGAATTCCTGGTCGCCGATGCGGATGACACCGGTGACGCGGCAGGGGATTTCGTATCTGCTGCGGGTGCGCCAGGCGTAGGGGATGCCGTCGGTGTCCCAGGTCAGCTCTAGTGACACCGGAACGGGTTGGCCTGCTTCGTCGCGCAGCGGGGCGGAATGGTCGGTGTGTGCCTGCGCTGTCGCGTCGAGTGTGACGTGGAATCGGGTCAGCGGTTCGGTGCAGTGCAGGGTCGACCGCAGAGCATCGGTCACCACCGTCTCTACGGCGCCGTCGGTGTCGTCGAGGGGTGCTGCGTTGTCGACGACCATCAGCGCGGGGTGTCCGGGCCGCGCGATCGCCGCGCTGTAAAAGCAGTGGCCTTGGTTGGGGATCCGGCCGATCCGGACGTAGACGCCGAGGGTTTCGGAGTCGTCGACGGCGTCGAAGTACCAGCTTTCGTTCCACAGCGGCTCAGGTCCGGGGTGGTGTCGGCCCTCGTCGAAGGGTTGCGGCTGCAGCGCCGCGTGGGGCGCGTCGGCGCCGGGCAGCAGGCTGAGGGCGTCGAGGTCGAGGATTTGTTGACAGGTTCGCGCCAGCAGGGCCATGAGCATGTCGTCGCCGCGGTCGGTGCGTTCGACGACGACACCGGCGAAGATGGTCACCCGCAGACTGGCGAACGTCTGGCGGCGGTATTCATCCCAACACTGCTGCCAGCTGAAGTCGTCAACGCCGCCGCGGACCAGTTCGTCGTAGTAGAAGCGCACGAGGTCGCGTTCGTGGTAGCGGCGGTCGGCGTCGCTGAGCCCGGTGCCGACGAAATAGGCCGCGTCGCGCAATGCGGGGCCCCACGACACGGTCTGCCAGTCCACGACCGTGCATGAGTCGTCGGTGAACAGCAGATTGTCCAACCGGTAGTCACCGTGGATCAGGCCGAGCGGGGCACGCCGATCGGCCTGCCAGGCGTCGGCGACGGCGACGAAGGTGCGGCACACCTGGGCGTGTTCGTCGGTGATCCGGTCTCCGTGGCGGGCCAGGAAGTCCGGCAATAGCGACGACAACAGCGCCTGGGTCAGCAGTGTCGGCCGGCTGAGGTATTCGCGCGAGCCCACGGAATCATCGTTGAGGATCGGGGCCTGCAACCCGGCCAGGGCCCGCAGGGCCAGCCGCGCCTGCTGCTGCGAGCTGCCCAGGATCTGGTCGCCGGCCACGGCGCCGACCATGTCTTCGAGGACCAGGGTGAACCAGCCCTCCGCCGGGTCATAGACAGCGAGGTGACAGCCCGCCAGCGAGCCGCGCATGCTCGTCGAGAAGTCGTTGTAGAACGCGACTTCGCGGTTATAGACGCGCATCCCCACCCCGATTGAGCGACTGCCCTCGTCCCCGGACGCCAACTTGATGACCACCGAGTTCGGGCCCGACGGGGTGTCGAACCGCACCCGGTGGTTCTGGCTCATCTGGCCCGTGCCGATCGGGTTCACCGACACGACGACAAGGTCATCGACACCGAGCACCTCGCCGAGCCACTCGCCGCTGATCTGGTCGGGACGCCGGATCAACAGGCTCCGGTCGTGGGTGCTCACTGCCATTTCTCCGCCTTCGTCTCGCCAGGTATCTGACACGTATGCGTGTCAACATAGAATGTGACACGCCCCTGTGTCAAGATGGGTGTGTGAGCGAGGTCAAGCGCAGCTACCGCGGTGTTTCCGCTGACGACCGACGTGACCAGCGGCGTCGGGTGCTGCTGGAGGCATGTTTGGACCTGGTGGGCCGCGGCGGTACGCCGGCGGTGACGGCGGAGTCCGTCTCGGCTGAGGCGAAGTTGACCAAGCGGTACTTCTACGAGAGCTTCATCGACCGCGACGCGATCCTCGTCGCCGCGCTCGATGAGCTGTTCACCGACGTGATCGCCCAGATCCGCGAAGCCAGCCGGCGTGCCGAACCCGCTGAGAGGGCCCGGGTGATCACCGAAGTCGTGGTGGCGGCGCTGTGCAGCGATCCCCGGCGAGCCCGCCTGTATGCCGAGTCGCCGGCGGTGCCTGCTCTGCAGAGCCGCCGCGAAGACGCCATCACCGCCGTCACCAACGTGATCGCGAACGACAACCCGAACGCCGGGCCGGGCGACACCGTGCCCCGCGAACTGGTGACCCGCATTTTCATTGCCGGTGGCACCGATCTCGTGACGAGCTGGATCAACGGCACCCTGGCCGCCGACCGCGCCACGCTCACCGAGGCGATCGTCGCGATGGGCCGCACGCTCGACATCGCGGTCGCCAGCGCAGCGAAGCACGCGACCACGGCTGGAACCGCCCAGTAAAAGCCGGGGGTCGCTAGCGGTGCGGCGACGTCGCCGACACGGTGCCACCTAGAAGTGGCATCATGCCACCATGGTTCGGACATCGCCGCAGACGGAACGGTTGGTTGAAGTCGTCGAGATGCTGACCGACTGCGGGACGGCCGGCCGCAGCCTGGCTGAGATCGCCCGGCACCTCTGCGTCGACAAGGCGACCTGCTATCCGATGCTGATGGAATTGACCAGGGTCGGGTGGCTACACCGGCATCCTCGCCGCAAAACCTTTCACCTGGGCCCCAGGCTCGTCGCCGTCGGGCGCGCCGCCGAGACCGCCATCGATATCGTCGATCTGGCCCGCGACGGTCTTGGTGCGCTCGCCGACCGCACCGGTGCGCCCTGCCTGGCGATCGCACCCTCCGGTGAGGACCTGGTGGTGGCCGCGATCGTCACCGCTCGCGGGCAGGCGCAGCGGCGAGCCCTTGGCCTGCGGGCGGGTGATCGCATCGCGCTGCGCCCCCCGCTGGGATCGGTCCTGATTGCATGGTCGCCAGCCGAGAGGATCGGTCAATGGCTCGACCGTCGTTTCCCCGACCACGGCGCCGTCGATGAACGCCGTCACTACCAGGCCACCTTGGACCTTGTCCGTGACAGGGGCTACGCCGTCGAAGAGTTCCCGCCCTCACCGCTGGCACTGGGAGAACTTCTCGAAGCGCTTGCCGGCTCGGAGTATGGCTCCAGCCGAGCCGCCCGCCTCGTCGGGGATCAAGTCGACCAGCTGCGCGACGTCGTCCTCGTCGGCGACCTCGACCCGGACGGCGAATACTGGCCCGTCTCGATCAACGCCCCGGTGTTCGACCGCACGGGCAACGCGGCGCTGGCACTGTGCATCGTCGACTTGCACGGGCCGCTGTCGGGTCGTGCGATCGCCGAACTCGGTCAGGATGTGGCCGCAGTGGCGCAATCGGTGACCGACCACGCCAACGGACGAGGCACGGACAAAGCCCCCGCGCTCATCGAGCAGGCGAACTAGTCGCGCCAAACACGGCCAAACCCTGCTCCGCACCCAACTACCGGTGCGGCCCTCTGGTGCTAGCCAGAGACCACCAATCCCGTCGCCGGCGGTACTGCACAGCGCATGCCTCCACGGCAGTTCCAGGGCGACCGTTGCCGCGGCATCGCGGTGTCGCAGCCACCGCAGAGCCCGCCAGGGTCGCCGTGAACCGGCTGAATAGTGGCATAATGCCACTCTTGCGGTGTAGTATCCCCACCCTTTATCGTGCTGAACGTCATAGCAATCGCGACGCCACATCGGGCGGCCCCAACGAAGAGGAACTTCACATGACGATCACCGGCGGAGAGCTGTTTGCTCAAGCCCTCGCAAAGGCCGAGGTCCGCGATGTTTTCACGCTTCACGGCGGTCACCTCGACGCGTTCCTCGTGGCCTGCTCCGGCAGCGGGATTCGGCTCACCGACGCTCGCCACGAGGCGACCGCCGGGCATGCGGCCGACGCCTGGCCCCGCGTAACCCAGCGCCCGGGGGTGTGCGTCGTGACGTCGGGTCCCGGCTTCACCAATGTCTACACCGCGATCGTCAACGCCTACCTCGACGCGATACCGGTGCTGTTCGTCGTCGGCGCACCCCCGCTGCGCGAGCAGGAGACCAACCCACTGCAAGGGGGATTCGACCAGATCGCCGCGGCCGCCCCGGTCACCAAATGGGCCCACCGGGTCACCAACGGTGAACGCATCCCCGAGCTGGTGGCACTCGCACTGCGCCACGCCACCTCCGGGAAGCCGGGCCCCGTGCTCCTCGAGATTCCGATCGACGTCATGGTGCGCCCAGTCGATGAGTCGCAAGTGCGGATGCCGGCCTTCCCCCACGACATCCCACGGCCGGCACCGACACCCACCCAGACCCAAGAGGTCTTGGACGCATTGGCCAACGCCCAGCGCCCGGTCATCGTCACCGGCGGCGGCGCCATGCTTTCGGGCTGTTCAGATGAACTGCGCTCCTTCGCCGAGCAACTCAACGTTCCGGTGTTCACCATGAACAAGGGCGACGGGATCCTGGCGGCCAGCCACCAGCTGTGGGGAGGCGGGGCAGTCGCGTTGGGTTCGTTGCCGCTCACCGCGCAAGCGCCCGATCTGATCATCCTGCTCGGATGCCGTGCCGGAATGTTCACCGGCGGCCGAAGCGGCGTCTTGGCAACTGCCACGATCGTGCAGGTCGACGTCGACTTCGGCGAGATCGGCCGGCTGCAAGATGTCGCCGTCGGGGTCCCGGCCGACTGCCGAACCGCCCTGACCGCCTTCACCGCCGCTGCCACCGAGCGAAACTTCCCCGATTTCCAGGAATGGGCGAAACAAGCCGTCGCCGGGCAACACATGCACCGCCAGCTCTACACCGACACCACGACCGAATCCGGGCGCCTACACCCGTATTTCGCAGCACGAGAGATCGCCGCAGCGCTACCCCCACGCACCATTTCCGTGCTCGACGGTGGAGAGGCGCCGGCATGGATGGAGTTCTTCCTGGCCGCCGAGGAGCCGAACAGTGTTCTGCGACTGGGCTATCTGGGGTGCCTCGGCGTCGGCCAAGGCTTCGCCATCGGCGCCGCCCGCGCGGAGCCCGACCGCCCCGTCCTACTGCTCTCCGGCGACGGCTCCGTCGCGTTCAACCTGGCCGAATTCGACACCATGGTCCGCCACAATCTGCCCATCGTCACCGTCGTGTTCACCAACCAGGTATGGGGCATGTCAATCCACGGCCAGGAAGCCGTGTTCGGTTCCCACGGAGTCGTGATCAGCACCCTGGAAGACAGCGCCTACGAGCAGGTCTGTACCGCGTTCGGGGGGTACGGCGAACGAGTCGAGAAGCTAGAAGACCTCGGTCCAGCGGTCGCCCGCGCGTTCGCTGCCGGCAAGCCCGCCTGCATCAACGTCGCCATCGACCCCAACGTCGTGCACCCGCTCACCACCTCGATGCTGGGCGACGTCACCTCCACCACCGAAATCGTCGTGCCTTACTACGAAAACATCCCGCTTTGAGCACCCATCAAGGCCGCGTAGCGGTGGTCATCGGCAGTGACTCCGGCATCGGGTTGGCCACCGCACGACGCTTCGCGTCGCGGAGTTCCGAAAGCGTCTCGGGTTCGGTTCGGGTTTGTGGTGACGGGATTCGTCCCAGCACTGCGCGCCGGGCGGAGGCTACGATCGGCACCAGGCGGACCAGCAACGTTAGCTGAGGCGGCAAATCTGTCCCAGCGCCATCCCAGCAGCCAGGGCTTTACGCTGGTCTCCCGCAAACCTCCGCATGTTAATCGATAGTCTCCGATACGCTGTCACCTGGCGTCGAGATGCCTTGCGGCACAGAGGCTAACTGGGCTAGCCCAAGCTCGCTACCTGCGCGAACGCGGGTTAGCGGAAACCGGCCGCAAACGCCGGTGATGGACTGTAAATCCGTCGGCGTATGCCTACAGTGGTTCGAATCCACTACCTGCCACCGAGGTCAGAGGCTATTTCTCGTATCTACACCGGCTTGATGGCAGCCTCAGTACGCAGCCGGTACGCAGTAGATGCGGCGGCGGTGTCGAAAGCGTCCGCCACCGCGTCCAGATCGTCGGGGAACAAATGGCCGTAGCGGTCCAGCGTCAGCACCGCGGTTTTGTGACCCAGAAGCCGCTGCACCACTTTCACGTTCGCGCCCGCACTGATCGCCAGCGATGCGCAAGTGTGCCGCAGATCGTGGATTCGCACGCCCTGACAGCCTTCGACGGCAGCCGCCGCCTTAGCGAACGTGTAGCGCGCTTGGGCCGGTGTCAGATACCCACCGCCGCGCACCGAGGTGAACAACAACGCGTCGGGCGAACGCCCGATGAACTTGATGTTTGAAATCGACGAAGGAGAAACAACCAATGGGAGGCAGCCGTCCACGACGATCGTTTGACCAGTGACGTAGCCGGCGGCATCCGAGGCCAACCACACCGCGGTCGCGGATAACTCTTGTGGGTCACCCAGGCACCCCAGCAAGATACGCGGAGCGATGCTGTCAAGGTAGCCTGCCTGATACTGACTAGTCATTTCCGATTCAAAGAATCCTGGTGCGATCGCGTTGACTCGAATTCCCTTTCGTGATCCCTACTGCTGGGCCAGGTCGCGGGTCAAGCCCATGATCGCGGCTTTGCTGGCGCTGTAGGCCGCTTGCGGCAACCTCGCTGTTGTCAGTCCGAGAATGCTGGAGATGTTGATGATCGCAGAACCCGGCTGCATGACCCGGCCGCAGGCCTGGGCGGCCCAGTAGGAGCCGTTGAGGTTAATTTCGATGACTTCACGGAACTCCTCGGGGGTTTCGCGAATGGCTGGGCGTGCCGTGCCGACCCCGGCGTTGTTGATCAGCACATCAACCCGTCCGAACCGGCTCATGGCAGCGTCGACCATTAGTTGGGCCTGTGCGGGATCGGCGATATCGGTCGCGATGACGAGTGGCTCACGGCCGGTGTCGCAAAGCATTTCGGCAGTGTGCTGAAGCTTGTCGACTCGCCGAGCGGCAAGCACCACGTCGGATCCGGCTTCGGCAAACGCACGGGCGAAGGCCACGCCCAGTCCTGAAGAGGCTCCGGTCACCACCGTGACACGGCCGTCCAACCAGAACTTCTCGACGATGCCCAATTTCCGTCACCTCCGTCGCTTTATCGGGTTGTGGATAATTACGCGCGAGCCGATGGCCGGGCGTGGCGCGTGATGGTGCGGCCGGGTGAACTAATTCACCCGGCACCGACGAGACGTAGAGCAAAATCGATGTACTGCCACGTAATCTCGTTTTCGCTGAGTTCCCCATCTTCGCGGAACCATGCCGCCAAGCCCATGCCCAGATCCAGGATCGCGTAGGACGCCAGTCGCGGCGATGCCACGTGAAATTTCGCGACGGCTACACCGTCGGTGATCAGCTTGCGGAACTTGGCCTCATACTTAGCTCGTTGCGCCAAGATTTTGGCTCGATACGGATCTTCCAGGCTTCGGATTTCGCGGTTGCCGACGAATGCTTCGAGCCGATGACGGGCGTGATAGCGCACGTGGGCCTCGACAGCTCTGCGCAGCCGTTCGGTGGGGTCGTCGGTGCCTGCGATGGCACGGTCGTGCTCGGTGAGAAGCGAGTTCATGGTGCCCGCCATGATCTGTACGAGCAACTCTTGCTTGCAGGTTACGTGTTTGTACAGGCTCGGCCCGCGAATCCCGACCCAGTTACCGATGTCGGCCATGGTGGTGGCCTCGTAGCCCTGTCGGGTGAACAGCTCAAGCGCGGCACGGCGGATCTCCTCGGTCCGCGCGGCACTCTTCCCTGCCATGGCCTTCCTTCCGTGGCTAATCAATCCTAGCTTGAGTGACCATATCCACAGTGCCTAAGGGTTGACGCCAGTGTGTCAGTTGCGATCTCATTAGGCTAACAGACATTAGCCAATGGGGAAACAATGATGCTGCGATTTCAGCCACAACTGAACCGCCCGGCAGTTCATGTCGGCCACGACAGATTGCGCACTCTCGTGTCGAGCGGCCTGTCGGGCGCTGGGCGAATCTGAGATGACAGCTGCCGGCCTCGACCCGAGAACACCCGTCGTGATCGGCGTCGGGCAGGCCGCTGAGCGCATCGAGGACCCCGGCTACGCCTGCTTATCGCCAATCGACCTGGCGGTCGCGGCGGTGCGCGCGGCAGTCGGCGATTCGCAAGCCGCCGGTGCCGCCGTGATCGCCGCCATCGACGCGATCGCCGCTACCCGCCAGTTCGAGAACTCCTCTTCCAGGGCGGTCGCCCCTCTGGGCAAGTCGACAAAATTCCCGCTCTCGGTGGCACATCGGCTCGGTGCGGCGCCGAGGCGAGCGATGCTCGACGTCGTGGGCGGACAGTCCCCGCAGCACCTGGTCAGTGAGTTCAGTCGTGCGATCGCGGCGGGCTTATCGGATGTGGTGCTGCTGGTTGGCGCCGAGGCGATTTCAACGATTCGGCATTACGCGCACGCCGACCACAAACCAGATTTCTCCGATGATCCCGCTGGCCAGATCGAGGACCGCGGGTTCGACTTGACCGATTTGGTGACGCCTGCCATGGCAGCCCATGGCATGGCCCGGCCGTCGACCCAGTATGCGCTACTGGAAAACGCACGGCGTGCCGCGCAGGGCCGGAGCCGTGCAGAGTACGCCGCGGCCATGGGTGAGCTGTTTGCGCCGTTCACCGAAGTCGCTGCGAAGAACCCGTTTTCGGCCGCGCCCGTGCTGCGTAGCGCAGAGGAGCTGGTCACGATCACCGAGCGTAACCGGATGATCGCCGACCCGTACCCACGTTTTGTGGTCTCACGCGATCAAGTGAACCAGGGCGCTGCGATGCTACTGGCATCGGTGAGTGCCGCCCAACGTCTGGGGGTAGCGCGAAACAGGTGGGTATTTCTGCATGGGCAGGCCGATCTGGTCGAGCGCAGCCTGCTGCAGCGCGCGGTGCTGGGCGAGGCGCCTTCAGCGGTCGCGGCAGTGCACCACGCACTGGAGGTCGCCCATGTGGGGCTTGACGACATCGACTTCTTTGACTTCTATAGCTGTTTCCCTATCGCTGTTTTCAACATCATCGATGCCATCGGGCTGTCGGCGACTGATCCCCGCGGCCTGACGCTCACGGGCGGGTTGCCGTTTTTCGGCGGGCCCGGCAACAACTATTCGATGCATGCCATCGCGGAAGCGGTTGCGCGTGTGAGAAGCCGCACCGGCAGTTTCGCGCTGGTTTCCGCGAACGGCGGCATGTTGTCGAAAACGTCTGTCGGCGTGTACAGCGCAACTCCCACACCGCGGCGCCCCGATCACAGCCAGCTAGTGCAGCGCGAGATCGACCAGCGTGATGCCCCGGCCGTGGCTGAGCGCCCGACCGGATGGGCCACCATCGAGACCTACACCGTCACCCACGGCCGCAATGGGCCCACGGGGATAGTGATCGGGCGGCTAGAGTCCGACGGCAGCCGATTTGTTGCCAAGGTGGCCGACGGTGATGACGAGCTGCTGGCGGTGCTGCAGACCGGTGATGAGCCTGTGGGGCAGCGGATCTACGTCACGACAGTGGGTGACGGGAACCGTGTCGGTATCTCGAGGGGTGCCGCCGCGCAGGGCGTTTCCGAAGCGCAGGTCGGTGTTGCGCGCGCATGGTGATGCCACACGGGAAATATCCGCTCGACGGTGTGCGGGTGATCGACCTTACCGACGGGGTCGCCGCGGTGGCTGGGCGTTTCCTCGCCGATTTGGGCGCCGACGTGGTGCTCGTCGAGCCACCGGAGGGGGTGGCCTCACGGCGTACACACCCTCGACATGACGGCCACGGTCTGCGGTTTGCGACCGAGCATTTCAACAAGCGCGGTGTCGTGCTGGACCTCCAGATCGCCCAACAGCGCGATACGTTGCTGCGCTTGACCGATGCCGCCGATGTGGTGCTGGAGTCGCAGCCGGTCGGTGAGTTGGAGGCGCTCGGCGTGGGGCCGGGCATCATGCGACAACGCAATCCCGGACTTGTTGTGGTGTCTATCACCGGCTTCGGCCAGACCGGCCCCTACCGCGGATGGCGCGTCAGTGAGCCGGTACTCCTGGCGATGTCCTCGGTTTTGACTCGCTCGGGAGCACCCCACCGCGAGCCGCTGCTCCCGCCCGGCGAGCTGTGCGGCCAAACCGCGGCGATTCACTGCGCATTTGCGGCGTTGCTGGCCCACTATCGTGCGCGCCGCACCGGCCAGGGTGAGTACGTCGACTGCTCACTGTTCGACCTGGCGGTGCAAGACCTTGACCCCGGCTTCGGCATGGGCGGGACGGCCAGCGGGGGTCGCCGACTGTCCGAGCAGCCACCCGGTCGTCCCGACCTGCGGTTCCTGTATCCGATCATTGCGTGTGCCGACGGGTACGTGCGCATGTTCATCGGCTCGGCCAAGCAGTGGCGGGCGCTGGTGAGTTGGATGGGCAGCCCGCCGGAGTTCACCGATCCCGCGTTGGACCAGATGGGGACGCGGCATCGCACCTGGGCCACGATCCGCCCGGGCATTGAGAAGCTGTTCGCCGACAAGACGCGAGACGAGATCGTTGCCCGCGGAGCCGAACTGGGGATTGCGGTGGCGTCGCTGCACACCGCGGCGGAGATGCTTGACAATGATCATGTTCGTGACCGAGAGTCGTTCGCTTGGGTTGAGGTTGCGCCGAACCTGTATGGCATGGTGGTCAATGGCTGTATCGCATTCGACGGCACACGGATGGGTTTCCGGCATCGCGCTCCGCGCCTAGGCGAACACACCGCCGAGGTCACGTCCAACACCCACCGCCGCCAACCCCGCGCCGCCCTCGCATCGGTTCCCCGTCCACTCGAGGGTATTCGGGTGCTGGACTTGGGCGTCATCGTTGTCGGCGGCGAGAGCGGGCGGGAATTGGCCGATCAGGGCGCCGATGTCATCAAGGTCGAAAACCAGGCATTCGTCGATGGCACACGTCAGGGTGATCGGCCCGGTCGTTGTGGGTACACCTTCGCAGTCGGCAATCGGGGCAAGCGCAGTTTGGGTCTGAATCTGCGCACTGAGGCCGGCAAGAAACTGTTCGGCGAGCTGGTCGCGAAATCGGATGTGGTCTTGACGAATTTCCGTCCCGGCACCATGGAATCGCTCAATTTGGGTTATGACCGGCTGCGGGCCATCAACCCTCGGATCATCATGGTGGAAAGCAGCGCGTTCGGTGCTCGCGGTCCATGGGCCACGCGCATGGGCTACGGACCGCTGGTGCGCTCCGCGGTCGGCCTGACCGCATTGTGGCGACACCCCGACGCACCGGACGGCTTCGGCGATGACAGCACTGTCTATCCCGATCATGCTGCCGCCAGGGCAGGCACCGCGGCGGTGCTGGCTGCGCTAATCCACCGCGAGCGTACCGGCACCGGCTGCCGCATCGAACTGTCCCAAATGGACACCGTGTTTATGCAGATGGCCACGCAGTACCTGCACGAATCGCTGCTGCCGGGAAGCCTCGTGGCGGTGGGGAATTCGAGCCCGTTCGACGCGCCATCAGGGGTTTACTCGTGTGCCGGTGAGGATGCGTACTGCGTTGTGAGCATCGACGGCGACGGCGACTGGGCATTGTTGACCGCCGCCATTGACCGCCCCGACCTTGCTGCGAACCCGGTCTATGACAGCGCGGCTGGACGGGTCGCACACCGCGCCGAGCTCGACGCAGCGATGGCGCAGTGGGTGGCGCCGCTCACACCGGCACAAGCGCAACACATCCTGCAGGGCGCCGGCATCGCCGCCGGCGCTGCCACCCACGTGGGCGACCTGCTGACCGATCCGCACCTGGCCGCGCGACGCCAGCTCGGCACGCTTACCCAGCCCGGCCACGACCAGCCCTTCGACGTCAGCAGGGGCCCAGCGCTTTTCGACACGATTCCCGAACCGCTGCTTGCGGCCGCGCCTCTGCTGGGCGCCGACACCCGCGAGATCTGCCGTGAGGTACTGGCGATGAGCAACTCGGCGATCGACGAGCTGATCGACGCCGGAGTGTTGGCTGTGCAAGAAACCGGCGCAGCCAAACCTGATCAATTCTGAGTGGGCGCCGTCAGCATGGACTGCCACGAGCGCGGTTGCGGCGTGTTGCGCGCCAAGTCGGATTGGGTGTAGGTACGCCCGTCGGGTCCCAAGTATGTTCCGGTGGCGGGGTCATACTGCGCGAAGGCGATCGGCGGTGCATCGGGTGGTGGGGCCGGCCCAGGCGGCGGCGCGGCTTGCGCGGGTGCAGCGCCGGGAGGCAGCTGTGGGACATCTTGTCCCGACAGCGTCGCGTTCGGGTCACCCTTCCAGTTGAATCCATCGTTGAGCGGCACATACTGCTCGTTGCTTTCACACATCTTCACAGTCGGGGCACTCTTGCCCGGAACCGTCTCGCAAGGGTAGTTGCGGGCACCGCGAATATTGAACGGACTGTCTTGGGGCACACGACAATACAGGTCGCCGGCGGGGCGGTCGGGGGCGTCCTCGAAGTCCGGGGTGCGCTGTTGCTGGATCGGCAGGAACCCTGTCGTGCACGGTGGGGGCAGGTTGATGTTGAGGTTGAAGTCCAGGAACGCACCCCTATAGGCCTGCTTGGTGTTCAGGTTGGCGATCATGATGGCTTGGATGTTGGCCACGCCTTGGGGGATGAGCACCAAGAGCTGTTCGATGCCGGGCTGATAGGTGACGGCGACCTGTCCCACACTGACCAGATTGGCCAGCACGATGGGCAAGGTGGGCTGCAGCCGCTCGAAGAGCTGGCGGACTTGTTCCGCGGCGGGTCCTTTTTCCAGCAGCTGGCCCAACGGGCGATCCACCGACTTGAGACCGGTGGTGAGTTGGGCCAGGTTGGATGCCCATTGGCCGATCGGATCGGCGGTGTCGGCTTGACTGTCCAGCACCGGCCCGGACTTGTCGATCAACGTCGTGAGCGCATCAAGGTTGGCTCGGGCATCGATGGCCAGTTGGGTAGACCCTTTGACCAGCCGTGACAGATCGGGGCCCAGACCGCCAACGGCGGCGTAGCTTTCGTCGATCACGGTCTTGAGGTTATCCCCGGGGATGGCTTGCAGGCCTTTGTTCGTCGCAGCCAGCAGCGAATTGATGTCGGGCGGCACCGACACCCGCGACTGCGGAATGATGTCACCGTTTTTCAGTGCCGGCCCTGTGTCGCTGCGCGGCAGCAGGGCGACGTACTGTTCGCCGGCCGCTGATTGGCTGTGCACCTGCGCGTCGAGGTTGGCGGGGATGGCCACATCAGAGCGCAGCGACAACACCGCCTTGACCCCGTCGTAGGTGAGCGAGACATTCTCGACACGCCCCACTTCGGTGCCGCGGTAGGTGACGTTGCTGTTTTTGTACAGCCCTGCAGCCTCGGGCAGCTCCACGGTGACGCGGTAGTGACCGACACCAAACAGTGTGGCTGGCAATCGGATGTAGCCGAACACGATGATGGCGGAGGCAACTACCGCCACAACCACAAACAGCGCCAGTTTGATCAAAATGGGTCGGTGCAGGCGCATGCTAGGGGCCTTGATCGAAGTGGTAGGGGATGATCAGCGGGTTGCCGGCGGTGGCCGGGCTGGGCAGCTGCCCGATGGTGCGGCCCCATTGCAGCTCCAGCTCGGTGAGGTTGCCCTCCCAGCGGGTGCCGGTGAACAGCGATGTGTCGATTCGGCTCAACGTGAGATCGATGATCGCGGTCAGGTTGGCGTAGTCGCCGCGGAACCATTTGCGCAGGGTTTCGTTGGGCCACGGATAGGTGGCCAGCAGACTCAGCGAACGGGTGAGGTCAGGTCCGGCGTTGGCAAGTGATTCCAGCACCGGCCCAAGGTCTTTCAGCTCGGCGGTCAACGCATCTTTGGTCTGGTTGGACGCGTTGCCAGCGATCGCCAGGAACTTGCCGAGCTCAACGGTGGTGTCGACGATCTGGTCACGCTCTTTGTTCAGGACGGCCAACGCGTCGGGCAGCGTGGTTAACGCCTTGTCCACCACCGGTTTCTGCGCCGCGAACTGCCCGACCAGGCGGTTGAGGCTGTCGTTGGCCGTGAGGATGTCGGCCTTTTGGTCGTTGAGGTGACCGACGAACTCGTCGAGCTGCCGAATGAAGCTGCGGAGGTCTTGTTCACGCCCGGCGAACGCGGTGGCGAACGCCTTCGTGATGTCCTGGATCTGACCAATGCCGCCGCCGTTGAGCAGCATCGAGACGGTGGCCAGTGTTTGCTCGGTTGTGGGGTAGGCCCCTGCATCGGCCAGCGGGATCAACGAACCGTCATGCAGCTTGCCTTGCGGCGGGACATCGGTGGGCGGGGCCAGCTCGACGTGCAGGGTTCCCAGCAAGCTGGTCTGGCCGATCTTGGCCGTCGCATTGGCCGGCAGATCAACGTCCCCGTTCAGGCGCATGGTCACCAGCGCGTGCCAGCCCTGGCGTGCGATCTTGGTGACATTACCGACCGTCACGTCACCGACCCGCACGCGGGAGTTGGGTTGAATGTTGGTGACATCGGGCATTTGCGCTTGCACCTGGTAGGAGCCGGCACCCCCGCCCTGGGTGCCGGGCAGCGGCAACGTGTTCACCCCGTGCCACCCGCAGGCCGACACCGCGGCGAGGGCGGCGGCCAATGTGCCAACCGCGCAGCGCCGGAGCAGGAATGGGGTCATCATCCACCCCCGGAGGGGACCATCATGCCGGGCAGACCGGCTGCCGGATTGGTCGCAACAGACTGGGCTGCGCTGCTGGGCGGCGATGGCGGGGCAGCCTGTGGGGGTGGCGCCTCGGCCGGGTACGGCGCGGCGGCCGGCGGGTTGGGGGGTCCGGCGGGCTGGTCGGGCGGCGGCGCGTAGTCCGGACGCATCCACGGCTCGCTGTATGTCACTTCGTTGGGGCGTGCCTGCGCTCCGACGAAGGGGTTCAGCCCGAGCGGGGGGAAGTTGTACTGGCGGTTTTTGATGATCGGCGCCAGATACTGCACGCACAACTTGGCTGCCTGGGCGGCGCCGAGCCGTGAAGCCGCTTGGATCGCTCCACACAGAAACGTGATCGGATTGGCGAAATTGTTCACCGCGATCGCCCCGGTCAAGGCACCGTGGGCGGGCTCGTAGATGTTGATGAAGTTCTGAAACGCGGTCGGTGCGATATGCAGGGCCTGTTTGATGTCGTCGAGGCTGTTGTTGATGGCTGTGGTGACCGAGGCGAGTTTGTCTGAGGTGGTGCCCAGCGCCTCACGGTTGTCGTCGAAGAAGGTTTGCGCGTCACCCAGGGCGGTGTTGAGGTCGTCGGCGAAGTGGCCGAGCTCATTGCCGTCGTTGGTGACCAGCGTGGTCACCGCGGCGAGGTTTTCGTTGAGTGCGCGCATCAGATCGGTGCTGTCGTGTAGGGCCGACACCAGGACCGACAGGTTTTTGATCGTGGTGAAGATGTCGTTGCTGTGATCGCCCAGTACCGAGATTGACTGCGCGAGTTTGACAATGGTGTCGCGGATGTTGGTGCCCTGGCCGCGCAGATTGTTGGCGGTGGTGTTGATGAAGGCGCCCAGCGGGCTGACTCCGCCCGGTTCGGTGGGCTGCAGGCTTTCGGTGAGCTTTTGCAGCTGCTGGCGGAAATCGTCCCATTCCACGGGGACGGCGGTGCGTTCGATGGGAATGATGCCGTTGTCGGGAAGCGTTGGGCCCCGGACGTAGGCGGGTGTGAGCTGGATGGCTCTGGAGGTGATCAGCTGGGGCGAGAGGATCACCGCTTTAGCGTCGGCGGGGATGCGGTATTTGTCGTCGACCCAGAAGCTGATCTTGGCCCGGCTGGGTTGGGGCTCGATGGTATCGAGGCGGCCGACCCGCACGCCGAGGATCACCACCTCGTCGCCGGGGAAGATGCCGTTGCTGTTGTCGAAGTAGGCGACAAAGTGTGACCGGTGCGCCGCGTCGGCCACGCGCAGCGCTGTCACGGTGCCGCCGATGAGCAGCAGCACCAGCGCCGCGGCGGCGGCGATGCGCGCGGTGCGTCCCGAGATCCGTGGGGTCATCGCTGCGGCGCTATCTCGTTGGGCGCGGGCACGTACACCGGTGATGGTGTCGGCTCGGCGGTGGACTGCTCCCCTGGGGGTGCCGCGGCGGGAGGGCCGGGCGGCGGTCCGCCCGGTGGTGGCGCCGGCAGCGGCGGACGGTAGGGATAGCGCGGGTCTCCGGGGTTGCCCGTGATCGCATCGGGCAACGTGAGATTGGGTTGGCCGCCCTGCCCGGTGCGCGGGTAGGGCACCGGCAGCGCCGGTGTGCCCGGCTGACCTGTTTGTGGGTCGGTGCGCTGCGACGGCAACAACACACTCGGGTCTAGGCCCAGGTCGGAGAACGCGGCGTCGATGAAGGGCTGCAGGAATTGTCCGGGAAGCAGATTGGCCAGGTACGCCTTGAAGAACGGGCCCGACGAGACGGATTCGCCCAGCGACATGGCGTAGGAATCGAGCAGTTTAATTGCCTTCTGGATCCGTTCTTTTCGGTTGTCGACCAGGGTGAGTACCCCGTTGAGTTTGTCGAGCGCCGGCCGTAGCTGGGTGCGGTTTTCGCTGATCAGGCCCGAAATCTGTTTCATGGCGTCGCTGACGTGGGGCCCGAGTTGATCCAGGGCGGCGCTTTGGGTGCGCAGTTGTTCCAGCAGCGCATTGGTGTCGGCGATCAGCCCCGCGACTTCGGTGCTGCGCTGGGCCAGCACGGTGGTTGCCTTGTTGGCGTTGGCCAGCAGCGCACGCAGCTGCGCGTCGCGTTCGTCAAGTGTCTGGGAGAACCGCGCCACCCCGGCTACTGCGACCTGCAAATCCGGTGGGGTGTCTTGAAAAGTCTGCGCCAGCGTGGCCAGCGACTCGTTGAGCCGGTCGGTGTTCAGGCCGTTGATGGTTGTCGCGAGGTCACCCAGCGCGTCAGGCAGCTGATAGGCGGGCCGCGTGTGTTCCAGCGGGATGGGTTGAGACAGGTGCCCTTCGCCCCGTGGCGTGACGTCGAGGACTTTGGAGCCCAACAGGCTTTTCGTCTTGATCGCCGCCTCGGTGCGGTCCCCGAGGACCACATCCTTGTCGACGTCAAATTTGATGAGCACCCGCGGTCCGTCCAGTGCGACGCTGGACACTTTGCCCACCCGGAATCCCGATACCTCCACGGCGGCCCCGGTGAGTAGACCACTGGCCTCGGCGAAGTACGCCGAGTAGTGCTGGACGGGATGGACGAAGGGCAGCTTGTCGTACTCGACGGCGCCCAGCACGACCGCGGCGGTCAACGCTGCGCCGACCACGCCGACGATCAGGGGGTTGCGCTCGGTGAAGGATTTCATTTGGGCGCGCACCGCCCGGTGCTTTGCCCTGCGACCTTGACGTAGACCGGTTGCCCGCCTTTGCCGTTGAGTTTGAGCACCGCGTCGCACAGATAGAAACTGAAGAAGTCGCCGTACATGCCCTGTCGGGCCAGTGCCTGATACGCGTCGGGCAGCGTGTTGAGCAGGTTGTCCACATAGTCGTGGTCGGCCACCACGATGCCTGCGGTGCGGTCGAGTTGGTGCACGACGTTGGGCAGTTGTGGGCGTATCTGCTCCACGAGGGCAGCGAAAGACTTCGCGCCGCTGGAAATCCCGGCTATCCCGTTGCTGAGGTCGGTCTTGTGGTCGGCGAGGCCTTTGACCAATGAGGCTAAATTGTCTACGGCTGAGGCGAACTGAGTGCTTTGATCACCCAGCGACCCCAGCACGGTGTTGAGGTTGACGATCACCTGTCCGATCAGCTGATCGCGGTCGGCGAGGGTGTTGGTGAACGCGGCGGTCTGGGTGAGGAAGGAGCTGATGGTTTCGCCCTGGCCTTGGAAGGCTTTGATCAGCTCGTTGCTGAGCGCGTTGACTTGGTCGGGGTCCAAAGCGCGAAATAGGGGGCGGAATCCGCCGATGAGCGCGTCCAGGTCGAGCGCGGGTTGTGTTTGTTGCACCGGTATGGTCTGTCCGGGGTTGAGCAGTGCCAGGCTGCCGGCGCCTTCCTGCAGCTCGACGTATCGCCCGCCGATCAAGTTGTCGTACCGGATCAATACCCTGGTGCCTTGGGTCAGCACGACGCTGTCCTCGGCTGAGAATTGCACCAGCACTTGGGCGTCGGGTTTGATGGAGATTTTCTTCACCTTGCCGACCTCCACGCCGGCGATGCGCACGAAGTTGCCCTGCTGCAGGCCGGAGACGTTGGTGAACACCGCGTTGTAGGTCTTTTCGGCTTGAAACCGAAACTGCGCGAAGACCATCAGCAGCGCGAAGGTGCCCAGCGCGCAGCCCACGATGAACACGGCCAGGCGCCACACCGCTGCGCGCAGATTGCCTCTCACCGGTGTGTCCTTTGGGTCGTGGTGGTGCTCATGGTGCTGGCGGCCCCTGATTTGGGGTCGCGGATGCTTGTTCGGGTGCGCGGGGCGGCTGATCGGCTGCGGGGGGCGCCTGCTCCGAGGCCGGCGGTGCGGGGGGCACGCCGGGGAACAGGGGCATGCCGCCCGGCCCGTACAGAGGGGCGCCGTATGGCGGCGCACCGGGGTAGGGGACCGGCCCGGGGGCCGGCGGCCCCGGGTAGCGGATGCTGGGTGGTTCGGGCACCGCGCGGGTCACGGGGAAGTAGTTGGCCCAGCCGGGGAAGCCGATGCCCGGGTTGGGTCGGATGTCCAGGCCGGTGCCCCAGCCGGTGTTGGTGATCAGTTGGCGCACTGGGAAGTTCTTTGAGGCGTCCGGCAGTGACCCGCAACTGGGTTTGCCGCCGGGACCGCCCTTGGCGGCCACGATCGGAAGATTGTCGGGGTAGCGGTAGGGGTCCTTGCCCAGCAGCAGTCCGGCGTCCACAATCACCGTTCTGCCGTCTCCGCCTTCGGCCTGATAGCCGCCGTGGTCGAGGTACCATTTGGCGCCGACGAGCAGGCAGGTGTATTCCGGGTTGTATTTCATCAGAAGGTCGGTTGTCGACTGCAGCACTTTGATCGCCGTAATCAGGTTGCCCTCGTTGGGTCCGATGAGCTGCGTGCCTGCCCGCGACAAGCCGGCCACGCCCAGCAGCAGCGCGTCGAGGCCGCTGGCGTGGGTCTTCAGCGTGTTGCTGGGGGTGGTGGCCGCATCCAGGATGGTCAGGAGGTCGGGGGCTGCGTTGGCGTAGGCGTTGTTGAATCCGTTGAACGAGCGCCAGTCGGCGGCCACGGTGTCCATGCGCGGATTGATCGCCAGCAGCACCTGGTTGGCGTCGGTTGTCGCTTGGCCGATGCGCTCGCCTTGGCCTCGCACCCCCTCGGCCAACGCGCTGAGCACGGCGTTGAGCTTGGGTGGGTCGATCTTGTGCAGCACGTCAACCAGGTTCTGGAAGACGGTGTTCACCTCGGTGCTGACGTTGCGCGAATGCAGCACTGCCCCGGCCGACAGCCGTCGAGTGGTGGGGTTGGCCGGGTAGATCAGGTCGACGTACTTGGCGCCGAAGGCGGTCGTGGCGCGGATCTGCGCTTCGACGTTGGCTGGTATGTAACGGATCTGGTCGCGGTCGATCTCCAAGCGCAGCGCCACCCCGTCCGCGCCGGAGGTGATTCCCGCCACCCGGCCCACCTGCACACCATGCAGTTTGACCTTGGCGCCGGACTCCATCACCAGTCCCGACCTCTCAGCGGTCAGGGTCACCGGAACGTAGCTCGCGAATGATCCGGCGAACAGCGCCGAGCAGATCAGCACGAAAGCCACCGACACGGCGAGCAGAAGCGCCGTCCACCACGCCGGATGCTTGAGCCTGCTGAGCTTGCTCGAGGTCGTCGGCACAACTCACCCCGTCAGGTTGAAGTTGCCGGACTGCCCATAAATGGCCAGTGAAATAAACAGGGTGACCACCACCGAGGACACCAGGGACGTGCGCACCGCGCGGCCCACGGCTTCACCCACCCCGGCGGGTCCGCCCGAGGCGGTAAACCCGTAGAAGGTGTGCACCAGCATGATGACAACGGCCATCGCGATCGCCTGAAAAAACGACCAGATCAGATCGGTGGGGTTCAAGAAGGTGTTGAAATAATGGTCGTACACACCGCTCGACTGCCCGTAGATAGCGGTGGTGCCCATCCGGGCGGCCAAGAAGGACATCAAGACAGCCACGCAGTACAGCGGGATCACCACGATCACCGCGGCCACCACACGGGTAGACGCCAGGTAGGCGATCGAGCGGATGCCCATGACTTCCAGGGCGTCGATTTCCTCATTGATGCGCATTGCACCCAGTTGGGCGGTAGCACCGGCGCCGATGGTGGCGGCGAGGCCGATGCCCGCCGTCAGTGGAGCGATCAATCGGACGTTGAAAAACGCTGATGCGAAACCCGTCAGCGCTTCCACACCCACTTGAGAGAACTGGTTGTATCCCTGCACCGCGACCAGCGCTCCGGTGGTCAAAGTCAAGAACCCGACGATCACCACCGTCCCGCCGATCACCGCCAGGGCGCCGGCGCCCAGCCCCATTTGGGCGATCAGCCGGACCATTTCGGTTTTGTAGTGGACGAACGCGGCGCCGATTGAGCTGAGAGTCTTGCCGTAGAACTGGGTCTGGAGGCCGATGCGGTTCCACTCCCGCGCCCAGCGCCGACCCCAGATGCGTACCCGGGGAAACGGCGTCCTGCCGACGTAATCGCTCATAGCGTCACCTTCACCCCGACAGCGGTGGTGATGATGTTGATGGCGAACAACGCCATAAAGGTGTAGACCACGGTTTCGTTGACGGCGTTGCCCACCCCGGCGGGCCCGCCGGCCACGGAAATGCCCTTGTAGCAGGCGATCAGGCCGGCGGCCAGACCAAACAGGCCGGCCTTGACCAGCGCGATGACCACGTCGGGCAGCCCGGTGATCAGTGTCATCCCTGCTACGAACGCTCCGGGGGTCACATGTTGCACATAGATAGAGAAGAAGAAACCGCCAATGATTCCCACCAGAATCACCACCGACGACAGCATCACCGCGATGAACGTCGCCGCCAGCACCCGTGGCACGACCAGCGCCTGAATCGGGTTGATGCCCATCACCTTCAACGCATCGAGTTCTTCACGGATGGTGCGCGCGCCAAGGTCGGCGCACATGGCGGTGGCACCCGCGCCGGCCACAACGAGCACCGTGACCACCGGCCCGATCTGAGTCACTGTGCCATAGGCCGCGCCGGTGCCCGAGAAATCGGCAGCGCCGAACTCGACGAGCAAGATGTTGAATGTGAAGACCAGCAGCACCGTGAACGGGATCGCCAGCATCACCGTGGGCAGCATCGATACGCGTGCGACGAACCAAGATTGGAGCAGAAACTCCCGCCACGCAAAGGGCTTGCGGGGGATGAGCACCAGCGTGTCTAACGCCATGGCGTAAAAGTCGCCCAGCGCGCGCACGGGCTTCCAGCCCGTCTGCGATGAGGTCATCACCGACTCACCATCGCGTCGGCCGCCGACTGCATCATCGCTCCTCGAGGTAAGCACGGGGCGCTTGCAGCGCCTGGTGGCAAACGTAGGATGCAGATCAATGGCGGTACAGCCATTTTCCGCACGGGTTCATCCGTTCCTGGCCTGCCCGACAGCTGGACACGGCAGGGTCACCGAAGGGTGGGTGCCTAAAGCCCGGGAAGCAGCACAGGTTTGATGACGTCACCGCTGATCGACGCTTTTTCAGCCTCGTTGATCTGATCGAGCCCAAATGTGGTGATCAACCTGTCGAAGGGAAATTTGCCCTGCCGCCAGAGCCGCAGCAGCCGCGGGATGAAGGTCTGCGGTACGGCATCTCCCTCAACGATGCCCGTCACAGTGCGACCCACCGCCAGGGCACCTGGGGGCAGCACCAACGCATTGGTCGAAAGACCTGCCAACCCGCACACACCGGTGGGCCGCAGAAATCCGACGGCGGCTGCGATCGCCGCGGGAGCTCCGGAGGTGTCCAGGGCGTAGTGGGCTCCGCCGTCGGTGAGCGCGCGCACCTGCGCTGGCGCGTCACCGTCTGTGCCGATAATCGTATGGGTGGCACCGAGTTCCCGTGCTAAGTCCAGGCGACCCACATGCAGATCGATGGCGATGATCGGATCCGCGCCACACAGCCGCGCCGCCATCACCGCGCTCAGACCCACCGCC
>DATMMZ010000264.1:0-7523 GCA_035569455.1 Mycobacterium sp. | reverse complement strand
CGCGCCGTAGTCCACTTCGCCCTCGATCGGGAACCACAGCGCGAACGCCGACGCGGCGTGCTTACCCTCGGGCGCCAGGTCGGGATCATTCTGTGAGGGGATCTGGAAGACGACCGTCGGGTCGGCGGGCACGATCCCGCGCCGGCAGTCCTCCCACTGCTGCTGGACTTCCTCCGGTGTGCTGAAGATGCCGATGGACGCCTGCATGCTCGGATCGTTGAGCGCCTCATAGGGCGCGACGAACTCGGGGGCCTCGTCCAGCGCGAAGTGCATCTGGATGTAACTGCCGCGGTGGTCGATCCGCGCGTAGCGCTCGCGGATGTCGACGGGCAGCACCGAAGGGTCGATCAATTCGTTGAGCGTCATGTCGGGCGCGATCGCGGAGACGACGATCGGGGCGGTCAGGGTCTCCCCCGCCTCGGTGCGCACCCCGCTCACATGGGCGTCGCTGACGAGGATTTCGGTCACCTTCGTGCGCAGCCGAACCTCGCCGCCGCCGCTGACCAGCGAGTCGGCCAGGTGCGCCGTGAGCGCGCCGATGCCACCGCGCAGCTTCTTCATCTGCATGGTGGCGCCGTCGGGCACGCCGAGTCCGAAGGCCAGCGCGGCCGCGCTGCCCGGCGTGGCCGGGCCGCGGTAGAGGGTGTTGACGGCCAGCACCGTCATCGAGCCGCGCAGCGCGCCGTGCTTCTCGCGGTCCGGAAGGTAGCGGTCCAGCACGTCGGTGACCGACCCGAACAGCATGTCGTCGATCGCCGAGCGCTCGAATTCGTTTGTGGCACAGGCATACATCTCATCAAGCGTCTTGGGCGGCGTGCCGGCCTCGAACCGGCCCAGCGCCCGCGTCGGCGCCTGGGCCCAGGCCATCAGCCCGGCCATGCCGTTGACGGCGTCGGCCCCGTGCACCTCGTTGAGGTGGGTGAACAGCTTGATCGGGTCGCTGTACTGAATCATCGGGTCGTCGCCGACGCCGCGCAGCGCCACCGACATCACGTCCAGGTCGATGGTCGGCAACGTGTCCAGGCCAAGCTCCTGCCTGACGACCGGCGCGGTCGGGAATTGCACCGAGCCCGCGATCTCGAACTGGTACCCGTCGAAAAGCTCCACGGTAGAGGCCATCCCGCCGGCGTAGAGCTTCGATTCCAGGCACAGGGTCCGGAGCCCCGCCTTCTGCAGCAGCACCGCCGCGGCCAGCCCGTTGTGCCCGGCACCGATAACAATCGCGTCATATTCGCCCATTAGCCGCCCTCCGAAATGCAGGCTGACACGACCCCAAAGTTTTGTCAATTATGACGAAAGTCGTTGCTCGGACGCCGGCACCCACGCGTCGGTGATGCCGGCCCGCAACGACTCCAGCGCCGCGTGGCACACCCGCGCCAGCTCACCGAGCGACCGATCATCACCGAGCATCCAGAATTCCATCGCGCCGAAGACCGCGGCCGCGATGCAGCGGGCCGTCACCGCCGCGCGCAGGCGGGCATCCGGTGTTCCGGGGGTTTTCGTGCCCGCGCAGCTACGTCGTTGCAGCTGCGATTGGATGGCATCGGCGAAGTCGGCCTGGACTTCCTGGATGTGGCGCACGATCCGGCCGGGGTCGAGCTCACCGCCCCGCAGGGTGGCGATTTTCGTCACGGCTTCAACGTCATACGGAAACGCGAAGATGGCCGACTGCACGGAATCGATGATCGGCTCGTCGGCCGGCCTGGCGTCCAGCGCGGTGCGAAACCAGTTCAGCCCGGTGTAGTCGGCAAACAGCAGATCGTGCTTGGACGTGAAGTGCCGGTAGAACGTCCGCAACGACACTCCGGCGTCCGCCGCGATCTGTTCGGCCGACGTGTCAGCGACACCCTGGGCCAGGAATCGCACCAGCGCGGCCTGGCGCAGCGCCTCCCGGGTGCGTTCGCTGCGCGCCGTCTGCGCGCGCCTGACCATGCCAGTAAGGTACCCGAAACTTTGATGCGTTGAGTACGAGCCGTTGTGTCAATATTGACAAAACTTCTGGCCGAGAGTGAGACTGCGGCCATGGTCTCCATCATCGTGCACTTTCTGCTCGGGCTTGCCTGCATCGGCTGGATCATCGCGTCCAACCGGACGGTTTTCGCCAAGCCGGCCAACGGGCCGTGGCTCTCTCCGCTGGAATTCGTGTACTACGCCGTCGGCATCGCGTCGATCGTGCTGGGCTATTACTTCAACATCAAATTCGTCGGCGAGGCGCACGGCCAGGGGAACCTGGTCTCGGGGCCGGCCAGCTACCCGAGCTTCCTGAAGGGGCAGTTCGCCAGCTCGGCGGCTGGGTCGGGCATCTCGGACTACCTCATCGCGAATGTCATTCTGCTGCCACTGTTCACGATCGTCGACGGCCTGCGGCGCGGCATCCGGCGCCCGTGGTTGTACTTCTTGTGCAGCTTTTTCACCAGCTTCTCGTTCCCGCTGGCCTTCTACTTCGCCACCATGGAGCGGCAGCGCCGGCACGCACAGGCCCGCGAGACGGTGGACGCCTAAAACTCAGCGAGCCGCCGCGACGGGTTTGGTGGCACGCCAGCGCTGGCGGGTGCCGTTGGCGTCGATATGGATATCGGTGAATCCGGCCTTGCGGAGCCGCGCCGGGAGATCCCCTGGGGGGATCGGGTTGTAGGTGTCGGCAATGTGCTTGAGCCGAAACGACAGCGATGGCACGCCGTCGCTGCCGGCGAAAGCACAACCCGGTTGCAGCAGCCTGAACGCTTCGCCGAACAACTGATCTTGCAACTGCGGGCTGGGAACGTGGTGCAGCATCGTGAAGCACACCACGGAAGTGAACTGTCCGTCGGGAAGCCCGGTGTTGGTGCCATCGCCATGGATGATGCGTGCCCGATCACCATAGAGGCGGTTCAGGCGCTCGGCCATCGAGCTGTCGACCTCGACGGCGGTGAGCGAGGTCGTCCGGTCGAGGAGAGCGCGCAGCGTCGCACCGTAGCCCGGTCCGATTTCCAGGGTCCGGGGGCCCAGTTCGACCTGGTCTAAGGCCCAGGGCAGCAGCTGATCAGCCACCATTTTTGCCCAGCTCGCCGAGCTACAACGAAATCGGTGAAGCAGATTCATCGCCATGACGGAGACACTATGTGGGCGCCCTAGCAGCGGGCTTCCGATATTCTGCAGTGAAATGTCGGAAAACAGCCAACAATCGCTGGTTACTTCGTCGCTATCGCTACCGGCGGGCACGCGGATCGAGCGGCACCGCCACGACTCGCACCAGATCGTCTACCCGTCCTCGGGCGCGGTCTCCGTGACCACCCCCGCGGGCACCTGGATCACGCCGGCCAACCGGGCGATCTGGATACCGGCGGGATGCTGGCACGAGCACAGGTTTCACGGCCACACGCAGTTTCATGGTGTCGCACTGGACCCGGAGCGCTACCGCCGGGGACCGGTGGCGCCAACCGTGCTCGCGGTCAGTCCCTTGATGCGAGAACTCATCATCGCTTGTTCGCAAACCGACGCAACCCACGCCGACGAACATCACCGGATGCTGGCCGTGCTGCACGATCAGCTGCAAGCAACGAGTATCCGTGAGCCACTGTGGATTCCAACGCCGGTCGACGGCCGTTTGCGACAAGCGTGCGCGCTGATCGCCGACAACCTGACTGAGCCGTTGACTCTGCAGCAGATCAGCAACCGGATCGGCGTCAGCCAGCGCACGCTCAGCCGCCTGTTCAGCGACGAACTGGCCATGACCTTCCCGCAATGGCGCACCCAGTTGCGCCTGCAGCACTCGCTGATGTTGCTCGCCGAGCATCAAGACGTCACTTCGGTGGCGCTGAAATGCGGCTGGGCCACACCGAGCGCCTTTATCGACACCTACCGGCGCGCCTTCGGACACACCCCGGGTGCTCGCCGTCCCTAGTCCCGATGGTGGCGACCCGCTTCGCCCGGTTCCAGGACCTCGGTGCCCACATACGGGACCAGCGCCTCGGGCACCCGCACGCTGCCGTCGGGCCGCTGGTGGTTCTCCAGGATCGACACCAGCCACCGGGTGGTGCCCAGCGTGCCGTTGAGCGTCGCCGCGATCTGCGGCTTGCCATTGTCGTCCCGGTAGCGCGTCGCCAGCCGGCGCGCCTGGAAGGTGGTGCAGTTCGACGTCGACGTGAGTTCACGGTAGGTCTGCTGCGTCGGGACCCACGCCTCGCAGTCGAACTTGCGGGCGGCCGACGAGCCGAGATCGCCTGCGGCCACGTCGATCACACGGTACGGCACCTCGATTCGCGCCAGCATCTCGCGCTGCCAGCCCAACAGACGCTGGTGTTCGGCCTCCGCATCGTCCGGCTTGCAGTAGACGAACCCCTCCACCTTGTCGAACTGGTGCACCCGGATGATGCCGCGGGTGTCCTTGCCGTAGCTGCCGGCCTCGCGACGAAAACACGACGACCAGCCCGCGTAGCGCAGCGGCCCACCCGACAGATCCAGGATCTCGTCCGAGTGGTAGCCCGCCAGCGGCACCTCCGAGGTGCCCACCAGATAGAGGTCATCGGCCTCCACCCGGTACACCTCGTCGGCGTGGGCGCCCAGGAAACCGGTGCCGGCCATCACCTCCGGGCGCACCAACACTGGCGGGATCACCGGGATGAAGCCATTCTCGACGGCCAGCCGCAGCGCCAACTGCAGCAGGCCCAGCTGTAGCAGCGCGCCCCGACCGGTCAGGAAGTAGAACCGCGAACCGGATACCTTGGCACCGCGCTGCATGTCGATGAGGCCCAGCGACTCGCCCAGTTCCAAGTGGTCCTTTGGGTTGTTCAACTGCGGTGGATCACCGACGATATCGAGTACCGCGTAGTCGTCCTCGCCACCCGCGGGCACCCCGTCCAGAATGACGTTCGAGATCGCCATGTGTGCCGCGGTGAACGCGGTCTCGGCCTGGGCCTGGACGGTTTCCACGGCTTTTACCTGCTCGGCGAGTTCCTTGGCGCGCTGCAGTAACGCGGGGCGCTCTTCGGCCGATGCGGAGCCGACGCTCTTGCTGGCGGTTTTCTGTTCCGCGCGCAGCGAATCGGCGGCCGAAATCGCGGCCCGACGGTCGGCGTCGGCCGTCAGCAAGGTATCCACCAGCGCCGGGTCTTCGCCACGGCTGAGTTGGGACCGGCGTACGGCGTCGGGGTTCTCCCGGAGCATCTTCAGGTCGATCACGGCCCTGAGATTACTTTTGACGCTCCGGTCGGATCCCGTCAGCTGGCTGGAGCCGCCCGCTAACGATCTCGCCAACAATCCCATAACACTACATCTGCAACACTTGTCACGCGGCTAGGCCGGTCCTGTCAGAATGGAGCGGATGTCCGACACGCCCGAGAAGGAACCTGTACCCACCGGCGAGCCCCATGATGAGCCCGTCGAGCCCGCCGGCGACCCCGCCGTCGAGCCAATCGACGACCTGCCCGGTGGGCGTGTCGACGAGGCGGAAGACTCACCGGCCAGGTCGCGTTGGCCACGCGCCTTGCAACCGACGGCGACCAGGCGCGCACTGCTGCTCACCGCTCTTGGCGGCCTGCTGATCGCCGGGCTGGTCACCGCAGTTCCCGCCGTCGGCACCGGACCCGGGCGGCTCGCGGGCTATATGGATAGCGATCCGGTTCACAGCACCGGCACCAAGAGCAACGCCGCCTTCAACCGTGCCGCCAGCGGTGATTGCCTGATGTGGCCGCAGGGCAATCCCGATGCCGCGAGCATCGTCAATTGCGCAGACGAGCATCGGTTTGAAGTCGCCGAGTCCATCGATATGCGGACTTTCCCCGGCTCGGAGTACGGCCCCAACGCTGCTCCCCCGTCGCCGACCCGCATTCAACAGATCACCCAGGAACAATGCGAAGCCGCGGTGCGCGGGTACCTCGGCACCAAGTTCGATCCCAACAGCAAATTCAGTGTCAGCATGCTGTGGTCCGGTGACCGAGCGTGGCGGCAGTCCGGCGACCGCCGCATGCTGTGCGGGCTGCAGCAGCCCGGCCCGAACAACCAGCAGATCGCGTTCAAGGGCAAGGTCGCCGACATCGACCAGTCCAAGGTCTGGCCGGCCGGCACCTGCTTGGGTATTGACACGGCAACCAACCAGCCGATCGATGTTCCCGTCGACTGCGCGGCGCCGCACGCAATGGAGGTGACCGGCACGGTCAACCTGGCCGAGAAATTCCCCAATGCGCTGCCCGCCGAAGCGGAGCAGGACGGATTTATCAAAGACTCCTGCACCAAGATGACCGACGCCTACCTCGCGCCCGTCAAGTTACGCACCACCACCCTGACGCTGATTTACCCCACCGTGTCGCTGCCCAGCTGGGCGGCGGGTAGCCGTGAGGTCTCGTGCAGCATCGGCGCCACACTGGGCAACGGGGGCTGGGCCACCTTGGTGAACAGCGCCAAGGGAGCGCTGATGATCAACGGTCAACAGCCGCTGCCGCCGCCCGATATCCCCGAGGAACGACTCACCTTGCCGCCGATTCCGGTTCAAGCGCCGGCTCCGCAGCAAAGCGCCCCGCCAGACACCATGCCGCCGGGCAATCAGCACCTCCCACAGCAGCCGGTTATGACGGCGCCCAGGTCGACCGCGTCGCAGGCGCCCGCGGCCCCACCGTCGCCGGCCACCCAGGCACCCCAGGCCCCACCCCCGCCGGACGGCGGAGCCCCACTGCCGCCGGACGGCGGAGTGCCACCGCCGCCCGCCCAGCAACCGGCTGGCCCGCCGCCGGGACCAGCCGAACCCGCGCCACCGGGCTAGCCGGGTGGCGGTGCGGATGAACCCGCAGCGGTTCGACGAACTGGTCTCCGACGCACTGGACCTTATTCCGCCCCAGCTGGCCGCCGCCATGGACAACGTCGTCGTGTTGGTCGCCGACCGCCACCCCGACGACGCCGACCTCCTCGGCCTGTACGAAGGGGTGGCGTTGACCGAGCGGGACTCCGACTACGCCGGAGCACTGCCGGACGCCATCACGATCTACCGCGAGGCCCTGCTGGAAGCCTGCGACTCCGACGACGAAGTCGTCGAGGAGGTGGCGATCACCGTGATCCACGAAATCGCCCACCATTTCGGCATCGACGACGACCGGCTGGAAGAATTGGGCTGGGCCTAATCTCGCTCTGGTCTTCCTCTTCGGTGGGCGCGGCATCCCGAATTTTGGCGGACCCGGTGCTATGAAAGGGGTATGAGCGCCGACTGCCGCGATTGCCGCACGGGCTTGGATCACTGCCACGGCACCATCATTCGCCATTCAGTGGGCCGGTTACTGGGCCGGTCGGAATGTACCGAGCCGGGCTGCATCAGCCCTGAGCTGTTGCCGCACAGTTTCGTCATCGATTGCGATGCCGTCGGCTGCGAATGCGCTGAATTGCTTGCGCTGGCGGTCTGATCAGCGGACACCGTGTCGAATCCGTAACTTCTAGTGCAGCACCGCATCCGGCGTTGATAAGCCCCGGTTATCGCATCTTCAGCGATGAGTCTTGGACACGACCGTCCATGTGGCGGAGCGTGAAAGCAAGGACACAACCACCAACCCGTACTGGGA
>DATMMZ010000263.1:0-2438 GCA_035569455.1 Mycobacterium sp. | reverse complement strand
CGCGGAGGCGAAGCCGGCTTCTACCGCCTGTCGAGCCTGCGGTGGTGGCCCGACCGCAGACTCAGCCGCCGTGGCATCGAGATCGTGTCCCGGCGGGCGCCTCGCGGTGACGAGTTCGACATCATGACCGCTGAGATCGCGATCCTCGAATTGCGCGATGCGGGACTGGAGCGTCGGCGCGGCTACGAATTGGCGCTCGATCGAGGAGCACTGACCGCGTTCCTATCCTGGTTCGAGTCGAGGCCGTCGCCTCGCACGCAGCGGCGAACGATGTAATTTATTGCGGCGCTTGACCGCCAGGTTGCCACAGCACATCTCCGTCCGGGTTCGCCACCCGGGACAGAATGAACAACAAATCCGAGAGCCGGTTGAGGTACTTGGCGGGCAGCGGGCTCACGCTGTCCTGATGTTCGGCGACCGCGGCCCACGCCGACCGCTCGGCCCGGCGCGTCACCGTGCGCGCGACGTGCAGGAGGGCGGAAAGCGGTGAACCGCCCGGAAGGACAAAGGAATTGAGGGCCGGCAGCGCCTCGTTGTACTCGTCGCACCAGGCCTCTAGCCGGTCGATGTAGCTCTGTGCGATGCGCAGCGGCGGATACTTGGGGTTTTCGACCACCGGCGTCGACAGGTCGGCCCCGGCGTCGAACAGGTCGTTCTGTATCTGGTGCAGTATCCGCGTGAGCTGCTCGTCCGGTTCCCCCAACGCGACGGCGGCTCCGATCGCGGCATTCGCCTCGTCGCAGTCGGCGTACGCGACCAGTCGTGGATCGTTCTTGCTAACCCGCGAGAAGTCGCTCAGACCGGTGGTGCCGTCGTCGCCGGTTCGGGTGTATATGCGGGTGAGGTGGACTGCCATGGTCAAACCGTACCGGGCAGACTGACATTGGTAACCGGGCTGTCTACACTAACCCGCGTGAGCGAGCGCTTTGTGGTGACCGGCGGCAGCCGGTTGTCGGGGGAAGTGGCCGTCACCGGGGCCAAGAACAGCGTGCTCAAGCTGATGGCGGCCGCCTTGCTCGCCGAGGGCACCAGCACCATCACCAATTGCCCAGACATCCTCGACGTCCCACTGATGGCCGAGGTCTTACGCGGTCTCGGCGCCACCGTGGAGCTGGACAGATCGGTCGTGCGGGTGACGTCGCCGGACGAGCTGAAGTACGACGCGGACTTCGCTGCGGTCCGCCAGTTCCGGGCATCGGTGTGCGTGCTCGGCCCGCTTGTCGGACGGTGCAAACGGGCCCGGGTGGCGTTGCCGGGCGGCGACGCGATCGGATCGCGGCCGCTGGATATGCACCAAGCCGGCTTGAGGCAGTTGGGCGCCAACTGCAACATCGAGCACGGATGTGTGGTTGCCTCGGCAGATCACTTGCACGGAGCGGAGATTCAGCTGGAGTTTCCGTCCGTAGGCGCCACCGAGAACATCTTGATGGCCGCGGTGATGGCGGAGGGCGTGACGACGATTCACAACGCCGCGCGTGAGCCCGACGTGGTCGATCTGTGCACGATGCTCAGCCAGATGGGTGCCGAGATCGAGGGTGCCGGCACACCCACCTTGACGATCACCGGCGTCGAGCGACTTCACCCGACTGAGCACCGCGTGATCGGCGACCGGATTGTCGCTGCCACGTGGGGCATCGCGGCCGCGATGACGCGCGGAGATATCTCGGTGACCGGGATAGACCCCGCGCACCTACAACTTGTTTTGCACAAGCTGCACGCCGCTGGCGCGACAGTCACCCAGCACGACAACGGTTTCCGCGTGGTGCAGTACGAACGGCCGAAGGCGGTGAACGTGGCGACGCTGCCGTTCCCTGGGTTCCCGACTGACCTGCAGCCGATGGCTATCGGCCTGGCCGCGATCGCCGACGGCACGTCGATGATCACCGAGAACGTGTTCGAGGCTCGGTTCCGATTCGTCGAGGAGATGATCCGGCTGGGCGCTGACGCTCGCACCGACGGTCACCACGCGGTTGTGCGGGGCATCCCGCAGCTTTCCAGCGCGCCGGTGTGGTCGTCGGATATCCGGGCGGGGGCGGGTTTGGTGCTTGCGGGCCTGGTCGCGGACGGCGACACCGAGGTGCACGACGTTTTCCATATCGACCGCGGTTATCCGCTTTTTGTGGAGAATCTGGTCAGTCTGGGCGCCGAAATCGAGCGCGTGAACTCCTAGCAACGAGACAAGTCAGGGCAGGTTTGACCACTGTCCTGACCTGGCGTATAGTAGCAGGGTTGCCTGTTGAACGGGTGTGTTGTTTGAGAACTCAATAGTGTGTTTGGTGGTTTTTGTTTGTTGTTTGTTTTTGCCGCATCCGCCGTCCCCGTGGTTGGGTGTGGTTTTTTTGTCATTGTTTGTTTTGTCAGGTTTTCTCTGGATGGTTTTTGTTTGGAGAGTTTGATCCTGGCTCAGGACGAACGCTGGCGGCGTGCTTAACACATGC
>DATMMZ010000262.1:0-4180 GCA_035569455.1 Mycobacterium sp. | reverse complement strand
GAGCAGGGTGATCTGACCGGGGCTCACCCCGAAGATCTGCCCGAACAGGATGTTGGTCGCCGCGGTGGCGAACCCTGTATACAGCGACAGCAGATAGACCCCGACACCGAGTCCGAACGCCAGTATCACCCCTATCGCGGAATTCCGTTCGCGTACCCGGTTCCCCAGCAGTCCGATGGCGGTGGCGACCACGATCGATCCCAGCAACGCGCCCAGCACCGGATCGTTTGCCGCGACGAGGCCGGCCGCTGCGCCAGTGAACGCCAACTCAGCTGTGCCGTGTACGGCGAACGCGAGGTCGCGCATGATGACCACAGGCCCGATCAGCCCTGCCGTGGTCGCCACCAGGGTGGCGGCGATCAGCGCGTTGCGGACGAAGGTTTCCGACAGGTAATCCGACAGCGTCATCGAACGATGGCTTCCTGCCCTGGAACGTGGTGGTAGTGCGAACTGCCGGCCTCGGCGTGCGGGCTGTCGGGCGCACCGACGATGACGATGCGCCCGCCCACCTCCAGCACCTCGACGTCGGTTTGATACAGCTCGGAAAGCCTTGCGCTGGTGAAGATCTCCGCCGGCGTTCCAACCGCCCATCGAGTTCCCACCAGGTACAAGACGCGATCCACAACGGACATGATCGGGTTGATCTCGTGGGTCACGAACAGCACCGAGATGGCCGATGCGCGGCGTTGGGCGTTGATCAGCTCGACGACCTCGTGCTGGTGCTTGAGGTCCAGAGACAGCAGGGGTTCGTCGCACAGCAGCAGCTGCGGGTCACCCACGAGCGCTTGGGCGACGCGTAACCGCTGCTGCTCGCCTCCCGAGAGGTTTCCGATGGGAAAGCGTGCGAAACCCGCAGCGCCCACTGACGCGATCGCCTCCTCGACCCGCCGTCGCCGCCGCCGGCCCGGCAGTCCGATACCCCACCGGTGACCGTCAAGTCCCAACCGGACCAGATCGATTCCCCGGATCGGTAGGTCGCGGTCGAAACTCTTCTGCTGGGGGATGTAGCCGATGTCGCTGCTGCCCCGCCGCGGCGGCACTCCAGCGACCTGCACCGAGCCCGAGGACAGCGGGATCAACCCCAACAGCACCTTGATCAGCGAGGTTTTGCCGCTGCCGTTGGGGCCCAGCACCGCGACGAACTCGCCCGGCGCGACCGTCAGGTCGAGGTTCTGCCACAGCGGGCGGCCGCCGAGGGCCAGTCCCGCTCCGCGCAGCACTACCGTTGGTTGCGCCGATGACACGGTTTCGTCCATGCTCACCCGCCGAGCGCGGTGGTGATTTCGTTGATCTGGCGCAGCTGCCAGTCCTGGAAGTCCTTGTCGGTGGGCGGAAGAGTCTCAGTGACCCCCACAACGGGCACCCCGCTTTTCTGCGCCAGCTGCTTGACCGTGTCGGTCGCCGGGCTGGTGACCTGACCGTTGAAGAGCAGCACCTTGATCTTCTTATCCGTCAGGGCCGCGTCCATGGCCGCATTGTCGGCCGGGCTCGGGTCGTTGCCGTCCTCGATCGACTGCGCGAACGACGCCGGCGTGGCCAGGGTCAGACCCGCAGCCTCCACCAGATCGCCTGGCACGCGTTCGGTGTAGCCGACCGGGGCGCCCGGGTACTTGGCCTTGATGTTGGCGATCGCTGTGTTGACCGGCGCGAGGCTGTCGTTGAACGTCTTGGCGTTGGCGGTGAACGTCGCGGCGTCACCGGGATCGAGCTTGCCAAGTTGGTCGGCGATCCCCGACGCCACAACGGGAATCTTGGCGATGTCATACCAGATGTGCGGGTTGGCGTCGGGGCCGGAAATCTGCATCACATCAGCCGCGTTGAGTATCACCCGACTCGGGTTGGGCGACGCCGTCAACAGCTTGTCCATGAAATTGTCATAACTCAAACCGTTTTCGATCACAAACTGCGCTTTGCTCAACGCGGCACCGGTTTTGGCATCGGCCTCGAACTGGTGCGGGTCGGCGTTCGGATCGGACATGATCGACGTCACGTTCACGTGACCGCCACCGACCTGTTTGGCGATGTCGCCCCAGACATTGGTGCTCGCTACCACGTTGACCGGAGCGGCGCCGGCCGTGCTCGAGGTCGCCCCGGACGGGGTCGTCGACGATGTGCCTGTCGAAGACGGGGTGGAGTTGCATGCGGTCAACATGACGGTGGTTGCGGCTAGTGCGCCGACGGCGGCGGCGATCCGGGGGCCGAAGCGCGTGGTCATGAGTGGTCCTCCCGCTTAATGAAAATGGCAACCGTTTCCGATTGAGAATAGAGCATTAACCGGGGTTGCGCACCCCTTCACCAAGTTGTTGATCGGCTTCGATCTCGCTCGGCACGGCGAAGGGCTCAGGCGCAGGTCGACCCATAGCCGAGCACGGTTGGCGGCTACATCTTTTCCCGCCGGTGTGCCGCCGCGTCGCTGCCAGCGCCGGCGTGGGCTGTGGCCGTTTTACATTGCGGGCAGATCCCATACAGATCGAAGTGGTGGGTGACCTCGGTGTAGCGGTGGCGGCGAATGAGATCGGCGGTGTGGTCTTCGAGGGTGGTGGGGGTGAATCCGACGGCGCGGCCGCAGCGCCGGCACAGCAGGTAGTGCCGGTGTTCGGGCGAGCTGCGCTGCCGGTACAGGATTTCGCCGTCTTCGGCACGTTGGGTTTCGGCGATCCGGTCGTCGGCAAGGCCACGCAGGATGCGGTAAATGCTGGTCAGGCCGATACGCAGGGGCCGTTCGTGACGGATCTGCAGGTAGAGCTGTTGGGCACTGCGGAACTTGTCGCTGCCGCGCAACACCTCGAGGACCACCTGCTGTTTGGTGGTATTGCGTCGCCGCCGCGGCGTCGGGGGTGCGGGCATGGGGTGGGTCCTCCCAAGTCGTGCCAGGTCGTCAGGTCATCCGCGCCACGGAGGTCGGATGGGAGATACCTGAGTAGCTAGCGATCGCGCAATCGACTCACCGTCATTATAGGAACGATAACCGTTTCCAATACGCTTCGACGCCCGGGGACTGGCCCTCTCTAGTTCGCGCTGTGAATCGCTGAATGCAGCGACACGGCCGTTATTGGTGCCCCGCCCCGCTCTCCTCGGCTGGCACGATGAGACCGTGACGATCGCCCCGCCCAGGTCTGGGTTGCGGGTGGGTTCGATGCAGGTCCTGGTGGCCGGCGTGGTCGTGGCCGCGGTGTCCGCCTTCGCGCTGCGGGCGTTCGTCGCAGCGCATGCCGACCTCAGTACCGCGGGCACGGTGTTCTGCGGCGTGTTCGTTCAGGCGCTGCCGTTCTTGGGCCTGGGGGTCGTGGTCAGCGGGCTGATCGCCGTGTTCGTATCTCCCGAACGACTGGCGCGCTGGCTGCCGCAGCGAACCGGGGCCGCAATCCTCACGGCCGCGGTCTCCGGAGCGGCGCTGCCGGGCTGCGAGTGCGGATCGGTGCCAGTGGCGCGGCGACTGTTCGGCGACGGCGTCGCAGGCGCCGCCGCACTGACCTTCATGCTCGCTGCGCCCGCGGTCAACCCGGTCGTGCTTGTCGCCACCGCGGTGGCCTTCCCCGGACAGCCCACCATGGTCGCCGCCCGCGGTATCGCCTCGCTGCTGACCGCGCTGATCATGGGCGCGGTCTGGTCGCGGTGGGGACACATCGACTGGATCACCCGACGCCTGCCTGCGGCCCACAACACCGACGCGTCGAAGTGGACGGTATTCGCCGAGGCGGCTCGGCATGACTTCCTCCAGGCGGCTTCATATTTGGTGCTCGGTGCCGCCGCTGCAGCCGCCATGCACGTGCTGGTTCCGCCGGTGGTGTTCACCCACCTCGCCGGGCACTTGGTGCTCGGCGTTGTCACCATGGCGCTGTTGGCGGTCGTGTTGGCGCTGTGCTCAGAAGCCGACGCCTTCGTCGCGTCGAGTTTGACGATGCTGCCCCTGGTGCCGCGGTTGGTGTTTCTGGTGGTCGGGCCCGCGGTGGATGTGAAGCTGTTCGCGATGCAGACCGGAATGTTCGGTCGCGCGTTCGCCACTCGGTTCGCCCCGGCCACCTTCGTCGTCGCCACGTTGGTGGCCACCGCGGTCGGCCTGGTGCTCGTGGGCGGTGGTCGATGAGCCGGGAAACCGAGAACGCGTTGCTGCTACTGCTTGGACTCGCAACGGCGATCATCACGATCACCGGCGTCTACACCCGCTACGTCAAACCGT
>DATMMZ010000261.1:0-8062 GCA_035569455.1 Mycobacterium sp. | reverse complement strand
AAAGCGCTGGGACGGCAATTCGACGCAGCCTGGGAGGACGGTGCGGCGCTGTCCATCGACGACGCAATCGCGTACGCCCAACGCGGCCGCGGCGAGCGTAAACGGCCGCCCAGCGGTTGGGCCTCGTTGACCCCGACCGAGCTGGACGTGGTCCGCCTCGTCAGCGAGGGGCTCGGTAACAAGGACATCGGCAACCGGCTATTCATCTCCCCGCGCACCGTGCAGACCCATCTCACCCACGTCTACGCCAAACTCGGGCTCACGTCGCGCATGCAGTTGGTTCACGAAGCAGCCCGCCGCGCTTGACCTGCACATTCAGCGGAGCGGCTGCGTTCGCGGCGTTATCGGCATCAGAGTTGTTGCCCCATAGTGACGCGCGACACGCCGACCCGGTAAAGCGGGAGGCCTGGCAACGCTTTTATTCTCTGTGCATGGGTCGGGCCCCCTCCTTGATTCGTGGTGCTCAGCCTGCCTTGGCTGACATCAACGACTACGTCCTTGCCGATGGCACGATCGTCCTGCCGGACGGCATCACGCTGACCTCGTTTTTCGATCAGAATCGAAAAGCATTCGGCGACCGTCCGTCGTACCGATTCATCGACTACGCAAAAGACCCGAACGGGCGCGTCGATGAGCTCAGCTGGAATGAGCTGTGGTCGCGGGTCCGTGCGATCGGCGCCCGCCTGCAGCAGGTCACCACGCCGGGCGATCGGGTGGCGATCTTGGCGCCACAGGGCGTTGACTACGTGGCCGCTTTCTTCGCCACCGTCCATGCGGGCCGTATCGCGGTCCCGCTGTTCGCGCCAACGCTGTCGGGCCACGCAGCGCGGTTGGCGGCGGTGCTCGGCGATGCCCGGCCTGCCGCGGTGTTGACCACCACCGCGGCGGCCGAGTCGGTGCGAGCCTCTCTGCGGGCACATCCGGAGGCCGGACGGCCGCGACTGATCGCGGTCGACGCAATCCCGGCGACGCTCGCTTCAATGTTTACCGACCCGACGGTCGACACCGACGATGTCGCCTATCTGCAGTACACGTCCGGTTCGACGCGCATCCCGGCCGGGGTGGAGATCACCCATCGTGCCGTCTGCACCAACGTGCTGCAGATGACCCTGGGTAGTGGGCTGGACCGGGGAATCCACAGCGTGAGCTGGCTGCCGCTGTATCACGACATGGGATTGCTCATGATCATGTTTCCGGCGTTGTCCGGTGGATACCTCGTGCTGCTGGATCCCATGGCGTTCGTTCGTCGGCCGTACCGATGGATCAAAGAGCTGAATGCGGAAGCGACCTACGGCCGGACGTTTGCGGCCGCGCCGAACTTCGCCTACGAGTTGGCGGCCGAGCGGGGGCTACCCCCACAGGGCGAGACCATTGACCTGAGCAACGTCGTCGGCCTACTCAACGGCTCCGAGCCGGTGACGATGGCGGCCATCGAGAAGTTCACCAACGCGTTCGCTCCCCATGGTTTGCCCGCCACGGCGATCAAACCGGCGTACGGGATGGCGGAGGCGACGCTAGGGGTAGCCACCGCCGCCCCCGAAGCAGCGGCCAGCGCTGTATTCCTCGACCGCGTTCAGTTGGCCGCCAGGCGCGCGGTGGTCGTCGAGTCGGGAACGCCGGGTGCGGTCGCCTATGTCTCCTGTGGCCAGCCGTTCCCCAACGTGTGGGCAGTGATCGCCAGCCCGGGCGGTGCCGAGGTACCTGACGGTACCGTCGGGGAAATCTGGTTGCACGGCAACAACATCGGCCGCGGGTACTTCGGACGCGAGGACGAAACACTGCGCACGTTCGCCAACAAGCTGCAGTCGCGGCTTGAGTATGCCAGCCACGCCGAGGGCGTCCCGGACAACAGCTGTTGGCTGGCTACCGGCGATCTCGGGGTCTACATCGACGGCGAGCTGTACTTGACCGGGCGGATCAAGGACCTCGTCATCATCGACGGTCGTAACCACTACCCGCACGACATCGAGGCCACCGTCAGTCAGGCATCGCCCGCCATCCGGACCGGCTATGTGGCCGCGTTTTCCGTTCCCGCCGACACACTCGACTCCGCGGGCGAAACCTCCGGAGAACAGCTGGTAATCGTCGCCGAACGCGCCGCGGGTGTCGGGCACGCCGATCCGGCCCCGATCACGGCGGCCGTGCGCGCAGCGGTCTCACGCGAGCATCAGGTCCGGGTCGGCGACGTCCGGCTCGTCGCCGCCGGCGCCATTCCCCGCACCACCAGCGGCAAACTCGCACGCAACGCGTGCCGGGCCGAGTACCTCGCTGGGCGGTTCAACCGGTAGCCGAGCTATGCGATCAGCTCTCGATCAGTTCTAGGGTCCCCAGGTCACGGATGGCCTGACAGCCCCGCCGCAACATGGCAAGCACCATGTCGTCGCCACGCTCGGTGGCGGTGGCGAAGGCGAACCCGAGGGCCGAGATCAGCAGGGCCTGCAGCATCCCGAGGCGGTAATCACGCCAACATGTTTCACGGTCGTAGCCGGTAACGCCGTAGCCCAACAGCTTTCGGTAATACTCGTGAACAAGGTCTTCTTCGATCGTCAAGCGCAATTGGGAGTTCAGGCTGGTTGCAGTGAAGTAGGCGAGATCCCTTGCCGGAAGTCCCGTACCGAGCGTCTGCCAATCAACCACGCTCACCCGGCTCCGGTCAGGATCGAACAGCAGGTTGTCGAGACGATAGTCGCCGTGCAACAGGGCGAACCGGCCGGGTTCGGCAAGCACCCAGGGAGTGACCAAACCCATTGCCGTAGTGAAGGTCTCGCAGTCTTCGGCGCTCATTCGGTCGCCGAGCTTTTCCAGCGTGATGTCGGCGCTCATCTTCCCCACGTCGCCAAGGCCCTTGGCGGAAGCCTCATCCGGACGGGGAAACGCGAGGCCAGGCAGATCCAGCCAGAAGGGATCGCACCAGCTGGGCCCGTGCAATCCGGCCAGCGCCGCGACCGCGAGCCGCGCCTCCTGCTCGCCGCAGCCCGCGATCTGATCCCCCTGCACCGCGGGCGCCTGATCGGCGAGCAAGAGTGCGTAATCCAAGGCGTCCTCGGTTATCTCACAGTAGAAGCACTGCGGCGTCGGCACCCGCACCCGGTCAGCCACCGTGGCGTAGAACGCGCATTCACTGCGATAGCCCACGGTGACCCGGTCGCGCACGGTGTCGTCCTGGGCCGGCAGCTTGATCACGAAAGTTCCCGGCAAACCACCCGGATCGGTTGTGTACCTGGCTGTCACCCGGTAAGTCGCCCCGGTCTGCCCGGTGCCAATGGCGACAACGTCGACCTCAGACACTTCGACGGGTGTGCGGCGTTCGCTTAGTGCCCTCGCCAGCCACTCGGGAGTCACATCGCCGGGGTACCGGGGAATCGACATCGTCGTTGCCAAGGCGCCTCCCAGCCTTCGTACGCGGACGAGCACGCCCGGATTGACTGGTCAACTGTAAGCCATACGGCATCGGCTGCGGCCCCGCCGCGGGCAATCGGGTCATACCATTTCGCCATGACTGAGTCACCGACCTACCTGATCACCGGTGCCGGCGGCGGCACCGCCGGTGTCAGCCCGCAGGTGGTGGCCCAACTTCGCGACCGCGGCGAGGCGGTTCGGGCCATGGTGCACCACGACGACTCCCGCGCCGACCCGCTGCGCGCGCTTGGCGCCGAGGTGATCGCCGGAGACCTGACCAACCCGGTCGATGTCGCGGCGGCGATGAACGGCGTCAACCGGATGTTCTTCAGCATGAGCGTGTCGCCGGATTACCTGCAAGCCACCGCCGTGGTGTGTGCGATCGCAACCGAGCTCTGCCGCTTGGAAGTGCTGGTCAACATGTCGCAAATGACGGTCTCCCAGATGACCGCGACCAGCACGGAGGAATCCAAACAACAACGGCTGCACTGGTTGGCCGAGCACGTCATCAACTGGTCGGGCATCCCGGCCGTGCACGTCCGGCCGACGGTGTTCCTGGAGAACCCGCTCTTCGCGATGCTGGCTGCCCGGTCAATCCGGGACACCGGAGAAATCTCGCTGCCGTTCGGAACCGGCCGCACCTCACCCATCGCCGCCAGCGACGTCGCCGAAGTCGTCACCGCGGTGTTGTGCGAACCCCAGGACCATCTCGGTGCGGTCTACGAATTGACCGGCCCGGCAACGCTGGACATCGACGAGATCGCCGAACAGTACAGCCAGGCCCTGGGCCGACCCGTCACCGCGGTTAGTCCGTCCTACGACCAATTTCTTCAGCAGTTGGACAAAGTGGGACTGCCCGCGCATGTGCAACAACACATCGCGACCATGGCCAAGCTGCATCGCGAGGACCGCTACAACCGCGCTACCCGTGACTTCGAAGACATCACCGGCCACCCCGCACAAACCGTGCGGCAATACGTCGAACAACACCGCGACCTGTTCAGCTGACACTCGGCCGCCCGAGTCTGGTGCCGTTGGCCCGGCCACCGGTGGGCTCCAAGTGCTCCTCAGGAAGCGGGTTCGGGCGTGCGTGTCGAAACAAAGAAACTGCGCAGCGAGTCCGCCATCCGTGCGCGTATCGGTGCGCCGGAGATGACCACGTCGACCATGCTCACCGACTGGTGGGTGTGGCCGCGGGCGCGGACATGCTCCGTGGGGACACCCGCCGCGGCGAGCGCGGCGGCGTAGGCGTCACCGTCGTCGCGTAAGGGATCGAACTCGGCCGTCACCACCATCGCCGGAGGCAATCCGGATAGATCGGCGGCGCGTAAGGGTGCGAAGCGGGGATCGCTTCGATCTGCCGCGTCGATGTAGTGGTCGTAGAACCACCGCATCAGCGGCGTCGTGAGGCCATAGCCGTCCGCGTTCTCGGTGAAGGATGCGTTTGTTGTGTCGCCGGCCGTTGCAGGCATCAACAGGACCTGGCCCAGGATGTTGGGTCCACCCAGGTCTCGCGCCAACTGGCATACCACCGCCGCGATCCCGCCGCCGGCACTCCAACCACAAACCGCGAGTTGCCCCGGTACGCCGCCGAGTGCGTCGGCGTTGTCCGCGACCCACCGCAAAGCGGCCATGCCGTCATCGATTGCCGCGGGAAATCTGTGCTCGGGCGCGTGGCGGTAATTCGCCGACATGACGACCGCGTCGCTGCGCACGCAGAGGTCCCGGCACAGCGGATCATCAGAGATGGCATCGCCCAGGACGTAGCCGCCACCATGGAAGTAGACGACGATCGGGTGCGGGCCAGCGGTCGGCGGTCGGTAGAGCCGGTAGGCCAGGTCGCCGGTGGCGCCCGGCAGCACACCGTCGACGATCTCGCCGACGTCTGGTCCCGGCGGTAGAGGCGCTATCATCTGCGCGTAGAACGCGCGGGCATCGTCCACGGGCATCGATTCAATTGGCGGCGAATTCAGCGCCGCCATCTCGTTGAGGATCATCTCGATGTCCGGTTGCAACCGGCGCACCACTCCGTCGTTGCACTGCGATCCGTCGGGACCACATAGCCGGAAGCCCAGGTAATCGCGGGCGACCACCTCGTCGCAGCTGGCGCGGTAGAAGTCGAGGCCTGCGCAGTAGGGCAGAAAAACCCGTGGCTTTCCCGGCACATTGGCGCCCATATACCACGAGTCCGCGGCAGGGAAGAGGGTGATGTCGGCGCAGTCGTTGACGTGTTGCGTCCACCCGGCTTCGGCCGTCTCGGTGGGCTCGATGGCATCGAAGCCGGATCCGCTCAGGTGACCGAGGCAGTCGAGCACCCAGTCCGCGTGTTGTTCGATCGAAACGACCATGTTCGTCAGCACCGAGGGACTCCCGGGGCCGGTGATGAAAAACAAATTGGGAAAGCCCGCCGTGGTCAACCCGAGGTAGGTCTGCGGGCCGTTCGTCCATTTGTCCTTCAGCGCCACGTCGCTACGGCCCCTGATGTCGACGGCCGTTATCGCGCCCGTCACGGCGTCGAAGCCGGTGGCGAAGACGATCGCGTCCAGGGTGAACGACTCGTCGGCGGTATCGATGCCCGTCTCTGTGACTCGTCGGATCGGATGTTTTCGGACGTTGACAAGGCGCACGTGCGGCAGGTTGTAGGTGGCGTAGTAGTTCGTGTCCAGGCACGGCCTTTTCGTCGCGATGGGATGGTCGGTTGGGCACAGGTCGGCCGCCGTCTGTGGATCGGCGACGATGGAACGGATCTTGTTCCGGAAGAACTCGGCGAACTCATGGTTGGCTGCGGGATTGCTCAGCACGTCGGCGAAAACGTTTATCGTGTCGAACAGTAAGCCGCCCTGCCATACGCGCTCATAGCGTTGTTGGCGTTCAGTCTCCGAGACGCTGAATGTCGGGGTGATGCTGCGCTCCATCGGAATGCCGCCGAACGACATGCTCGCCGCCGCGCGGTAGCCCGCCTCATTTGCCAGTAGGGCGAGCTTCTCGGGCGCCAACGGGCCATTGCGCGCCGGGATCGAGAAATTCGGAGTGCGCTGAAACACCACCAGCTGTCGCGCTTCCCGGGCGATGACCGGAATCGATTGAACGCCGGAGGAACCCGTGCCGATCACCGCGACCCGCTTGTCCTTGAGATCGATTGGCTCGTGCGGCCAACGGCTGGTGAAGTAGACCTCACCGGCGAACCGCTCGAGTCCAGCGACCTCGGCTTGCTTGGGCATGGACAGACAACCCGTGGCCATCACGACGAAACGAGAGGTGACCTCGTCCCCGCCGTGGGTGCTCACCTGCCATAACGAAGCATCGTCGGCCCAGCGCGCCTGCTGGACTCGCGTCGAGAAGGTGATGCGGCGCCGCAGGTCGTGCTTGTCAGCGACATGGTTCAAATACCGCAGGATCTCCGGCTGGGTGGCGTACTTCTCCGACCATTGCCAGTCCCGCTGCCAGCCGGGATCAAAGCTGAACATGTAGTCGACACTGGGGACGTCGACCCGGGCACCCGGGTACCGATTCCAGTACCACGTGCCGCCGACGTCGTCGGCGGCTTCGAACACGCGGAATCGGTATCCGGCGCGGCTCAGGCGGTAGGCAAGATACAGACCTGCAATACCTGCGCCCACTACGACGACGTCGACGTCTGGCGTCGGTCGGTCTCTCCCGGCTGTATCGGTCATCATCATCTGATCATCACCCCACGCCGGCCAGCTGTCCTGAGTAACGAGATATGAGCGTTCTCGCTATGTCGCGGTAGCGATCGCCCGGGCAACGTGGCGCGTGCTAGGGCTGGTGATGGGCATCCAATCCGCACGGCAGGCCGCGTCGGCGTATCCAGGCGTGGTGTTGCTTACCCAGCGGGGTTACCGGTTGCGCGATCCCATCCATGTCGTCATAGATCGATCGGGCATCAACGGTGGCGTGCAATGTCGCGAAAAGGGTGTACATGCCGAAGGTCAGCCGCGGGAAGAAGGCGAAATCTTCGGGCATCGACAAGCGTCGAGCAGGGTGATCGGCCGCGCGGGCACCCATCATTCCCCGGATCAACCGTCTTGGGGCGTCGTGGGTATATGTGAATGGCTGGGGCGCGAGCAGCTCATACAGAATTCCCGCCCACCACTCGTATGCCTCTTCGACAGTGAGTGTGGAGTCGCTCGCCAAGAAGCCGGTTTGGACCATCAGATCGCGCAATTCGTGCTTGTGGCCCTCGACTGCCGCACGCGCCAGCCCGACGAACTGGCGGCGCTGACGTTCGGACAGGATCTTGACGCAGCCGAAATCGACGAATCCGACTCGCCCGTCGAGGCCGAAGCGATAGTTGCCGGGATGGGGATCCGCATGAAACAGATTCGCGTGTCGGAAGGAACCCGCCATGAACCGAGAGATCACCTCTGCCCAGCTGTTCTTCAGGTCTTGGTCGGCCCGTTGCGCGCCCGCCCAGTCCAACCCGTCGAGATACGTCATGGTCAGCACCCGGTCACCGGACGCTTCATCGATGACGTCGGGTACCCGTATGAAGGGATGGCCGTGGTAGAGCTGGCTGAATGCGGTGATGTTTGCGGCCTCGTGGCGGTAGTCGATTTCCTCGGCCACGCGCGCAGCGATCTCCCGCGCTGCGGGTCGTAGATCCGGCATCGTGGCACCGGACGCCGACGACAGGAACCGCAGG
>DATMMZ010000260.1:0-2549 GCA_035569455.1 Mycobacterium sp. | reverse complement strand
TTCGGGATGGAGCGATTCTCGGCTACGCCTCGGCAGGCCGATCTGATGATCGTGGCGGGGCGGGTAAGCCAGAAGATGGCACCGGTGTTGCGGCAGATCTACGACCAGATGGCCGAGCCGAAATGGGTTCTGGCCATGGGTGTGTGCGCGTCGTCGGGCGGGATGTTCAACAATTACGCGATCGTGCAGGGCGTGGATCACGTCGTTCCGGTGGACATCTACCTACCCGGCTGCCCGCCCCGCCCGGAGATGCTGATGTACGCGATCCTCAAGCTGCACGAGAAGATTCAGGAAATGCCGTTGGGCGTCAACCGGGAACGCGCCATCGCCGAGGCCGAGCAGGCGGCGCTGTCCGCCAGACCGACGATCGAGATGCACGGACTTTTGCGATGAGCTCACCGGACCAGGACCCGAAGCAGGCAGCGATCGAGGTGGCGGGACCACCCCCCGCCGGGGGCGAAGTGGTCGACGTTCGCCGCGGCATGTTCGGGGTCGAGGGCACCGGCGACACCTCCGGATACGGACGGTTGGTCCGCGAGGTCACGCTCCCCGGCGGTAGCCCGCGCCCCTACGGCGGCTACTTCGACGACGTCGCCGACCGGCTGGCCGAGGCGTTGCAGCGCGACGGAGTCGAATTCGACGACGCGGTTGAGAAAGTCGTGGTGGACCGCAACGAGCTGACCCTGCACATCCGCCGCGAGCTGTTGCCGCAAGTCGCGCAGCGTCTTCGCGACGAGCCGGAACTGCGCTTCGAGCTGTGCCTGGGCGTCAACGGGGTGCATTACCCGCACGAGACCGGCCGGGAACTGCACGCCGTGTACCCGCTGCAGTCGATCACCCACAACCGCCGGCTCCGGCTGGAAGTGTCTGCGCCGGACAGTGATCCGCATATCCCGTCGCTGTATCGGGTCTACCCGACCAACGACTGGCACGAGCGCGAGACCTACGACTTCTTCGGGATCATCTTCGACGGCCATCCATCGCTGACCCGAATCGAGATGCCCGACGACTGGCAGGGGCATCCGCAGCGCAAGGACTATCCACTCGGCGGCATCCCGGTCGAATACAAGGGCGCGCAGATACCCCCGCCCGACGAGCGGAGGGGCTACAACTAATGACGGAAAAAGACGAAAGATGAGCGAAACCGAAACCGTCCTGGTCGCCGGCGGCCAGGACTGGGAGCAGATCGTCGAGGCCGCCCGCAGCGCGGATCCCGGTGAACGCATCGTCGTCAACATGGGGCCGCAGCACCCGTCCACCCACGGGGTGTTGCGGCTGATCCTCGAGATCGAGGGCGAAACGGTCACCGAGGTCCGATGCGGAATCGGCTACCTGCACACCGGAATCGAGAAGAACCTCGAATACCGCTACTGGACTCAGGGCGTCACCTTCGTCACCCGAATGGATTACCTGGCACCGTTTTTCAACGAAACAGCCTACTGCCTGGGTGTGGAAAAGCTGCTCGGCATCACCGATGAGATACCGGAGCGGGTCAACGTCATCCGGGTAATGATGATGGAGCTCAACCGGATTTCATCACATCTGGTCGCATTGGCGACCGGCGGCATGGAATTGGGCGCCATGACACCGATGTTCGTCGGCTTCCGCGGCCGCGAGATCATCCTCACGTTGTTCGAATCGATCACCGGGTTGCGGATGAACAGCGCCTACATCCGACCCGGCGGGGTGGCCCAGGACCTACCGCCCAACGCGGCCAGCGAAATCGCGGAGGCCCTCAATCAGTTGCGCCAGCCACTGCGCGAAATGGGCGAGCTGCTCAACGAAAACGCCATCTGGAAGGCCCGTACCGAGGGCGTGGGCTACCTGGACCTGGCCGGTTGCATGGCGCTGGGCATCACCGGCCCGATCCTGCGCGCCACCGGATTGCCGCACGACCTGCGCAAAAGCGAGCCCTACTGTGGATACGAGAACTACGAGTTCGACGTGATCACCGATGACGGGTGTGATGCCTACGGGCGCTACATCATTCGCGTCAAAGAGATGCGGGAGTCGGTGAAGATCGTCGAGCAGTGCCTGGACAAGTTGCGGCCCGGCCCGACCATGATCGAGGACCGCAAGATCGCGTGGCCGGCCGACTTGACGGTGGGCCCCGACGGCATGGGCAACTCGCCGGAGCACATCGCCAAGATCATGGGCAGCTCGATGGAGGCATTGATCCATCACTTCAAACTGGTCACCGAGGGCATCCGTGTTCCGGCGGGCCAGGTCTATGTGGCGGTCGAATCGCCCCGCGGTGAGCTCGGCGTGCACATGGTCAGCGACGGCGGTACCCGCCCCTACCGGGTGCACTACCGGGATCCGTCGTTCACCAACCTGCAGTCGGTCGCCGCGATGGGCGAGGGCGGGCTGGTCGCCGACCTGATCGCCGCGGTCGCCAGTATCGACCCGGTCATGGGTGGGGTGGACCGGTGACGGCGGACGCGGGCAACGGTGCCGGCAACAGCGGCGAGCGCGTGTTCGTCCGGCTCGGACCTCCGCCCGAAGAGCCCGGTCAGTTCGTCGTCGAGGGTGCGCCGCAGTCGTATTCG
>DATMMZ010000259.1:0-12133 GCA_035569455.1 Mycobacterium sp. | reverse complement strand
TCGTCGCGGTCGCAAGAAGTCCACCGCAAGTGGCAGGCTCATGTCGCCGAGGTGAAGGCAAACATCGAGAAGAAGAAAGCCAAACACGACGTGAAGGAGGCCGAGAGGTCCGCCAAGTGGGCTCTGGATTTCGCGCTCGACGCGATTGATTTCGCACAAGCCGCCCTCGACGAAGCCGAGTATGCGGCGCTTGATGCTCTATACGCGCAAGCCGAGGCAGACTCGCTGGCGCGCTAGAACGGCACGCGCAACAGATCCAGCGGCGGATCGCCGTCGTCGACCCGAGTCGACGTCTCCGCGCGCGCACCATTCTTCGGTGTGCTGGGCAGGGAAAAGGTTGTGCTGCTGTACGACCCTGGCGTTGAGATTCCATCGGACATTGACGGGCTCGTGTATATCGAGACTGATTTGCGCGGTGGTTGGAAGATCGAGCTCATGCGAGAGATTGAGGCTGCCGGTTATACCGTCGACCGCACAGCACTCAGATAGTTCAACTGATCAGCGCCGGTTAGCGATCACTCTTCTAATAGGTCCGGTCGAGGTTGCGCCAGGTCGGGCCGTAGCAGACCCTAGAGCCGAGGTTGTCGTAACTGGTGGCGCCGAGGGCGCCGGCTGGTAGCGGGATCGGGGTCAATGGGGTTTTCCTCTCGGTGCATCGTGTAATACACCGCCTCATTACTCCGCACTCCCCGATACATGCCCCATCGGACGATCCATGGCATCACCACCCGTTCGACCGACCATGACGGGAAGCGGAACGCATGGCCGGTGGGCAGAAAGACCTCCAGCCCGTCGGCTTGGATGCCCAATACCGAACCCCAGCGCCGATGCGGCGCTCGGTAGGCGCGCAGCCGTCGACCTGCGAACTCGGCGCGGATGTTACGGGCCAGCAACGCATCCCCACGATTGCGGGCGGAGCTGCGAAGAGGGTCGGTCGCCGCGACGTCCCCGATCGCGAAGACAGCGCGCTGGCCGGGTACCCGTAGCTCCGGCGTCACGCGAACGAACCCGCGCTCATCGAGCAGCTCCCGCGGCAGCCAGTCGGTGTTGGGTCGCACCCGCCCTATCGCCCAAAGCACCGCCTCGGCGGACGCCGGGGGCTGTCCGGTGCTCCAGCTGATAGGTTCGCTGGTGATCTCATCGCCCCCGAAGCCGTTCGAGAGCACAGCACGGTGCCCCGGGTGAAGGCCCACGCCGAGTTCGGTCAAGCGCCCCTGGATGCGTTGCCAAATCCGCGGGTGATGCCCGCCCAAAGCGCGCTCTCCGGGAAAGTACAGGTCGATTCGCTTGTCCGGCCAGGTGATTGCCATGTTGGCGGCGCTGCTGACCGCCGCGGCGCCCCCGCCCACGACGATCACCGAGTTGGCGGCAGCCAGCCGGTCGTGTGCGGCGCGTAGGTCGGCGCCGATCTCGGTCGCCGACTGCAGCGTCGGCCGGCGCCAGAAGCCGTTGGTGACCCCTGTCGAAATGACCAGCGCGTCGTACTCTTCGGCGACTGTTGCGCCATCGTCGCGCCGGCCGAGCACGGTTCGCGCCGCCAGGTCTACTCCGGTCAGCGAGGCCTGAACCGTCCGCACCCGATCCAAACAGCGGAACCTGTCGAACGGAATCCAGTTGTCGCGGGCCCAATCGTCGGGGCGAGAAAGCCGGATGCCGAGTTCTTGGCCACTCACCAGCGCGGGTTTGACCGAGATTCCGACCACGTCGGCCTGCCGGGCCAGGCGGATCGCGGTCAGGACACCTACGTCTCCCAATCCCGCAATGACGACGCGTTTGCGGTTCACCGATGCCCCGGGGCGTTGCAGCATTACGGGCAGTTCACTTCTGTGGCTGTACTTTTCGGCGACCGGCAGATGGCACCGCTTGAATACATGCGTGCCTCCTTACGCGCAATACCGGGTTGCCTCGACTCTCGGCCACGGTCGGCAAACTGTAACACGTTCTACCAACGCCTTCGTCAAAGCGTTCGTGTGATAAACCGAGGTTGACGCGGGGTTGGATTTTCCGTGAAAAACCTGGGCGTCGCAGGCGGAGTGATGGTTCACTAGCCCGATTAGCACCACATTCAATTCCCGGATCGCTACCCAGGCGCGCGCTGCAGTGATGTGCGCTTTCATCGGCATCGCCAGTGTCTCCCTTGTGACGGCGTGTGATTTGGCGTCATCGAGGCCGGCCACGTCACCCACCACCACCAGCGCGTCCAGCAACCCGCCACCAACATCGTCGCCGGCCACGTCGCCGAGCGCCTCCGCCGGCGTATACGGCGATCCGGTTGCGGCCGCCAAATTCTGGCGGCAGCAGTCGCTCGACGACAACTGCGGGCTGGTGTCGGTGGCCGACGTGGTCGGTGAGATCACCGGCAACGAACCGACCGAGCAGCAGATGGTCGCGCTGGCACAGAACACCCCCTCGGGGACCAACCCGGGGCCGATCTACGCGCCGTCGTCCGACCCGAGCCACGCAAGCGGGAATGGCGGCGTCGAAATGGCGGACCTGGTCGTGCTGCTCGACCACTACGGCATCAAATCGCTTATGGCCTGGACGGCCCACCCCGAGCAGACCGGGATGCCCGCGCTGCAGCAATACCTCACCGACAACCGCAAGATCATCGCCTGGGTCAATTCCGCGATCATTTGGAACACCGGCGACCAGCACACCAAGGCCGATCACTACCTTGTCGTCTCCGGGATCGACACCAACACACAGATCGTTCATCTCAACGACCCCGGTACCGACCACGCCGACGAGCAGGTCCCCATCGCCACCTTCACGAATGCGTGGCAAACGGGGGAGGAATCGATCGTCGTCACCGCGGCAGCCAGCTGAGCATTTAGGTGTCCGAAGACGATCGAGGCGGCAGGGATCGATCGCGCACCATCTGAACGGCTAGCGCCTGGATGGCATCGCCTCAGCGGTCGAGACGGCGGTCAGTAGTTACAGCAACCTTGCTACGTCGCTTTCACCTGCGTGGATCGAGTGGGAGGTGAACAAAAGGGTCGCGACACGGTCTCGGATGCATACCCATTCGTGAATCACTGGTCACAAGAGCCCCGCGGATAACTATCGTCACATGAGCCAACTGCGGACGTCAATACGACGTACTGCCCCCTGGAAAGGTGTGACATTGTCGGCATTTCGGCGAATCGTGTCGGTGTCGATGGCGTCGGCGACCGCTTTAGGACTCATCGTTGCGGTAGGTCTCGCGCCACCGGCGACCGCCACGCCTTGCTCCGCGCCCGAAGCGAACATCGATCCTCCTACCACGCCGGCACCGATGCCCGCGCCCGCGCCCGTCGTCCGACCACCGACTGGGCGCAGGCCTTCTAACGCGAATGACCGTGCGCCGCTACCCAAGCTGGGTCCGCTGATATCGTCTTTGCTCAAGCCGACTTCTCCGGGTACTCGCTACTCGGCGCCGCTGGAGCATCAAGCCGAGGTCGTACCGCCCGGGCCAAATCCTCCCGGCGCCGGCAATCAACCGCCCCCGAATGCTAATCCGTTGGTTCCCAACGCAGCCCCGGTTCAGCCGCAGCCGGCGCCGCAGCCGGCAGCGCAGCCGGCACCGCCGCCGCCTCCTGCCTCGATCGGGGGGGCTCCGACATCGCTCGTCGACTGGGTGACCGGCCCGAACGGCCCAAACAAGACCCTCGAGCGTTTCGGCATCTCCGGCACCGACCTTGGGATCCCCTGGGACAACGGCGATCCCGCCAACCATCAGACGCTCATGGCCTTCGGTGACACCTTCGGCTATTGCAAGGTCCACGGCCAACAATGGCGATACAACATACTGTTCCGCAGCTCCGAAAATGACCTGTCCCACGGCATCCACGTGGCCCCCGGCTCGGCCTCCGACAAATATTCCGGCTCGCCGGCGTGGCAGTCGGGCCTCTCCAAACAGATCATCAACACCATCAAGAGGGCGCCACACGAGACGGGACTCATTCCGACCGCCGCCATGTCCCTCGGGAGAAACCAATACATCAACTTCATGTCCATCAAGGAATGGGGCCGCGACGGCCAATGGTCGACGAACTTCTCGGCGATTGCGGTGTCCCCCGACAATGGCCAGAACTGGGGGGTCTACCCCGGCAGCATCCGCGCGTCCTCGCCGGACAACGTGCCCGGCGCCAGGTTCCTCCCGGGAAATGAGAATTTCCAGATGGGCGCGTTCATGAAGGGCAACGACGGTTACATCTACTCGTTCGGGACGCCGTCCGGGCGCGGCGGCGCGGCGTTTCTGTCGCGAGTTCCCGCGCGCTCTTTGCCGGACCTCACCAAGTACCAATACTGGAACGGCGACTCGAACTCCTGGGTCCCGGCTGATCCATCGAAGGCCACGCCGATTTTCCCTGGCCCGGTGGGCGAAATGTCAGCCCAATACAACAGCTATCTCAAGCAATACCTAGTGCTGTACACCAACGGTGGCAGCAACGACGTCGTGGCAAGGACGGCGCCGGCTCCGCAAGGACCATGGAGTCCAGAGCAGATGCTCGTGTCGTCATGGCAGATGCCAGGTGGCATCTATGCACCGATGATCCATCCCTTGTCGTCGGGTAGGGACCTGTACTTCAACCTGTCGCTGTGGTCCGCATACGACGTGATGTTGATGCACACCGTGCTGCCATAGTCGGATCTCGTTGCGGCTCATAGCTGTAACGCGGTTGCGGTGCGCAGCCAGGCTGTCTTCTCAACGGTTCCGATCAGTTGGTGGTTGCCGAGCAATGGCCGAATCAGGCGCTGTCCAGTCGGTCGACACCTTGCGGTGCTTGATCAGCCAGGTGCCCCCGTCGGGCACCAAGGTGTCGCGGTAGCGGCCAAAATGGTCGAGCCCGATATGGGTGACCACGGTGAAGTAACACGACACGTGTGCCTCGTCGAGAGTCAGTCTGGTGAACAGCAAGTTGGCGACGTTATGTCGGATGACGGGCTTGACGTCAACGTTGACGGCGACGTTTCTGGTGACGCCGCCGAGGAAAGCCACGATTTCGGCTCGGCCGCGCAGTGGCTCCGAACCGCGTATCTCGAGGACACCGTCCGCGCAGAATGTTTCCGCGAGGCCGTCGAGACGGCCAGCGTCACCCGACCAGTTGTATCGCGCCAGGGTATCCCGAATCTGCTCTCGGGCAACCAGTTCCCACATCTCCACCGTCGTGACTCCTCACGCGGGGTTGTCACTGTGTAGCCGCACCATTCGGGTTGTGCTGCTCTCATCGAGGTCAACGAGATCGCTGCGCGAACGGAGGAAGTCGCTAAAGGATTTGAACCCCAACGACTTCTCGCTGAAGGATGGATCCATCCGCTTCATCTGGGCCTTGACTTCGGAGTTGTGGAGCCATTCGTCGTCGTCCTTCTCCTGCGCGATGCGCAGTGCGCGTTCGAGCAGCCCGGTGGCGGCGGCCTGCGGGTCGGCGGGCGCCGGCTCGTCGTCCGGCGCGGAAGCGGTTGTCCGCTTGCCGCGTTTGCCGGTCTTGGGACCCGTCGCCTCGACGGTGGGTATCCCCGGCAGTGCGTCGTACGTGACGAATTCGTCGCACGCGGCGGCCAGTGATCGGCTGCTGGCGCCGGCCACGCCGATGCCGACGACGTAGCGGCCGAGGCGTTTGCAGCGCTGGGCGAGCGCGATGTAATCGGAGTCGCCCCCAACGATGACCACATGGGTCAGGTCGGGAAGCCGGAACATGTCCTCGACCGCGTCGACCGCCAACCGGATGTCGGCGCCGTTCTTGTTGCTGTAATTGACGGCCGGAAAGAGCTGCACCAAATCGACGGCGCGGCCAACGAGTTGACTGTGATACGCGGCGTTGACGTGGGCGGACCAATCCGCGTACGCGCGAGTGAGGACGAGGGTGCCGAATGACGAGGCGAAGTCGATGACCGCGCCGATGTCGACGGTCGCCAACTTCAGCCGCTCTTTTTCCAGGCCGTTGGCTCTGTCCCGCTGGAATGAGCTGCGTCCGTGCACTTGGTCGTATCGCGAGATCACGATGTTGTCGAAGTCGAGGTAGACCGCTACGCGAGTGGGGCCGGATTGGGTCATGTTGCCTGCGCCGCTGACGTCGGAACCATCCGCCCATCGTGCGCCACCGAACCGACCCCATCAAGGACCGGGGCACTAACGATTGCCGAGTCTTTACCTGACGATGTAGGGCCGGAAGCTGTGCTCGGGCTCTGGCGTGATGCCGTTCAGGTCGAAGACGGCGATGAGTGCGCGCAAGAAAGCGGGGGACCAGTCAGAGAATGGCACCGCCTCTACCCGATCGATCAGATCCTGACGGAGGTGGTCGATGCCCGCCGGCCGTCGAATGTCGGTCATGACCGCTCCCGACGGCGCGTGCGACCCGGTATCGTGCTCATCGAGCCAGTCCTTCCGAGCAGACGGTTTGGTTCGGGCGGCCCCCGCCCGGCGTTGCAGCGCCGGGATTGCGTGGGGCCGCCCTCTTTCTACGTGACTGGTAATTCACGCTAGGGCCGGCGTGTCGCGCTTGTACAGGGAAGGTTGCGGGAACTAGTGAAATTCAAATTTCCCTGGCAGGGGGGCAAATCCGTCGGTCGCCAGGGACCGGAGTTCCTCGAGCGCCTTGACGGATGGGCTGCCGAACTCGGCGTGATATATCAGCAGTTGCTGCCCACCCGAGTGGGGAACGCTGAGCTTGTTCCGGTGTAGGTGAAGGTCGCCAACCAGGGGGTGGCGAAAGTGGAAAATGCCGGTGCGATAACCGACATCCGCACGTGCCCACAGTTCACGGAACCGATCGCTTGCTGCCGACAGCTCGTTGATCAAAACAGACAACCGCGGATCGTCCGTGTCGCCACCGGCCGCCTCGCGTAACCCGCTGACCCCTATTTCGGTCGCCTCGTCCCAATCGACGAAGAGTTCGCGTGCAGCGGGGTCGAGAAGGCGCCAGCGCAGGAAGTTTTGTCCCGGCATGAAACCCGGTGACAGCGCGCGGGCGCAGGGATTCGCGGCCAGCACGTCCTGGCATCTGCTAGCCACAATCGCCGGCATCGAAAACTGATCTATGAGTTGGTCCAGCCTGTTCGCCGCTGTCTCTACTGCGGGTCGGGGCGGGCGGTCGCTGGTCGCGGTCGCCAGTCGATGCAAATGTTCCGTCGCTTTGCGGTCGAGCCGCAGCGCTTGTGCGAGTGCGTCCACGACTTGTACGGATGGACGAGTGTCACGGCCCTGCTCGAGGCGTAGGTAGTAGGCGGAGCTGATGCCGGCCAGGGTCGCCAGCTCTTCGCGGCGCAAGCCCGCCACGCGCCGGCGCGGGCCAGCGACCAACCCGACGTCTTCGGGACGGATGTGTTGGCGCCGCGCACGCAGGTAATCACCCAGCGCGTTGGCCTTCTGTGCCATCACCTGATGCTAAAGGTGTCCGTGCCAATACCACGATCGATTGGGCCAGGCTGGCGATCCGTTTGCCGGAATTTGCAACGCCCGCGCCGCGCTGACGGTGGCTGACGGTGCACACACGAAAGCCACCGCTGCAAAGAAGGATTCACGAAATGTCCACTATCTACTTCGACGAGATGACCACAGCGACCCCTGAGCAGTTCATCGCCGGGCTCACCGACTTCGGGCCGGGCCGGGCGAAGCTCTTTCCTAACAGTGCCGACTCGTACCTGGCGGTGCATCACCTGGGCGCCCATGAGGCCGACGTAACCGAGGGCTCAGGCGGTGTCTGGGAGCGGTTGCACTACGACTGGTCCGATCCCGAACGCGTCGAGCTCACGACCACCGACTCCAACGTGTATGGCGGTGCATCGGGCTACAGCTACACCTTGAGGCGGCAGGTCAACGGAACGACCGCCGTAGATGTCGTCATCGTCCGCGAGGGCAAAAACTTCAAGGGACGGGTTCTTTCGTTCCTGCTGGGGACCGTCGCCAAGCGCTCGTTGCGAAAGGCATTCGTTCACAGCGTCAGGGCCATCGAAGCCCGTAGCGACGCGGGCGTGGCAAAGCTTGCCTAGCGGGCGGACCCGATCCCCGCGGGCCGCCACATGAAAGCCGCCCCGTCTGCCACCGGGGCGGTTTTCATCTAATTAAATTGAAATCGCCGCGACTGGAACGGATTTCTATGTCAGGCGGACGTCGCTGACGTCGATCGACACCATGAGTTCGTCGGGCAGGAGCCGGCCGTCGGCGTCGCAGCGGTAGGCCCGGCGCTTGGACGGCAGCTTGATTCCGTCAGCCTCCACCATGTCGTAGACGTACTGGATCGCAGCGAACCCGCCGGCCACGTCTACCCGGTAGTCGTGACGGCGCAGCAGGAAGTCGCCGTCGAAATAGAACTCCTGCAGCCGGCTGTGGCTGGCGAAGCTGTCCGGGAAATGCGCCTGCAGTCCAAACCACTGCTCGCCGTTATCCTTGATCGGATCGATCTCGGTGACGATAAACCCAGGCAGTGTCATCAGGAACGGGGTCGTCAAATAGGTCCACAGCGCGTAACCGTTAAAGTAGGCGCGCTGCAACGGATCCCACGGTGTGGTCAACCCGTGACCGGTGAATGATTCGCGCGGGTCGCTGCGTTCGGCGACTACCTGGCCATCGATCTTTTCGATCGCAATGCGGCCCGGGGTGAAGTCGGTTTTCTGGTCTGGTGCACCAAACGGCTGCAGCGATGCCCATTCACGGTGCAGCGCAACGGTCATCTGTCGCGGCACGGGATCTTGCGGTTGGCCCTTGATCTCCCACAGCTTGCCGCCGCTGACGATCGTCGCCTCGATGGTACTGAATTGGCGCCACCGCTCGAGTCCTCCGTGCGCCTCCAGCACCGCGTCGAGCAGGTTGGTCATCCCTCGCCGCCGAGCATGTCGAGCACGACTCGGAATCTGGCTGCACCGGACATCATTCGAGCATAGGCCGCGGGTGCGTCTTCGAAGGGCATCACTTCGGTCATGGGTGCGACTCCATGCGCGGCGCTGAACTGCATGTTCGCCTCGTTTTCGATGGATGTGCCGGTGAGGCTGCCGATGATGGAGCGGCCACCAAAGATGAGATCTGCGGTGCTGACCTCGATCGGGTCGTTGGCCGCACCGACGACGATCAGCTGACCGCGCGGCGCGAGGCCGGCCACCAGCGGCGACATCGATGCGCCGCTGGCCGCGGTGGCCACGATCGCGACGGCTCCGCCGAGGTCTTGCAGCGCCTTGGCGGGATCGGTGGCGGCGCTGTCGATGTAATGGTCCGCACCGAGCTTTTCTGCCAACACAGCCTTGTCGGTGCCGCGAGCGATGGCCGCGACACGGTAACCCAGCTTGTCCGCGTACTGCAGCCCTAAATGGCCCAGACCGCCGATGCCCTGGATCGCAACGAGCGCATCGGGTCCGGCGTTCAACTTCTGCAACGCGTTGTAGGTGGTGATGCCGGCACACAGCAGGGGAGAGGCATCCACAGATGTCAGGCCGTCGGGAATGCGGACCAGCCCGCTGGCGCGGGCGTGCATCACCTTGGCGTATCCGCCGTCCACGGTCGTGCCCGTCTGAGGCTGGTTTTCGCAGTTGACGAAATCCCCGTGACGGCACCAAACACAGACGCCGCAGTGACCGCCCAGATAACCGACGCCGACGCGGTCACCGAGCTGCCATTCGGTAACGCCCTCACCGACGGCGTCGATGACGCCGACGACCTCGTGTCCGGGCACCACCGGTTGACTCGGGTCGGGGCGCATGCCCTCCACCGCGAGCACGTCGCTGTGGCACACGCCGCAGCTGTCCACCCGGAGCCGTACGTGACCGGGCTGTGGCTCGAGCGACTCGCGCTCAACCAACTCGAACCGCCGTTGTCCAGTGACCTGGTAAGCGCGAAATGTCGCCATGTCAAGCCTCCCTTAGTAGCCTTGCTCGCCGCCAGGCGTCTACGGTTACCATGAGCGCGCCGAACGGGCGTCGAATTCCGGTAATCGGATCGCCAGCCTGTCCCAATTGATGGTGGTGTTGGCAGGGACAGCCTTGGTGCCCTGTTAATTCACGCGCTCTTGGCCAGGACTGGAAGCCCAGATGCGCTGTCGCCCTTGGCTACTCGGCGGATCAACATGCGGGCGGCCTTCTCCAGGATTTCCTGTGCGAGCTCGGGTCGCCGCGTGCGCTGTGCACGCCGTGCCGCCGCGGCAATGGTCAGCCCCTGCTCATAGCCGATAACAACACGCGGATCCACGTAGGAACCACGGGCCACCGCAGGCGTGTTGCCCAGCTCCTCGGCGACCTCCCTCATCACCGCCGCCTCAACGCGCTTGACCACCCGTTGTGATACGGGCGGGTCCGCGTCGGCGAACGCCGCGGCAGCCAGGACCGTCCCATGCCAGGTCCGCAGATCCTTGACCGTGTAGTCGACACCGACCAACTCCTTGAATCGGGTATTGAGGTCATCGGCCTGAACATTCACCCATCCGGATGCATTGCGGCACACCAGAAGTCGTTCGGTTCGTTGGGCGCGGCGCGTTAGCGAACGCACCGCCCGGACAATGTCGGCGTCCTCGATTTGAACCGTACGCCGAACCCCGCTTTTGGCAGGGTAATCGAATTCGACCGCGTCGCGCCGCACTGTCACGTGCTCACACAGCAGGGTGGCGATCCCGTAGGACTCGTGTTCCTCGGCGTACTGCTCACCCCCGGCGCGGAAGTAGCCGCGATCAAGCAAGCGCAACGCCAGGGCAAGCACCCGTTCGCGTGTCAGGCCCCGGCCGGCGAGGTCGCGCGCGATGCTGGTTCGCCACGCCGGCAACTGCGTGGACAATTCCAGGACGCGGTCGAACTTTTCCTCGGAGCGCTCCTGCTGCCACGCCGGGTGGTAGAGATACTGGCGGCGTCCGGCCGCGTCGGTGCCGACGGCCTGAATATGGCCGTTAGGGTACGACGAGATCCACACCTTCTTCCATGCCGGCGGAATCACCAGCTCCTTGATCCGCTGCAGGGTGTCGGCATCGGTCAGCAGTTCGCCATCGGGGCCGTAGTAGGCGAAACCGTTGCCTCTTCGCTTGCGTGCGATTCCCGGCCCGCTTAGCACACTGCGACGCAGCCGCATCTTCACCTCCACTGGCTCACCGGACAATTACCCGCTCAGCGGGGTGCTCACACGCAATAGCTCCAACCCGCTGTGGATAACGATTTCGTCACGATCGACATCACGATTACGTAAGAACCGGAAATATTGGCTCAGCGATAACACCCGTTTTGTGTGGCCGGGACCACGCAGTCGACAGCTAACACGCGATCCGCGGTGTTCGTTGGGGGCGAACGCCGGCTGCAAACGGTTTCGTTTCGGCTACTTTGGGTTTGGGGGATCGGGCGCCCCGACGACCAATTCGCAAATTCGAAGGAAAAAATGATCATGAAATTCAGCAGTATGCCCGCGCGTCGGCGAGTGGCCGTTATCAGCGCCGGTTGTCTGCTCGGGGGGCTGACCATCGGTATCGTCGGCATGCCTACGGCCGCGGCAGCGCCCGACTGCAGTCCGGGCGGAGTGAACGCCACCGTATCGTCTGTGACCGGCGCAGCGCGCCAATACCTGGACACCCACCCAGGCGCCGACCAAGTAGTCATGGCCGCCTACGGCCAACCGCGGCCGCAGGCGGCTGCCAGTTTGCGCAACTATTTCACTGCGCACCCGCAGGAGTACTACGACCTGCGCGGGATTTTGGCACCCATCGGGGATATCGAGCGTCAGTGCAATGTGACGGCGCTATCGTCGGATCTGCAATCGGCCTACCAGGAGTTCATGGCCGGCTGATCTGATCGGCTGCGGCAGGCGCTCCGCACAACGGAACGCCTGCCGCAGTCTTCGTCCGGTCATCTCTCGACGTTGAAGAACGAGTCGCCGTCCTCTGGCGTCCCATCGATTTGGCCGCGTTCGCGGCCGTGCTCGTTCGGATCGATGCGATCCAGTTCGTCGTCGCTGACCACGTCCAGCGCGCCGCCCTCCTGCGAGTCGTGCGCATCTTGCGACGGCCAGTCGTCGGGCGGATCCTCTGAAGTCTCCGCCGCCAGCTTCTGATCGAGCGACTCGTTGTCGTCGGCGTTGATCCACTGGTCGGGCGGATCCACCACCTCGTCGCCGTCGTCGTTGCGCACCTCGTCGGAATCCAGGCTTTCGGACTGGTCCAGCATGTCGTCGTAGTTGTCGCTGTCCACGACA
>DATMMZ010000258.1:0-8342 GCA_035569455.1 Mycobacterium sp. | reverse complement strand
TGCACAGTGCGCCGATGTACCGTGCCTTCCGGCCCGACCTGAAGAACCCGACCCGCGAGGACGCCGAACCGGTCTTCCCGCTGGTTCAGTCGATGCCGATCCCCTACGTCGAACCCGAGGACATCAGCGAGGCCGTGCTGTTCCTCGCCTCCGACGCGGCGCGCTACATCACCGGGCAGCAGCTGCGCGTGGACGCCGGCGGCTTCCTCAAGGTCAAGCCGTGGTCGGGCGCGTGACGGCGGTGCGACCGATCATGCTGCTCCGCAAGCGAAATGGAACGGTGCCGTGAACGAGGATCGCTCCGCCGAAACGCGCGCAACGCAGCGCCGCCTCTACGAGCTGATGGTGCTGATGAAGGCGGCCGACGACCGGCTGTCCAAGGGCATCAGCACCGGGGAGTTCATGTGCGTGTACTGGCCGTCCCGTGGCCAGGAGGCGATCGCCGCCGCCATGGGCGTCTCGCTGCGATCCGACGACCAGCTGGTGACAACCTACCGCGGGCTGCACGATCTCATCGGCAAGGGTGTCCCGCTTGAGGAGATCTACGGCGAGATGATGGGGCGCACGGTCGGCGCCAGCCGGGGCAAGGGCGGCACCATGCACATCGCCAACCCCGACAAGGGTGTGATGCTTTCCACCGGGATCGTCGGCGCGGGACCGCCGGTGGCCGTGGGGCTGGCGATGGCCGCCAAGCGCAAGGGCCTCGACCGCGTCACGGTGGTCAGCTTCGGCGACGGCGCCACCAACACCGGCTCCTTCCACGAGGCGGCCAACATGGCCGCCCTGTGGGATCTGCCGTTGGTCTTCGTGTGCCAAAACAATCTCTACGCCGAGATGACCCCGACCACGGACACGATGAAACTCGAACATGTCGCCGACCGGGCCGCAGGCTACGGCATGCCGGGCGTTCGCGTCGACGGCAACGATCCGCTGGCGGTGAAAGCAGCCCTCGACGAAGCAGTGCAACGGGCGCGCGATGGTGACGGCCCCACCTTCATCGAGTGCGTGACATTCCGCTTCCGCGGCCACTACTTCGGTGACCGGATGGCGTACATACCCGAGGACCAACTGGCCGCGGCGATCGCAGCCGACCCGGTGCCGCGGTTTCGCAGCCACCTCGCCGGAGCCGGTGTCTGTAGCGAGGACGAGCTCGACCGCATCGACAACGAGGCGCAGGCGACGGTGGAATCTGCTTTGCAGACGGTCATGAGCGCTGATTCCCCGTCGATCGACGAGCTCGACCACGACGTGTATGCAACCCCGATCAAGTTTCCGGTCTGAGGACACCGCAGGTGGAAGAAAAAGAGATGACGATGCGCGAGGCACTGAACCTCGCGCTGGACGAGGCGCTAAAGGCCGACGACAGAGTGTTTTTGCTCGGTGAGGACATCGCCGATCCGGGCGCGTCCGGACCGACCGCGGGACTGTCCACGAAGTACGGCCGCGACCGGGTCCTGGACACACCCATCTCGGAAGCCGCGATCGTCGGCGCGGCGATCGGCGCCGCCATCGACGGGATGCTGCCGGTAGCCGAAATCATGATCATGGATTTCATCGGCATCGCCGCCGACCAGCTGATCAACAACGCCGCCAAGCTGCGATTCATGACCGGAGGGCGAACAACGGCGCCGATCACCATCCGCACCCAGGTTTACGCCGGGCTGGCCACCGGTGCCACGCACTCGCAGAGCCTGGAGGCGTGGTTCATGCACATCCCGGGGATGAAGGTGATCGTGCCGTCCACGCCGCGCGACGGCAAAGGCCTGCTGACGGCGGCGATCTTCGACGAGGACCCTTGCCTGTTCATCGAAACGATCCGCCTGCAAAGCAAGAAAGGACTCGTCCCCGTCGAACCGGGATTCTCAATTCCCCTCGGCCAGGCCGACATCAAGCGGCCCGGCACCGACGTCAGCTTGATCAGCTACGGACGCAGCGTGCACGAGGCGCTCGCGGCCGCGGCCATTTTGCAGGAGCAGGGGGTGAGCGCCGAGGTCGTCGATCTGCGCACCCTGGTTCCGCTCGACGTCGAGACCATCGTCGAATCCGCCCGTCGCACAAAAAGAGTCGTGATCGTGCACGATGCGGTCCAATTCGCTGGGCCAGGAGCCGAGATCGCCGCGATCCTGCAGCACGAATTGTTCGGCGAACTGGCCGCACCCATCGAGCGGGTGGGCGCCAGGTTCGTCCCCAACCCGGCCGCGGCCGCGCTCGAGGCGCAGGTTTACCCTTCGCCGGCACGCATTGTCGAAGCCGCCCAACGCGTCCTGCAGAAGGCGGGAGCGCATGGCTGACTTCGTCATTCGTATTCCACGGGTGTCGGTGGCCGTCTCGGAAGCCGAGCTCACCGACTTGCTCGTCGGTGCCGGCGAGCATGTCGAAGAGGGCACGCCGCTCTACGTGATCGCCACCGAGAAGGCGGAACAGGAAATCGAAGCCGGGGCCTCGGGCACCGTGCAATGGACAGGCCATATCGGAACCACCTACGACATCGGCGCCGAGATCGGCGTCATCACTTCATAACGAAAGGTATTGGAAGGTAAGCCATATGGATCTCAACGAGACCCGCGAGAGAATCATCTACGAAAAGGAAGGCCCGATCGCTCGCGTCACGCTGAACTGGCCCGAGAAGGCTAACGCCCAGGACCAGAAGCTGGCCGAGGAAGTCGACGCCGCGCTGCTGGACGCGGACCGTGACTACGACATCAAGGTGCTGATCCTGAAGGCCAACGGCAAGGGCTTCTGCTCGGGGCACGCCATCGGCAACAACGCGGTCGACTACCCGGCGTTCGTCGAGGCCGCAAAGGTGATGGGCACACCGTGGAAGCCGCAGACCGACCTGTTCGTCAAGCCGGTCCTGAACCTGTGGGAGTTCTGCAAGCCGACCATCGCAGCCGTGCACGGGTATTGCGTCGGCGGGGGCACGCACTACGGGCTGACCACCGATATCGTCATCGCCTCCGAGGATGCCTACTTCTCCTACCCGCCGCTGCAGGGTTTCGGCATGCCCTCGGGTGAGTGTTCGATTGAGCCGTGGGTCTTCATGAACTGGCGGCGCGCGGCGTATTACCTGTACCTCGCCGAGGTCATCGACGCCAAGAAGGCGCTGGAGGTCGGTCTGGTCAACGAGGTCGTTCCGCGCGACAAACTGGAAGCGCGTGTCGAAGCCATCGCCCGGCACATCGCGCAGGCGCCGTTGACGACGCTGCTGGCGACCAAGGCCAACCTCAAGCGCGCCTGGGAGCTAATGGGCATGCGGGTGCACTGGCAGAGCTCCAACGACCTGGTCGCGCTCGCGTCGATCAGCAAGGATGTGCAGGAGCTGATTCAGCAGGTGTTCAAGGATAAGGTGCTGCCGTCCGAGCAAGCGCGACGCCAGGCTGCGGCGGCCGCATCGACCGACGGCGCCGCAGCCACATAGTTCTTCAGGGGCCTGCTCGTGAACATCGCCGATCATGCGATCACAGCGCCGGAGTCGCCGGCCTTGATTGTCGACGGCGGCGCGATCACGTTCGGCGAGCTGTATGCCAGAAGCCAACGGGTCGCCGCGGTCCTGCACGATGCCGGGCTGCGCCGCGGCGACGGCGTGGCACTGGTGCTGCCGAACCGGCCGGAGTTCTTTGAAATCACCTGGGCTTGCCAGCTTTCCGGGCTCTACTACACCGCGGTCAACACCCATTTCACTCCCGACGAAGTCGCCTACGTTATCGACGACTCCGATGCAAAGGCGGTGTTCATCGACGGCTCGATGGCCGCGCTGGCAGCGCAAGTCCGAGACGTCAAAGCCGCCGTCGAGTTGCACCTAGTTGTTGGGGGGAGCCTTCCCGGGTGGCAGTCCTATGAGGACGCCCTGGCGGCGGCGGGCGATGCCCCACCGGTGTCGGACGGATCGGAAATGCTCTATTCCTCGGGCACCACGGGGCGGCCCAAGGCCGTCCGCCGGTCGCTGCCGGTCGACGGCAACGGGTCGTGGGCGCAGTCCGTGCTGGAGATGGCGCTGAGTCATCACTACGGGATGGATCAGTCGAGCGTCTACCTCTCCCCCGCGCCGATGTACCACGCCGCTGGCATCAACTACACGATGGCGGTCAACCGGGTCGGGGCCACGTCGATCATCATGCGCAAGTTCGATGCTGAGGCGGTGCTGCGGCTGATCGAGACCCACCGCGTCACCCACGCACAGTTCGTGCCGACGATGTTCGTGCGGATGCTCAAGCTGCCCGAGGCGGTCCGGCGGAAGTACAACGTCTCGAGCCTGCGGTGCGTGATCCATGCGGCCGCACCGTGCCCCGTCGATGTCAAGCACCGGATGATGGACTGGGTCGGACCCATCATTTACGAATACTACGGGGGCACAGAGGGCTTTGCCGGAACGACGATTGGCCCAAGAGAATGGCTGGCCCACCCCGGCTCCGTAGGCATACCGATGGCCGCGGTGCACGTGGTCGGCGAGAATGGAGACGAGCTTCCCGTCGGGGAGTCCGGCGAGCTTTACTTCGAGGGTGGTCCCGACTTTGAGTACTTCAAGGACCCCGCCAATACCGCGTCGGTCTACAACGATCGCGGCTGGCGCTCATTGGGTGACATGGGTTATGTCGACAAGGACGGATACATGTATCTGACCGACCGATCGACGTTCATGATCGTCTCCGGCGGGGTGAACATCTACCCCCAGGAGGCGGAGAACCTGTTGGTCATGCACCCTAAACTCGTTGACGCGGCGGTGTTCGGCGTTCCCAACGACGAGTTCGGTGAGGAGGTCAAGGCCGTCGTACAACCGGTCGAAGGCGTCACGCCTGGGCCCGAGCTCGAGGCCGAGCTCATCGATTACTGCCGAGCCCACCTGGCCGGCTACAAGTGCCCGCGCACAGTCGAATTCGACCCGGAGTTGCCGCGGGACCCTAACGGAAAGCTCTACAAGCGGCGTATCCGCGAACGCTATTGGCAGGGCCGGGTGTCACGGATCGTGTGACCTGCACGGATAAGGGGTACTGATGGTGAGCACAGAAGTGAACTGGACTCCGCTTCCGGTGCCGTGGGCGGTTCGATCCGCCGATCGGATTCCCAAGCAGCGGTACTACGACCCCGAGTTCTACGCGCTCGAGAACGAGATGCTGTGGCCGCGTGTGTGGCAGATGGCATGCCGCCTGGAGGAAATCCCCAAGCCGGGCGACTACGTCGAATACGAGATCCTCGATGAGTCCATCATCGTGGTCCGCCTTGACGCCGAAAACGTGCGTGCCTACCACAATGCCTGCCGCCATCGTGGCGTAAAGCTGGTGGAAGGCAACGGGAATCGGCGTACCTTCGTGTGCCCCTTTCACGGATGGTGCTGGGGCATGGACGGACGCAACACCTTCGTCCTGCGGCCCGAGGAGTTCGACGAACACAACCTGAGCCCGGAGGATCTTCGCCTGGTTTCGGTCAGATGCGAGCTCTGGGGCGGCTGTGCGTGGATCAATCTCGACGACGATGCCCCTGGGTTGCGTGACTGCTTCGAGCCGTTCGCAACGATCTACGACGCCTGGAAAGTGGAGTCGCTGCGCGTCGAGTGGTGGCAATCGTGTCGGCTTCCGGTGAATTGGAAGCTGGCGACCGCGGCGTTCATGGAGGGCTATCACGTCCCGCAGACCCACCCGCAACTGCTGCCGTCATCACAGCCCAACACGTCATCGAAGCCGCCCGGACTGGCGCAGACCAACCTGTACTTCATGCGCACCCTCGGCGAAGGCATGGCGGGCATGACGCACGAGAACGACATCCGCATCGCCGAGGGCCTGCAGAACATGGAACTACCGGCAGACCCGGCCGCGGCGATGGCCACCTGGCGCAGCACGCTCAACGACGCCATCGTGAACTGGCACCGAGCCCGCGGCTGCGACATCCCCGACCTGAACGAGCTGCAGCGGCGTGGCATCGTCGAGGCGATCAACTTCTGCTTCCCGCACTACTTTGTGCTGCCCCAGTACAGCAGCGCCTCCTCGTACCGGATCCGCCCGCTTGGTCCCGAGGAGACGCTGTTCGAGATCTGGTCACTCACCCGCATCCCACCGGACCAGATCACCGGCAAGCCGACACCACCCGAGCCCATGGCACCGGATGACCCGCGCTGGCCGCCGATCCCAGCCCAGGACTTCTCCAACCTGCCACGGCAACAAAAGGGATTGCACTCCAAGGGCTTTGATTACATGCGATTGTCCAGCAGAATCGAAGGGCTGATCTCGAACTTCGAACGCGTCATCGACGGGTTCCTCGCCGGTCTGCCCTATGACGCGCTGGTACCTGCGATCCAGAAGACCAACACCACAATCGACGTTCCGATCGCCGATCTCGGCCTTACCGCCGCTTCGGAGGCACGATGAGCACCCAGTGGGACCGCTCCGTCGACCTGCTCGTCGCGGGCAGCGGCGGGGGAGGCATGGCGGCTGCGCTGGCCGCACTCGACTCCGGGATCGAGCCGCTGGTGATCGAGAAACAGGCTCTGGTGGGTGGTTCCACAGGACTTTCCGGTGGCATGGTGTGGCTGCCGAACAACCCGCTGATGCGCGTGGACGGTATCCCGGACTCGCACGAGGACGGTCTGGCGTACTTCGACGACGTGGTCGGCGACATCGGCGGACCTTCCTCCCCCGAACGTCGCGAAATGTTCCTCACCGCGGGCTACGAGATGATCAACTTCCTGATGCGCAAGGGCGTTCGGTTGGTGCGGTGCCCAGGCTGGAGCGACTACTACCCGAATCACAAGGGCGGCAACGAAGCTGGCCGTGCGATTGAGGGCGTCCCGTACGACGCGGCCGCGTTGGGCAACTGGAGCGACAAGGTCCAGCCCTCTATGGCCAAGAACTACGGAGGGTTCGTCCTCAAGACGAACGAGCTGCGCGCGGTGCAGTACTTCAATCGATCGCCGCGCGCGTTCGCCGTGGCCACGCGGGTGTTCGCGCGTACCAGGGCGGCCCGGCTCCGGCGTCGAGACATGCTCACCAACGGTGCCTCACTGATTGGTCAGATGCTCAAGGTGCTGATCGACCTGCGCGGCGAGCCGCCGATCTGGACCAATGCGGCAATGGAGGACCTGATCGTCGAGGACGGCCGTGTCGTCGGCGCGCGCGTCTCTCATAACGGCGCCACGCTGAATATCGAGGCGCGCAAGGGCGTCCTACTCGCTGCGGGTGGCTTCAGCCGTAATGCGGACATGCGCCGCCGCTACAGTGGCGACCAGCCCAATGAGGCACGGTGGTCGATCGCGAACGCCGGCGACACCGGCGAAGTGCTGCAGATGGCGATGCGGCTTGGCGCGAAAACCGACCTGATGGACGAGGCCTGGTGGCTGCCTTCGATTTTCATCGCCGACGGAGGTGACGCCGCAAAGGCGCTCGGAAGTGGTCGTCAGCGGCCTGGGGCTATCTACGTCGACGGGACCGGCAGACGGTTCTGCAACGAGTCGAACTCATACGTCGAGGTCGGCAAGGCGATGTACGCCAATAAGGCGGTGCCGTGCTGGATGGTCTTCGACGAGGGCTATATACACAGATACGTCTCGGGAGCGAACCCGTTCAAGAAACGTCGCCTCCCCGAAGAACTGATCGAGCGGGGCGCGGTCATGCGAGGTGACACCATCGGCGACCTCGCGCGCCAGATGGATGTCCCGGCCGGCACGCTGAAGCAGACGGTGAAGCGCTTCAATGGTTTTGCGGCCAAGGGCCTCGACCCCGACTTCGGCCGCGGCCAGTCGGCCTACAACGACTGCCTGGGTGATCCGGGGTATCGCACGAACGCCGCGCTCGGGCCACTCGACCGGGCACCGTACTACGCCACGAGGGTTGTTCCCGCCGATGTCGGAACGTGTGGAGGACTGATCGCCAACGAGCACGCGCAGGTCCTCGACGAGAACAACCGTGTGATCAACGGGCTGTACGCGACGGGCAACGTCACTGCGACGGTGATGGGCCGAAATTATCTCGGCGCGGGCGGAAGCATTGCCTACACGATGGTGTTCGGCTACGTCGCCGCGCGTCACGCCGCGGGCCGCAAAATCGCCGGCGAGAAGAGCCGCTAGCCCGCGCTATGACCCGTCCGCGTCCGCTTCGTCGCGGCCGACGAATTCGCGCGGCTTCATACCTGACTGCAACAGTTCGGCTCGCCGCGCCTGAACATCGGATGCAGCGCCGACCATGTTGGTCAAGATGTGGCTGACCTGCAGGTGAACCCGCATACCCATCAATTCCCAGGCTCGTTTCACGTTGTTCTTCACCGCCATCAGCGTGGTCAACGGGATCTGCGCGATCTTGCGTGCCATCTCCTCGACGGTGTCCTCCAGATCGTCGCGCGGCACCACCCTATTGAGC
>DATMMZ010000257.1:0-13830 GCA_035569455.1 Mycobacterium sp. | reverse complement strand
ACCGCGACGGACTTCGCGAAGCCCGCGCCCCAGTCCTCATCAGTCATCTCGGCGCCATCGGGCGCAAACCAGGAGATATCGGGGAGGCCGTCCAGGCCGCGGCGGCCCAAGGGCTTGCCACTGAAAAAGCGGCGCCTGCGGAACACCGGGTGGTTCGCACGCAGCGCTGACACCGCGCGGGTGAACTCCAGCAGGCCGGCATCGGCGTCGGCCCAGTCGATCCACGTGAGCGAGTTGTCCTGGCAGTAACCGTTGTTGTTGCCACTCTGCGTGCGACCGAGCTCGTCGCCGTGGCAGATCATCGGCACACCCTGCGACAGAAGCAGAGTGGTGAGGAAGTTGCGCTGCTGGCGGGCGCGCAACTCGTTGATGCCGGCGTCGTCGGTTGGCCCCTCCGCGCCGCAGTTCCACGAACGGTTGTAGCTCTCGCCGTCGTTATTGTCTTCGCCGTTGGCGTCGTTGTGCTTCTCGTTGTAGGACACCAGGTCGCGCAGCGTAAATCCGTCGTGAGCGGTGACAAAGTTGACCGAAGCCACTGGCCTGCGCCCGGTGTGCTCGTACAGGTCGGCCGAGCCGGACAAGCGGTAGGCGAACTCGTCGAGGGTGGACGGCTCACCGCGCCAGAAATCACGCACGGTGTCGCGGTACTTTCCGTTCCACTCCGTCCACTGCGGCGGGAAATTGCCCACCTGGTAACCGCCGGGCCCGACATCCCACGGCTCGGCGATGAGCTTGACCTGGCTGACCGTTGGATCCTGTTGCACGAGTTCAAAAAACGTCGCCAACCGGTCGACGTCGTAGAACTCGCGGGCCAGCGTCGCGGCCAGGTCGAACCGGAAGCCGTCGACGTGCATCTCGGTCACCCAATAGCGCAGCGAGTCCATGATCAGCTGCAGCGCATGCGGATGCCCGACGTTGAGGCTGTTGCCTGTACCCGTGTAGTCCATGTAGAAGCGCTTATCGTCCTCGACCAGCCGGTAGTAGGCGGCGTTGTCGATGCCGCGCATCGACAGGGTCGGGCCCATGTGGTTGCCCTCCGCGGTGTGGTTGTAGACCACGTCGAGGATGACCTCGATGCCCGCCTCGTGCAGCGTGCGCACCATGCCCTTGAACTCCTGCACCTGTCCCCCGGCCGAAATAGCGCTGGAATATTTCGGGTCGGGCGCAAAGAACGAGATCGTGTTGTAGCCCCAGTAGTTCGACAGACCCTTCTCGATCAAGGTGGAGTCGTTGGCGAAGTGATGCACCGGCATCAGCTCGATCGCGGTGACGCCGATGCTCGTGAGGTGCTCGATGATCACTGGGTGGGCCACCGCGGCATAGGTGCCGCGTATCTGTTCGGGAATGTCCGGATGCGTCTCAGTCAGCCCCTTGACATGCGCCTCGTAGATGACCGTGTCGGCGTACTCGTGGCTCGGCGGGCGGTCGTTGGCCCAGTCGAAGAACGGGCTGATCACCACCGACTTGGGCATGCTCGCCGCGGAGTCGTCGTCGTTGCGGCTGTCGGGATCGCCGAACGTGTAGCTGAACAGAGACTGGTTCCACTCGAACGTGCCGTCTATGGCCTTCGAATACGGGTCCAGCAACAGCTTGTTCGGATTGCACCGCAGTCCGTCCTGTGGTTGGTACGGGCCGTAGACGCGATAGCCGTAACGCTGCCCCGGTTCAATGGCCGGCACGAAACCGTGCCAGACAAAGCTATCGACCTCGGGCAGCGTGATCCGCGACTCGGTGTCATCGTCATCGAACAGGCACAACTCGACCCGCTCAGCCACCTCGCTGAACACCGCGAAGTTGGTACCCACGCCGTCGAACGTCGCGCCCAGCGGATAAGCCCTACCCGGCCACACTTCACGGGTGGGGGTCGGAGCAGGGGCGTCTACGCTGGTCATGGGGCATTTGATACCCCACAGACTCCGCGGTCAAACCCGCGACGACATCGGGCATTCCACGTCGAAATTGCCGGGTATCGCCACCAGCGGATGCGAAATTTATTGGCACAGAGCACTTCGCAGCCGGATGCGAACGTCGGCCCTTCCCGCTACCCGTCGGCCTCGCCGTTGGCTCCCGCCTGTGCGGCTTTTCGCAAAGTCCGGTTGGTGGAACGCAAGTCGGTATTGGTCGCCGATAGGTCGGCGTTGTCGTCTTCGAGGTCGAGGATGCGCACGATGCCGGCCAGGTTGACCCCAGCTTCGACAAGCGTGCTGATGCGCCGTAGCCGGGCCAGGTCGTCGGCGCTGTAGCGCCGGGTTCCGCCATCGCTTCGGCCCGGCGTCAGCAGACCGAAGCGCTCGTAGAGGCGCAGCGACTGCACCGGGATGCCGGAAAGTTCGGCGGCCACGGAGATGCCGTATACGCCGTGATCGGGCGCCGGCCCACCGGACGCGCCAGCACGATCGGCCACCGGTATCTCCTCACTCAACTAATGCAGAAAACCTGTTTACCACACTTGCGATGAAGTTTCGATGATGCTATATAAAATGTATGCTACATGGCATAGATAAGGCTCCGCTACTGCAACAGATTGGAGTGAGAGGTGACTTCCATGCTGATGCGTACCGACCCCTTCCGCGAGTTGGACCGTTTCGCTCAGCAGATGCTGGGCACGGCCGCCCGCCCGGCCGTGATGCCGATGGACGCCTGGCGTGAGGGCGATGAATTCTTCGTCGAGTTCGACCTGCCCGGCATCAACGCCGACTCGCTGGACATTGACATCGAGCGCAATGTGGTGACCGTGCGCGCCGAGCGCCCCGGTGTCGACCCCAACCGGGAAATGCTGGCCACCGAGCGACCGTGTGGAGTGTTCAGCCGACAGCTAGTGCTCGGCGAAAACCTCGACACTGAAAGGATCGCGGCTTCGTACAGCGAAGGTGTTTTAAAGCTGCGCATCCCGGTAGCCGAAAAGGCCAAGCCACGCAAGATTTCTATTGACCGCGGCGGCGCAGACCGGGCCATCAACGACAACGCTGAACAGCACCAGGTCATAGACGCCTGATCAGCGGGGTGTGTGGACACGGTGACCGCAACACCAGTGCGACGGCGGCGGCCATGCCGACGCGATATTGTTAGCTGTCCTCGGCGTTCAGAAGCAGCGCCTGTATCCGCCGACACCACCGCTTGGTGTATTCCCGACTCCGCACCCCTTCGCCCGTCTCTGTGTCTGACGGTGCGCTCGTCAACGTGGTCGATCGGTGCAGTCAACTGACGCGAGGAGACACATTCCGCGATGAACTGGGATCTCAACGGCCAGTCAGCCGATATCGAACAAGCCTTGGCCGGCGGAGCACCCCAACGGGTGGGCTGGTTCCGGTTCTACTTCAACGACCAGCGGTGGGAATGGTCCGAACAAGTGCAGCGGATGCATGGGTATGAGCCCGGCACCGTTACCCCGACCACCGAGCTGGTACTGGCACACAAACACCCTGAAGACCGCGGTCAGGTCGCCGCCACCATCGACGACATCCTCAACACCCACAAGCCGTTCAGCACCCGCCATCGGATCGTCGATACCAGCGGAAATATGCATTACGTCGTCGTGGCCGGTGACCGGCTCCACGACGGCCGGGGTGCAGTGATCGGAACACATGGGTTCTATGTCGACGTCTCTCGGCTTCCGGACCCCGAGCAGGAGGAACGCGTTACGGCGAAGCTGGCCGAGATCGCCGAAAGCCGCGCCGCCATCGAGCAGACCAAGGGCATGTTGATGCTGATCTATGGCATCGATGACGACGCCGCGTTCAACCTGCTCAAGTGGTTGTCCCAGGAAGCCAACATCAAGCTGCGACTGCTAGCCGAGCAGATCTCTGAAGACCTCCGCAACGTCGGCCCAGCCGCCTCGCAATCGGAGTTCGACGAACTACTGCTGACCGCACGCCTGCGAGTCGGCCGCGCCGACGACCCGCCCATCGCCCGAGAGGCATAAGGACAACTGCGCGCGGGCACCCCCCGTTCCGAATCTTTGCTGACCCACTTATGCGCCGGCGCCTCACTTCTTGCTCGGAATAACGATAACGACGATTAATGTGAGAATGGAGAAGAGCAGCCCGAGAATTCCCCATCCGAGCGGATTGCGACCCTTCATCGAAGCGATGATGCCACAGACGATGGCAGCGATCACACTGCCGATCGCGACGAAGATTCCTTTAATTCCCCTGAGAATTAACCCCGCCGCAAGCGGATCCGTACTCGCCAAAATCACCGAGTGCAACATGTCAGGTCCTTTCTCGAGGGGAGCCCTTAGGTGATACCCGCGTGGAATCGGATCAAACCGCTCGGTAATCGAACTGATGCCAAAGCGGTTTGCTACACGCCCCGACGACTGTGCTCGATGGCCAGCTCGCCGCGGGTGACGGTGACCGCTTGCCCGGTCAGACTGACCCGGTCGTCGTAGAGGTGTACCTCGACGCGACCACCGCGGGCCGACACCTGAAGACCGGTTAAGGCCGTCTTGCCCAGTTTCTTCGACCAGTAGGCACCCAGGCTGCAGTGGGCGGACGCGGTGACAGGGTCTTCGTCGATTCCGGCGGCGGGTGCAAAGAAGCGGGACACGAAATCACTGTCGGCATCGCCGATGGCGGTGACAATCACACCGCGCGCATCCAGCATGGCCAGTGCCCCCAGGTCTGGGGTCAACTTCCGCACGGTGTCAGTCGAGTCCAATTCCGCAAGCAGGTCGAGCCGTCCACGCGATACCGCCAATGGCGTGACGCCGAGTGCCGCGGACAGCATGGGCGGCGCGGGTACCGGTTGAGGATCATCGACGGGGAAGTCCAACGTGATCCGTCGATCCGGCTCTTGGCGTGCGCTGAGGATGCCGGCACGCGTGTTGAAGACGAGGGTGTCTGCTCGGTCGCCGCTTTCCCATAAGACGTGTGCCGCCGCCAACGTTCCGCTGCCACACAACGCGAGCTCTGTTTGTGGGCTGAACCAACGCAATTCGGTGTCGCCCTGGGCGCGACGCACGAACGCGCTGGCGGGCAGGTTCAGCTCGGCCGCCAGCTGCTGCAACCACTGGGTCTCAGGCCAACCCGAATCGACCAGAAACACCGCAGTGGGATTGCCGGCAAACGGCCGGTCGGCGAAGCAGTTCACGGTGAAGACGAGCATCTCGCTCACACGTGCCCGACGGTCCCGTCCATCCGAACCATCATGCCCCGACAATCGATCGGATCAGAGAGTCGCCCGTCCCACCATGAGCGGGCGGACGATCCGCGGCATGCCGCGCCACGCGGCGCCCTCGGCCGCGACGGCGAAGCCGCAGGCGCGCATCAGCTCCCCTGTCGGGCGGTTGCAGCGACAGCCGCCCGCGAAGCGGCGCCACGGTTGGAGCAGGCTGTCCTGGCACGCCGCGAGGAACCGCGAGCTCGCACGCACATGTTCGATGAACAGCAACTGCCCATCCGGGCGGAGCACGCGCGCGATCTCGCGAAGCGCGCGTTCGGGGTCGTCGACGGTGCACAGGACAAGCGTCGAAACGACGGTGTCCACGGACGCATCGGGCAGTGGTAGGCGCTCTCCTGGCGCGTCGAGGATCCGCGCGACCCGCGCATGCCGCTGTAGGCGGCGCGCGAGTCTTCGGCGCATCGCCGGCTCGGGCTCGATCAGGGCGAGCTCGGCGATCCCGTCGGGATAGTGGGCGATGTTCAGCCCGGTCCCGGCGCCGATCTCGACGACGCGGCCGCGCGCGCCGCGCAGCAGCGTGTTCCGCCGGCGGCGCATGCCTGCGAGCTCACCCAGCCAGACAAACGGGTCGTACACCAGGGCCATGACCCGCAGCCACGCCGCAGACGGCGGGCTGGCCTCAAGTTCGGTGCTCGTGATCTGCGTCATGCCGCGAACGTACGAGCGGCCGCATGGTGAGCGCATCGCCCGGCGCGGCCATCTTCCGCAGATGGCCCGTTCCGGCTACCTCACAGGAGTCCGAGACGCGCGGCCTCCGCGACGGCGGCCGTTCGCGAGGTGCGACCCAGCTTGCGCCGGATGTTCGCGACGTGGCGGTGAACGGTATGCGGGCTCAGCACGAGCTGCCCTGCGATCTCGCGATCGCTGAGACCCCGCGCGACGCAGGCGAGGATCTCGCGTTCACGATTGGACAGCGGGACTGGCTCCGGACCGCTCGCGTGGTGCGGCGACGGCTGCGCCGATGCCAGCGCTTCGCGGCACGCGCGGACGACGGAATCGACATCACCGTGCCAGGGGAAGTGCGCGCTCCCCTGCAGCGGGATGAACGTCGCGCCTGGAATCGCGGCCGCGACCTCACGCCCGAGCCGGTACGGCACGGCCCGATCGTCGCGACGATGCACGACCAGCGCCGGCCGGCGGATGCGGGGAAGGTGCGCGCGCGCGTCGAGGCGATACACCAGACCCAACAAGGCGGCGGCTGTCTCGGCGGTCGCCGCCTCTCGCTGGAACCGTGCGAAGCGTTCGCGCTCCGCAGCGTCGGTACCGGCGATGAAGATGTCACTGAGCAGGCGCGAGCCGAGTCCCCAATGCGCGCGTACCGCGGCCAAGATCGCGTCCGCCACGCCCGGGGCCGTGAGCGCCGCGCCATCGGCGTACGACCCGTACAGCACGAGGCGCTCGACGCGCTCCGGAAACGCCGCGGCAAATGCGATGGCGGTGCAGCTCCCGGATGAGCCGCCGATCAGCGACACGCGCTCGAGCTTGAGTTCGTCGAGGAGCGCGCGCAGCGTCGCGACTTCGTTGTCGAGGGTCAGATCCGAATCTCGCACCGTGCGGTCCGACATGCCGACGCCGAGCCGGTCGTAACGGATCAGTGTGTATCCGTCCGCGACGCTTTCCCAGAATCGCCGATAGCCCGCGCTCTGCCAGTCAAGTTCGAGGTGGCTCACCCACCATGCCGGAGCGACGAGCGGTGGACCCTCCCCGCGTATCTCGTACGCCACGCGGCGGGCGCCAAGGGGGAGGAACCGGATCTCGGACTTCTCCAGCATCGCCACGAGCCTACGGCGGCCGGCTGAGCAGCGAAAGGACCGTAACAACGCCTGGGTGGCATCCGCGGCTGCGCATTGCTGGCGGGACGGCGCCCGTGACGACCACAACCAAGGGGTGGGGTCGCGCAGCTAGTCCTCGGTGGGCTGTCCGAACCAGGTGGTGAGCGCGCCAGAGAGCCCAAGGTCGGTTTGGTCTTCCACCCAGGCAACATATCCGTCGGGCCGAATCAGCACGGCAGTGGGAGCAGTGACCGCACCAAGCACGGGAAGCTCCCACATACCAACATATTTGGCGTCAATCAACCGAACCCGACCGTTCCAACCAGTGGTGTCGAAGCGTCCGCCCTCGCCGAGGTTAAGCAGTATTGGCCGGGCATCATGCAGCAGGGTGAACACCCGCAGCGGGCCGCTGGCGGTGACCAGGTCGAGATCGGGCATGCGGCGCCCGAGCAGCGGGTGTCCCTCACCGAGCTCGTAATGAATGTCAAGACCAGACATCATCCCGGCGAATCGTTTGCGAGGCTCCTCCATGCTGAGAAGCTCGGAAATGGTGTTGCTCAAGGCCTTTCGGCGGTCGTCGAGGCGACGAAGCGCAACTTGCGCCATCGTGTTGCGCAACACGCGGGCAGCGACCGGGTGGCGCTCGGCATGGTAGGTATCGAGAAGGCTTTGCGGCGATATCTGCTTGACCACCTGAGCCAGCTTCCATCCCAGATTCACCGCATCCTGCACACCGGTGTTGAGGCCCTGTCCACCCACCGGGTCATGCACGTGTGCGGCATCGCCGGCCAGCAGGACCCGTCCGTCGCGATATGCCGCGGCCTGGCGAGCCATATCGGTAAACCTGGAAATCCAAGTGGCACTGTGAAGCCCGTAATCGGTCCCGTACACGGCGACGAGCGCCTCGCTGAGATCGCGCAGGGTGGGTTGGCAGGTGGCTCCAAGGTGCTTCTCGGTCACTACGACCCGCACCCGCCCCTCATCCTCCAACCTAGTGAGCCCATGGACACCGGAGGCGTCGTGGCGGATGATGCCCCATTCCGGCGCTTCGCCCGTCTCGGGGGCCATCTCGACCTCGGCGACCAGGCAGCTCGTTGTCGGGTCCCACCCGGGGAACTCGATGCCGGCTGCTTTGCGGACCAGGCTGCGTCCGCCGTCGCACCCGACGAGATACTCCGCCCGCAGCGACTCGCCGTCCGACAGCCGGACGTCGACGCCGGCGTCGTCTTGGGCGATACTCGTCACCTCACGTCCGCGATAGATCGGAACCCCCAGCTCGTCGACCCAGCCAGCCAGTGTGCGCTCGATGCGGTTCTGCCACAGCCCGAGGCCGTAGTTGTGTCGGGTGGGAAAGTCACTGATGTCCAGAGGAATCCCGCAGAACCTGGCGACCTGCGCTGCCTGGCCCTGCGAAAGGAACCGATCGGCGATTCCACGCTGATCGAGAACCTCGATGGTGCGTGAATGCAAACCGCCTGCGCGCGAGCCCATGAGGTGCTGGCTGGCGCGCCGCTCGACAATGGCTACGTCGACACCGGCCAACGCCAACTCGCCCCCCAACATCAGCCCCGTCGGGCCTCCTCCAGCGACCACCACCGCATGGTGAGATATCGGTTCGACGCCCCCGCGCGACCCGTCCGTCGACAACACGACACCCATTTCGCAACTCTCAATTCTGGCCGGTTCTGGCCTCGGCCGGTGATTCTGCAGCACCACTGGGGTCTTGCCGCAAGCCCCCCGGTGCCCTATATGTTGAGAGTGGAAGGGGTACGCCTCCTTCCGATCAGGCGTCGATCACCACGCGATCGCTTTTCGCCCGCGAGACGCAGACCAGCATCTCGTCGTCGCCCTCCGCGGTGCGCCCCCGGCGATCGACCTCCCCGGCCAGCACCTTGACCTTGCAGGTCCCGCAGAACCCTTGCTGGCACGAATACGCGGTCGTCGGGTCGCGGTCGAGCATGGCCGCGAGCGCCGACCGGTTCGCCGGCACGCTGACCACCCGTCGCGAACGCGCGAGTTCCAGCTCGAACGGGATACCGTCGACGACCGATGGCGGACTGAACCGTTCATAGTGCAATGGCGCGTTGGCGTGTTCGTCGCGCGCCGTGCGCACCGACTCCAGCATGGCGGTCGGGCCGCACACGTACACCGCCGTCGTCGACTCGGCGTCGGCAAGCAGGTCCTCTGCGGTCGCGATACGGCCGCGCTCGTCGTCGGCCCACACGGTGACACGATCCGGCGCCACCGCCACCACCTCGTCCAGCAGCGGCATGTAATCGCGGCTGCTGCCCGCATACACTGCGCGCCAGTTCATTTCGCGCTGATGAGCCGCCTGAATCATGGGCAGAATCGGCGTCACCCCGATGCCGCCGATCACGAACAGCACCTCGTGCTCGTCCGTGACGAGATAGAACGCGTTGCGGGGACCTTCGAAACCCAGGCTGTCGCCCGCATTGAAGGTGTCATGCATCTCTATAGAGCCGCCGCCGCCGGCGGCGATCCGGCGCACGGCGATACGGTAATCGGTGCGCCGCCCGGGCGAACCGCACAACGAGTACTGCCGACGGCGCCCCGAGGGCAGCCGAACATCGATGTGTGCGCCGGGTGTCCAGGACGGCAGCAATCCGCCATCGGGGTCGGCCAACGTCAAAGCGACCACGTCGGGCGTGAGCAGTTCGCGTTTGGTGACCACCGCGGTATTGGTCCGCTGCACCGGCGCTACCCGAGACGGCGTCCACCTCGACGCCGACGCCAAGCCGCCGAAGACGACACCCACGCCCCACAACGCGGTGTAGAAGCGGTCGCGCTTGCGGCGACCGTACAAGTCGGCGGGTCTACTTTCCCAGATGCTCTGCGTCACGATAATTTCTCGCGTTCTCGCGGAGCCGCGCCCGCGATGACTTGGTCGACCCATTCGCCGGTGAGCCGGGCGACGACGTCGGGATGCGAGTTCACCACCCAGTGCCCGCCATCGATCGGGATGATCCTGCTGCCGGCCGGAATCGAGCCGGTGAATCGCTGCAGGGCGGGCGACACGAAATAGTCCTTGCGTGCGACCAGCACTTGCACCGGGACGGTGGTCCGCGGCAACTGTCTCCCGGGCGCCAGGATCGGCCCGGGCATGTTGGCGCGGTACAGGTTGAGTCCGTTGAGGTAATCATCGATGGACCGGTACGCCGCACCGCGCCGGCTGCTCGTGTTGGGTCGGCCGATACGTTCAACCGCCGCAAAGACCTTCACAAGCGCCCGGGCGCGGATCGATACCTCAGGCGCACCGGGGCACAGGAAGAACCAGATGTACGAGGAGGCCAGGAATTGTTTGGCGATGTCGACCGCGGCGCGGGGTGTACGCGGTGAGCGCAGAAACTTGCCCGCATAGTTCAGGTGCGTCCCGGAGATCGACGTGAACGAGGCGATCCTGCCCATCACCGAGTCGTCGGTGACCGCCGCCCAGCACTGGATCGAGCCCCAATCGTGGCCCAACAGATGGACCTGGTCCACTCCCAGGTTGTCGATCACCGCACCGATATCGGCGACCAGCTGGGTGAGCCGATACCCTAAACGGCTTGCGGGCGTTGATGATTCGCCGGCCCCGCGTACGTCGAAGGCGACAAAGTTGTATTTGGCGTTGTAGCGCCGGCTTAGATCGGCTGCGACCCCGTCCCACACGTGGTGGTTATCCGGGTAGCCATGGACGGCCAGGATGGTCGGGCGCTGCTTGTCGATCCCGGTGTAGGCGTGGACCGCTAGAGGTACGCCGTCCGACGCCGTCACGGTGTTCGACTGAGTCATTCTTACCTCCTCCACGCGTGCTCAGTGTGAGGCGCGGGCGGCAGGTGACCTAGCCAAGTAGTCGACCGCGCGCCCTACCCCGCCCAGCTGGGACGGATGGAAGCTCGGCTTGTAGTAGGCGGCGATGACCCCGAGGAATTGGGTCGGCCCGGGCACCAACCCCCGGCGCGCCGCGTCGAAGTAGTCCCGCCACCGCGGTTTGGTCCCCGGCGGCAGGTGCGGGTCGACCGAGTACATGAATCGCACGCCGCGCATGAACAACCACAGCAGCGCCGGCGTCACCAGCAGCTGAGTGCGCACCTGCCGCCAGTGCCCGGCACGCAGATGCTTCATGGTGTCGAAGGCCACCGCCTTGTGCTCGACCTCTTCCGCGCCGTGCCAGCGAATCAAGTCCAGCATCACCGGATCGACGCCCATGGCGTCGAGTTGCGGGGTGTCGAGAATCCATTCACCCAGGATGGCGGTGTAGTGCTCCAGGGCCGCCACCATCGACACCCGCTCGAGCAACCAGCTCCGCCGTCGCCGCGGGCTCCACCGGGGCCGATCGCCGATGAGCTTGCCGAACAGCCAGGCCATTTGCTTGGTGAACGGTGTCACGTCGATGCGCTTGGCGGCGAAGTGCTCGAGCACACCCGAGTGCGCTTGCGAATGCATGGCCTCCTGACTGATGAATCCCTGCACGTCCAGCCGCAGTTGATCGTCCTTGATCAGTGGCAACGCGTCCTTGAATGCCCCGACGATGAATTCCTCGCCCGCCGGCAGCAGCAGGTGCAGGACGTTGCAGAAATGGGTGGCGAACGGCTCGTTGGGCACGTAGTAGAACGGCAGCTTTGCCCAGTCGAACTCGACGTCACGCGCCTGGAGGACGAGTCGCTCGTGATCGAGTGAAGCGTCGTGCGGACCCGCTGCCTGGTCATCGACTGTGAACATCGTCAAACCCCTTGCGTCGTTAGGCACTGCGTTGTGCCTCGGGCTCACCCTCGGTGATCAGACCCTCATTCCGCAAGAACCGGATCAGATTCTCGACCGTCTCGGTCAGGGCCGGCTCGCGCAGGCGGACCTTAGCCAGCGCGCGGGCGTGCCGGTACTGGGTGTTGCCGTAGCGCTTGTCCCGCATCGCCGCCATCTTGTCCGCCGAGCGGGTGAGGAAATCGACCAGCGGATAAATCGGATCGCGCGGCCCACACCGGCGGTTCATCTCCTCGGCAAAGGACGGGATGTCGTAGTAGGCGAAGCGGTAGCCGTAGCGTTCGGACAAAATCCGGGTGATGTCCGTGAGGTTGTAGTAATCATCCGCGGTCATGTTGTAGACGCTGCCCGCCTCGGCCGGCAGATCCATCAGCGCGACGATGTGATCCGCGATCAGGTCCGCCGGCAGCAAGCTGAGCTGGTTGAGCGCGTTGGCGGCGATGCCGTGCTCGATCATGAACGCCATGGTGCGCACCAAGATGTCGTCCTGACTCCCAAAACCCGCGCTGGTCGGTGAGATCAACGAGGGTCGGTAGATGCGCACGTCGAGTCCTTGCCGCTGCGCGGCCAGCGCCAGCTGCTCGGCAACCCACTTGGTCTGCGAGTAGCCGAAGTCCAGGGCGTTCATCTCCACGTTCGCATCGGATTCCCCGACTACCGGCTTGACGCTCCACCCGTAGATGAAGGTGCTGGACACCAGGTGGAAGGTCTTCCGGTGCGCAGTCATGGCCAGGCGTAATAGCTCGTGCGTACCGGCCACGTTGGCGGGCCGCAGGGCGTCGTAGGTCCTGACGTAGTTGACTAGGGCGCCGTTGTGGACGATGGCGTCGACACTCTCAGCCAGTCGCTGGAACGCCGGCTCACCAATTCCCAGGTGCGACTCGGCGAGGTCACCGCAGACCACGCGCACCCGCGCCCGGACCTCGGCTTCGAGGGCCGGCGACCATAGTTGGGCCCGGCGCAGCGACGCCACGATTCGGTCCAGGCCGTGGGCCTCATCCGTGGCGCGGATCAGTGCGTGGAGATTGGAGGAAGTCCGCCCGAGCAGGCTGCTGATCAGGAACGGCCCCAGGAACCCGGTCGCGCCGGTCACCAGGATGTCGCTTGCCGCGCCAGCTCGCTCCGGCGGCAGAGCCGGCAGGGGCAGCTGCGCATCCGCACGCATCTGGGCGGCCTCGTGTGCCTCGTATTCGGCGGAGATCTGATCCAGCGCCTGCCGCAGGGCGTCCAGCGGCTGCCCAGAGCCTTCGCCGAACTGCCGCATGAGCCCGAAGAACTCGGCGACTGTCAGGCGCTGGAGCAGCCGCGTGTTGACGTCCTCGGCCAGCTCTCCCGCGCCATGCTCTTCCAGCAAGGCCTGCAGATCCGCGCGGAGCTCGGCCAGGGCCAGTGAGTCGATGCCGAGATCCGCGAACGAGCAGTCCTCCTGCCCGGTGAGGTCGTAGCTCTCGATGAGATGGCGGAAGCGTTCTAGCGGCCCTGCGCTGGCGTCCGGCCCTTGGTGGGTCTGGTGGGCATAGCTCGCCAGCGCGGGCAGCTTGTCGTCCAGCCAGAGCTGGCGGGTCTCCGCGCGCCTGATCTTCCCCGAGGTGGTCTTGGGAATGCTGCGCGGCGGCGCGAACACGATGGTGTGTGGATCAATGTGGCAATGCCGGCGAATCGCTCGCGCCAGCGCCTTGCCGTCCGGGAGTGCGTGCTCGTCGCGCACCTCGGCGACCACGACCAGCGCTTCCTGCTCCTCGCGCTCGACCGAGAAGGCGGCGACGCAGCCGTTGCGGACTTGCGCAGCAGACTTTTCCACGACGGTTTCGATGTCCGACGGGTAGCAGTTGACGCCGCGGACGATGATCAGGTCCTTGCTCCGGCCACAGACGAACAGCTCGCCCTCATACAGGAAGCCGAGATCGCCCGTCCGTAGATAGGTGTGGTCTTCATCGCCCGCGATGCGGGCTCCGAAGGTCTCCGCGGTTAGCTCGGAGCGGCGCCAGTAGCCGCCTGCCTTGGACGGCCCGTCCACCCAAACCTCGCCGACCCGGCCCTCGCCCAAGGCTTGCCCAGACTGGGGATCGACGATGCGGACCACGGTCCCGTTGATGGGCTTGCCGCAGCTCACCAC
>DATMMZ010000256.1:0-26106 GCA_035569455.1 Mycobacterium sp. | reverse complement strand
GGCGGTGTATTGGAAATTCTTGAAGGCGGTCGCGGCATTCAGATGCGGGCTGGTGGTGACGACGGCCACCGGGTTTTCGATCTTGAAGGTCTGCGACGGGATGACGTGCTCGACCGGCTTGCCCGCCCGTTCTGCGACGATGGCTTCGTTTTCGTAACTGATCAACACGTCGCCGCTGCCCTGGACGAACACATCGGTGGCTTCTCGGCCCGACCCGGGACGCAGCTTGACGTGTTCACGCACCAGCTTGCCGATAAAGTCAATGCCCGCTTGGTTATTGCTGCCGCCATCACTCTTGGCCGCATACGGGGCCAACAGGTTCCACTTCGCCGAGCCCGAGCTGAGCGGGCTGGGCGTGATCACTTCGACGCCTGGCCGGAGCAGGTCATCCCAATCCTTGATGTTCTTCGGATTGCCCTTGCGCACCACGAAGGTCACCACCGACCCGAACGGGATGCCCTTGGTGGCATCGGTATTCCAGTCTTTGGAAACCTTGCCCGCCTTGACCAATCGAGTGATGTCGGGTTCGACCGAGAAGTTCACCAGGTCGGCCGGCTTACCGTCGACGACCCCGCGTGACTGGTCGCCCGAGGCTCCATACGAGGTGATCACCTGCACCCCCTTGCCCTCGTCGGAGCCGTTGAAGGCGGGAATCACCTTGCTCCACCCGGGTTCTGGGGCGGAGTAGGCGACCAAGGTGATACTCATGTGCGCGTTGGTCAGCCCTCCCCCGCCGACGACGTCACTGGCACCACCTTGACACGCCGCAACGACACCGACGATCAGGGCGACCACGACGGCATACCGGCCATACCGGACGGGCCGCCAGCGCGACGCCCCCCCGATGTCGTTGAGCATTCGTGGCCTTCCGGTGCGGGGCGTATGGATCTCGGTCCCGTTGCTGCGGAAAGGCGATCGATCAGATTTGAGGAGAATTCACGAACCCCATACCAGACCGCGCACGGGTTTGGGAGTCAGCGACAACAGCGCACGAAAACACAGCACTCGATGGTGGCGCCGGTTCCTCCGTGCATGGCGCGAAGCCTAACAGACTCCGCCCATGTGTCATCTCGAGCAAACCGTGCGCCTCAGCGCGTCAGCAGCCACGTGACGATCACCAGCACCACGAGCGTGACGAGAACCAACGTCACGTGTGACCGAGGCATGCGAATTACCCGGGCGCCCCGTCGGCGTGGCTGGCCCGGCGCATCAATTGGATGCCTTTGCCCAGCAGGCGGTCCAGCACTACCGCGGTGAGGTAGGCCAGCGCCAGCACGACCGGCATCACCACCATGGCCTGCAGCACGAAGGCGAGCCCTGAAAGCCACAGCTCGATGCCGTCCCACCAATTCAGGAACCCGTTCACCGAGCCCACACTAATAGCCCTGGTCGTCCCGGGACCACAAACCAATGTGTCAAGATCGGCGGGTGCCTCCCGCATCCCCAGAAACCGAGGCAACCAGGGCAACGACCTGTCTGATCGCCGGCGGCGGACCGGCGGGCATGATGCTTGGCCTGCTGTTGGCCCGCGCCGGCATACCAGTCACGGTTATGGAAAAACACGCCGACTTCCTGCGTGACTTCCGTGGGGACACCGTGCACGCGAGCACCTTGCGCCTGCTTGACGAACTCGGTTTGGGTGCACAGTTCGCACGACTTCCGCATCGTCTCATCGACACCATCCGGATGTCGCTGCAGGGCGACGTGGTGGATATCGACCTGACCCACCTCCCCGGCGCGCATCAGCACATCGCCCTGGTGCCGCAGTGGGACTTCCTCGAGATGCTGGCCACCGCCGCCGAGGCGGAACCCAGCTTCCGGTTAATGCGCAGCACCGAGGCGACCGGGGTGGTTCGCGACGGCAACCGGGTGGTCGGCGTCACCTACCGTGACGGGGCCGGAGTCAAAGAGATGCGCGCGGAGCTGACGGTGGCGTGCGACGGCCGCGGTTCGACCGTGCGCTCAGCGGTCGGGTTGACGCCGCACGGCTTCGGCGCGCCGATGGACGTCTGGTGGTTCCGGTTGCCTCGCCGACCCGACGACCCGACCGGACTTGCCGGCACGCTCAAAGCCGGACACGGGACCATCATGATCGACCGCGGCGACTACTACCAGATCGCCTACATCATTCCGAAGGGAACCGACTCCGAGATGCGGTCGGAGGGTATCGAGGCGTTGCACCGCGTGCTGGTGAGCATGGTGCCCTGGCTCGCTGATCGCGTCGCCACCTTGAAGTCGTTCGATGACGTGAAACTACTTGACGTGCAACTTAATCGGCTCCGGCGCTGGTACTCCGACGGTGTGCTGTGCATCGGCGACGCGGCGCACGCGATGTCGCCGGTCGGTGGCGTCGGAATCAACCTGGCGGTGGCCGACGCCGTCGCCGCCGCGCGGGTACTGGCTCCTCCGTTGCGCGCCGGACGGGTCTCCACCCGGCAGCTGGCCCGGGTGCAGGTGCGCCGTTGGATACCAACGGCGATTCTGCAGGGGGCGCAACGGACGATCCATGCAAACGTGGTCTCGGTCGCGGTGGGGGGCCCCGACCGCGAACCGCCACGAGGCGTGCGGCTGGTGAGTCGCACACCTGCGTTGCGACGATTCCTCGGCTACATGGTGGCGATCGGCCCACTGTCGGAGCACGCGCCGCAGTACGCCAGACGCCCCGGTTAACTCGACATGTCAGGCAAATCGTGGACGCCGGGCAGGTCCACAGATGATGATGTCGGCATGGTCCTGCACGCCGACCCCGCCGACCAACCCGCCGAAGCGTCCACGGCCGCGGCCAGCCGCGCCGCCAAACCCGCGCCCTTCGACTTCAGCTCGCCGCCGACGCCCTTTGCGTCCAGCGGAGCGCTGCGCAACCCGTTTCCACCGATCGCCGATTACGCATTCCTGTCCGACTGGGAGACGACGTGCTTGATCTCCCCAGCGGGTTCGGTGGAGTGGCTGTGCGTGCCGCGGCCGGACTCTCCGAGCGTGTTCGGCGCGATCCTGGACCGCAGCGCCGGCCATTTCCGGTTGGGCCCCTACGGCGTCTCGGTGCCCTCGGCCCGCCGCTACCTGCCCGGCAGCCTGATCATGGAAACCACCTGGCAGACCCACACTGGGTGGGTGATCGTGCGCGACGCGCTGGTGATGGGGCCGTGGCATGACATCGAGCGCCGATCCCGCACACATCGCCGCACTCCGATGGACTGGGACGCCGAGCACATCCTGCTGCGCACGGTGCGCTGCGTGAGCGGCACCGTTGAGTTGATGATGAGCTGCGAGCCGGCGTTCGACTACCACCGCATCGGCGCCGCCTGGGAGTATTCAGCCAATGCTTACGGCGAGGCCATCGCACGCGCCAACAAACAACCCGACGGTCACCCGACGCTGCGACTCACCACCAATCTGCGCATCGGGCTGGAGGGTCGGGAAGCGCGTGCGCGCACCCGGATGAAGGAGGGCGACGACGTGTTCGTCGCGCTGAGCTGGACCAAGCACCCGGCGCCGCAGACCTACGAAGAGGCCGCCGACAAGATGTGGCAAACGACCGAGTGCTGGCGGCAGTGGATCAACATCGGCAACTTCCCCGACCACCCGTGGCGGGCCTACCTGCAGCGCAGCGCGCTCACCCTGAAGGGGCTGACCTATTCGCCCACCGGCGCGCTGCTGGCGGCCAGCACGACGTCGCTGCCGGAAACGCCGCAGGGCGAACGCAACTGGGACTACCGCTACGCCTGGGTGCGCGACTCGACGTTCGCGTTGTGGGGGCTCTACACGCTGGGACTGGACCGCGAGGCCGACGACTTCTTCGCGTTCATCGCCGACGTGTCCGGCGCCAACAGCGACCAGCGCCATCCGCTGCAGGTGATGTACGGCGTCGGCGGCGAGCGCAGCCTGATCGAAGACGAGCTGAACCATCTCTCCGGCTATGACCACGCGCGGCCGGTGCGGATCGGCAACGGCGCCTACGACCAGGTCCAGCATGATATCTGGGGTTCGATTCTGGACTCGTTCTACCTGCACGCCAAGTCACGCGAGCAAATCCCGGAGACCTTGTGGCCGGTGCTGAAGAAACAGGTGGAAGAGGCGATCGAGCACTGGCATGAGCCCGACCGCGGAATCTGGGAGGTTCGCGGGGAACCGCAGCACTTCACGTCGTCGAAGGTGATGTGCTGGGTGGCGCTGGACCGCGGGGCCAAGCTGGCCGAGCGGCAGGGCGAGAAGAGCTACGCCCAGCAGTGGCGCGCCATCGCCGAGGAGATCAAAGCCGACATTCTCGAGCACGGGGTGGACTCCCGGGGCGTGTTCACCCAGCGCTACGGCAGTGATGCGCTGGACGCCTCGCTGTTGCTGGTGGTGCTGACCCGATTCCTGCCGCCGGACGACCCGCGGGTGCGCAACACCGTGCTGGCCATCGCCGACGAACTCACCGAGGAAGGCCTGGTACTGCGGTATCGGGTCGAAGAGACCGACGATGGGTTATCCGGCGAGGAAGGCACCTTCACCATCTGCTCGTTCTGGCTGGTGTCGGCGCTTGTCGAGGTCGGCGAGGTGGCCCGCGCCAAGCGGTTGTGCGAACGGTTGCTGGCCTACGCCAGTCCGCTGCATCTCTACGCCGAGGAGATCGAACCGCGAACCGGCCGGCACCTCGGCAACTTCCCGCAGGCGTTCACCCATCTGGCGTTGATCAACGCGGTGGTGCACGTGATCCGCGCCGAGGAGGAAGCCGACGGCTCCGGGATGTTTCAGCCCGCCAACGCGCCCATGTAAACGAGAGCTTATTTCTTACCCTTGTCCGCTGCCGCGTCGGTGGACAACGCGGCAACAAACGCTTCCTGCGGCACCTCGACCCGCCCGATGGTCTTCATCCGCTTCTTGCCTTCCTTCTGCTTTTCCAGAAGCTTGCGTTTGCGGGTGATGTCACCGCCGTAGCACTTCGACAGGACGTCTTTGCGGATCGCGCGAATGTTCTCGCGTGCAATGATTTTCGATCCGATGGCGGCCTGAATCGGCACCTCGAACTGCTGGCGCGGGATCAGCTCCTTGAGCTTGGTGGTCATCTTGTTGCCGTAGGCGAACGCCGAATCCTTGTGCACGATCGCGCTGAAGGCGTCGACGGCCTCGCCCTGCAGCAGGATGTCGACCTTGACCAGTTGGGCTTCTTGCTCGCCGGCGTCCTCGTAGTCGAGGCTGGCGTAGCCGCGGGTGCGCGACTTCAGCGAGTCGAAGAAGTCGAAGATGATCTCCCCGAGCGGCATGGTGTAGCGCAGTTCGACCCGCTCCGGTGAGAGGTAGTCCATGCCGCCCAGCTCGCCGCGGCGTGACTGGCAGAGTTCCATGATGGTGCCGATGAACTCGCTGGGCGAGATGATGGTGGTCTTCACGACGGGCTCGTAGACCGTGCGCACTTTGCCTTCCGGCCAGTCCGACGGATTCGTCACCACGATCTCGGTGTCGTCCTCTTTCTCGACGCGGTACACGACGTTCGGCGACGTCGAGATCAGGTCCAGGTCGAACTCGCGCTCCAGACGCTCGCGGGTGATCTCCATGTGCAGCAATCCCAGGAAGCCACACCGGAATCCGAAGCCCAGCGCCACCGACGTTTCCGGCTCGTAGGCCAGGGCCGCATCGTTGAGCTGCAGCTTGTCCAGGGCGTCGCGCAGGTTCGGGTAGTCCGAGCCGTCGACGGGATACAAGCCCGAGTAGACCATCGGCTTGGGCTCGCGGTAGCCGGTCAACGCTTCCTTGGCGCCATGGCGGGCCGTCGTCACGGTGTCGCCGACCTTGGACTGCCGGACGTCCTTGACGCCGGTGATCAGATACCCCACCTCGCCCACCCCCAGGCCCTCGCTGGGCTTCGGGTCTGGCGAGACGATGCCGACCTCGAGCAGTTCGTGCACTGCGCCGGTGGACATCATCGCGATGCGCTCGCGCGGGGTGATCTTGCCGTCGATCACGCGGACGTAGGTCACCACGCCGCGGTAGATGTCGTAGACGGAGTCGAAGATCATCGCACGGGCGGGCGCGTCGGCGTCACCTTGCGGGGGCGGCACCTCACGCACCACGTGATCCAGCAGGTCGGCGACACCCTCGCCCGTCTTGCCGGAGACACGCAGCACATCGCCGGGTTCGCAGCCGATGATGTGCGCGATCTCGCCGGCGTAGCGGTCAGGATCCGCCGCGGGCAGGTCGATCTTGTTGAGCACCGGAATGATGTGCAGATCCCGGTCCAGCGCCAGGTAGAGGTTGGCCAGCGTCTGCGCCTCGATGCCCTGGGCGGCATCGACCAGCAGCACGGCACCCTCGCAGGCCTCCAGCGCGCGCGACACCTCGTAGGTGAAGTCGACGTGGCCGGGGGTGTCGATCAGGTGCAAGACGTGTTCTTGATCGCCGACTTTCCAGGGCAACCGCACATTCTGGGCCTTGATCGTGATGCCGCGTTCCCGCTCGATATCCATCCGGTCCAGGTACTGCGCCCGCATGTCCCGGTCTGCGACGACGCCGGTCAGCTGCAGCATCCGATCGGCCAGCGTCGACTTGCCGTGGTCGATGTGAGCGATGATGCAGAAATTCCGAATCTGCGCCGGCGGGGTGAAGGTCTTGTCGGCGAAACTGCTGATGGGAATCTCCTGGACTGAGGATGCCTGGGGTGCTTGAGCGGCGGTCCGCCGGTGTGTCCAGCGTATCCAGGCGGGGTGGCGGAGACACAATTCGCCGCGATCGGCGGTCTGCGCTCACGACTATGCTGCGAATATGGCGTCGGCCCGGAAGTCTTCGTGGAAGACGTTGCAGGAGTTCGCGGAGAACCTGGTGTTCAAGCGGGCTCCGAACCTCGCCCGTCAGGTTCAGTACTCGCAGGCCGTCCTGAAGGAACTTCAGCAAGCCGTCAAGATCACCGTGAACGTCATGGCCGCGGCCGTGCCCCAGCCACCTGAGATCACCGCCGGTCGGCCGGTGACCAGCACGAGCTTGCCGACCGCACAACGGGCGCGCAAGCTGGTCTACGCCCCCCACCTCGATGGCCGGGCCGATCCAGGAGAGATCGTGTGGACGTGGGTGGTCCACGAGGACGATCCCACGCAGGGCAAAGACCGACCGGTTCTCGTCGTGGGGCGCGACCGTAGCGTCCTGCTGGGACTGATGGTGTCCAGCCACGAGCGCCACGCCGCTGACCCGTACTGGGTCGGGATCGGTTCTGGTGATTGGGATTACCAAGGCCGGGAAAGCTGGGTCCGGCTGGACCGGGTGCTCGACGTGCCGGAGGAGGGCATCCGCCGCGAGGGCGCAATTCTGTCTCGCGAGCTTTTCGACGTGATAGCTGCCCGGCTACGCGCTGAGTACTCCTGGCGCTAGCGGCTGGCGCTAGCCCCGCCCGGCGACGATGCGCTCCGCGCTGGGGGTACCGCCCGCTTGCCGGGGGTGAGCCGGGCAATCAGCCCTGCGTGATGTAAGACTGCAGCTGCTGGTGCTCGGCCTCGAGTTCTTCCATGCGCGTCTTCACGACGTCGCCGATACTGACGATGCCGATCAGCTTTTTGCCGTCCAGCACCGGCACATGGCGGACCCGGTTCTTGGTCATCAGCACGCTGATGCTGTCAACCGTGTCGGATTTTGTGCAGGTGGCGACCGTGCTGGTCATGATCTTGGAGATCGGGCGAGACAGCACGCTGGCGCCATGCGTGTGCAGCTGGCGTACCACGTCGCGCTCCGAAACGATGCCGACGACACCGTCGGCGCCGACCACCACCATGGCGCCGATGTTCTGGTCAGCGAGGCCGGCCAACAGTTCCCGGACAGTCGCGTCGGGGTTGATCGTCACCACCGCCGCACCCTTGTTCCGCAAGACGTCCGCAATCCGCATCAAGACCTCCAGCCGGAGTTGTGATCTGCTTCACACCAGGCTACGGCTAACTCGCGCGGCGGGAAAGCAAACCCCACGAAAGAGCAGCCCCAACGACCGTACCCCCACATTCACGGCCGAAACGCGAAAGCGGTCGCTGCACGCTCGTCCGGCTTGCAAGGATTGGGGCCATGATCGAGGTCACACTGCTCGGAACCGGCAGTCCCATCCCCGACCCGAATCGCGCCGGGCCCTCGACCCTGGTGCGGGCCGGCGGACAAGTGTTCCTGGTTGACTGCGGGCGTGGCGTGTTACAGCGTGCGGCCGCAGCCGGCGTGGGTGCCGCCGGGTTGTCGGCGCTGCTGCTTACCCACCTGCACAGCGACCACATCGCCGAACTCGGCGACCTGGTCATCACGCGTTGGGTCACTAACTTCGCGCCCGATCCGGCGCCGCTGCCGATCATCGGACCCCCGGGCACCGCCGAGACGGTGGCGGCGACGCTCAAAGCGTTCGGCCACGACATCGACTACCGGATCGCCCACCACGCCGATCTGAACGCGCCGCCACCGATCGAGGTCCACGAATACACCGAGGGCCCGGTATGGGATCGCGACGGCGTGACGATCCGGGTGGCACCCACAGATCACCGGCCGGTGGCGCCGACGATCGGGTTCAGGATCGAATTCGGCGGCGCTTCAGTCGTGCTGGCCGGCGACACGGTGCCCTGTGCCGGCCTGGACGAGCTGGCGGGCGGAGCGGACGCGCTGGTCCACACCGCGATCCGCAAGGACATCCTCATCCATGTCCCACAGCAACGCGTCAAGGACGTTTGCGATTACCACTCGTCGGTGCAGGAGGCCGCCGCGACCGCGGCGCGCGCGGGCGTCGGCACCTTGGTCCTGACGCACTATGTGCCGGCTATCGCACCCGGGCAAGAGGAACAGTGGCGGGCGCTGGCCGCGACGGAATTCAACGGGCAGATCGAGCTCGGCGACGACCTACACCGGGTCGAGGTCCAGGCGCGGCCGTAGCCGAATATCGCTGCGCCGCAGCGGCAATAGCGCACCGGCGACCACCAGCCACACCAACGCCGAGATCCTTGCGATCGGCAAGATCACTCCGAGTGCCGGCCAGACCAACACCAACGTCGCCAACTCGGCGAGCACGGCAATCACCAGGCCGATCCAGGCCACCGTTCTAGGGGTCAGCCCCAGGATGAGGCAGGGCACCGCCATACCGGCGACCAGCAGACCCAAGGCCACGATGTGCCCCGGGCCACCGACCAGAAACACCAGGTAGTAGACCGCCCGAACCAGGGCGATGTCCGCGCCGATTTCGGGTCGCGACAGCGTCCAGCCCAACAAACCGGTCAGACCCAGCGCGCCGGCCGCCAGGGTGCCGCCCGTCAGCGCGATCGTCGCTCCGGGCGCGGTCACCCCGAGCTGCCGCAACCGGGCACTGGCCGTCGCCGCGTAGATCGCCAACGGCACCGACGACGCGAAAGCCGCGGTGGCGATGACTTGCACCGCGACCGGTTGGGCGCGCACGTACGCCTGGACCGCGGCGGCCGGTCCGTACGGCAACGGCATCACACCGCCCAGCGCGACCCCGATGGCAAGTCCACCAAAGAGCAGCCCGAGACTGATCAGCGAAAGCAATACCAGCGGCGGTCCCCCTTGCCGGCGGCGAGTCGGTGCTCGTCCGGTTCCATCTGCTGCTGAATCATTCATAGTGTGAACGATATGCCTGGAGCTGAACACTGGCAAGGCTAAATAGGATTCACTAGAAGAATTATTCGTAGAGATTATGATGTGACGGTGTCATCGGCCCCAGCCAGCGACCGTCAGGACGGCGTGGCATTCCTGTTGGCGCAACTCGGCCATCACGCGGCGACGTTGTTCGCCGAGCAGATGGCGACCATCGAGTTGGGGCCGCCGCACGCGGGAATCCTGCGCGCAATCGACGCCGAGCCCGGCCGCAGCCAGCAAGCCCTCAGCGCGCAATTGGGCATGTTGCCCAGCCGCGTCGTCGTCTATGTCGACGAGCTCGAGGACCGTGGCTACGTCGAGCGCCGCCGCAACCCCGACGATCGCCGGCTGCACGCCCTCCACCTCACCGCGGCCGGCAAAAAGCTGGTGCGCAAGCTTTCCGAGCTCGCGCGCCAGCATGAGCTGCGGCTCACCGCCGCCCTTAGCGCTGAGCAACGCGACGCACTGCGCGGCCTACTTGCCACGGTGGCGCAGCAGCAGGGCCTGACGCCGCATGTCCACCCCGGCTACCGCACGCTAGGGCGGCCCGCTAAGCCAGCCGAGTGACCTCCACGACCACCTCGAGGTCGGTTGCCCCCTGCCCGGAGTAGACGCCTCTCAGCGGGGACACGTCACTGTAGTCGCGGCCGATGCCCACGCTGATGTACTGCTCGCTGATTTCGGTGTCATTGGTCGGGTCATAGTTCCACCAGCTGCCCGTCCAGGCCTGGATCCAGGCGTGGCTGCGGCCATCGACGGTCTTTCCGACCTTGGCTTGGCGTTTGGGGTGCAGGTAGCCCGACACATAGCGCCCGGGAATTCCCATGCCGCGCAACAGAATCAGCGTGAGGTGTGCGAAGTCCTGACAGACGCCCTTGCCCCGCTCCAGCGCGTCCAGCCCGGACGAGTGCACGCCGGTGGTGCCCGCAATGTAGTCCAGCTCGCCGCGCGCCCACCGAGCCGCGGCGACAACGGCGTCCCGGGGCTCGTGATACTTGCTGATCCGCATGCCCACCGCCGCAACATGTTCGCTTGCCGGGGTGTATTCGGTCGGGCGCAGCACTTCGTCGAACCGATCGATCACGGCCGCTGATTGCAGATCGGTCCAGGTGACCTGCGCCGCCGCCGGCTCAGGGCGCTCCGTCTCCACGACCGACGACGACGACACCGTCAGTTCGGTGTGCGGCGCATGCAGGTCGAACGCAGTGACGGCGGTACCCCAATAGTCGATATAGCGGTAGGACCGGGTGGCCGGAATGGTTTCGACGCGGTTGAGGATGACGTTTTGCCGAGTGTTGGACCGCGGCGTCAGCCGGGCTTCATTGTAGGAGGCGGTCACCGGCGATTGGTAGGCGTATCCGGTGGTATGCACCACTCGGACCCGCCACATCAGGCTTCCCCCTGCCTGCTGACCAGTTGGCCGCGGTGCCCCGCATCCGACCACGCCACCCACGGCGCGGCGTGAAAGTACTGCAACGCCAACGCTTCTCCGACATCACTGCAGGTTCTCTGTAAGCCCGCCAAGCGGCTGTCCAGCGACTCGAGCAACACACCGGGTTGCACGAACTCCAGCTCGCTGCGGGCCTGCCCCAGCAATCGCTGCGCTTCGGCGGTGGCACCAACCCGGCTGTGCGCATTGTGCAGCAGCTCGTCGAGATTGTGTTCGGCCAGCTTCAGCGAGTAGTAAACCGAACGCGGAAACAGTCGATCGAGCATCATGAACTCGACCACCCGGCTGGCGTCCAGCACACCGCGGTAGGTACGCAGGTAGGTGTCATGCGCGCCGGCGGAGCGCAGCAGCGTCACCCACGCCGGCGACGACGCGCTGTCCCCCACCCGCGACAGCAACAGCCGCACCGTCATGTCGACCCGCTCGATAGCGCGGCCCAGCACCATGAACCGGTACCCGTCGTCGCGCGAGAGCGTCGAGTCGGCCAGGCCGGCGAACATTGCCGCCCGGCCCTCGATGAACGACAAAAACTCGTGTGGCCCAAGGCGTTTAGCGGCACGTTCGCGTTCGGCGAGTGCATGGTAGGTGGTGTTGAGGCACTCCCAGGTCTCGCTCGATGTCACTTCGCGCGCCGACCTGGCGTTTTCCCGCGCCGCCGAGATCGCACCGACAATGGAGCAACCGCCCTGGGTGTCGGAGCTGAATGCCACCAGGTCGGTCAGCGACCAGACGTCCAACTCGTGGTCCGGCGCCTCGATGCCGAGCACCCGCAGCAGCAGCCGGGAGGCCTGGTCGGGATCGACGCTGGAATCCTCGAGCAACTGGTGCACGGCCACATCCAGAATGCGCGCGGTGTCGTCGGCGCGCTCCACATAGCGACCGATCCAATACAGCGCCTCGGCGTTGCGGGCGAGCATCAGCGGATCGCCTTCTGCTGTTGCTGTTGCTGACCCTGTTGCTGGGACTGCTCTTCGCGGGGCTGTTGAGTGTGCTGCGGCTGCTGGTGCGGCTGTTTTTGCGACGACGGTGATCCCTCCGGCGCCGGGTCAGGCAAGGGCTTCGGCAGCGAGCGCACAACCTCGGCGGCGCCCAACTCGCGATTGGCCCCCGACGCGCGCGGCGCCAGCACCCAGGTGTCCTTGGATCCGCCGCCCTGGCTGGAGTTGACCACCCGCGAACCCTCAACCAGCGCAACACGAGTCAGCCCGCCCGGCAGCACCCATACGCCGTTGCCGTCGTTGACCGCAAAGGGCCGCAGGTCGACGTAGCGGGGCGCCAGCGTGCTTTCGATCTGGGTTGGCACCGTCGACAGTTCCATCATCGGCTGCGCGATCCAGCTTCGGGGATCGTCGCGAATCTTTTTGCTGACGTCGGCGAGCTCTTTGTCGGAGGCTTCCGGACCGAAAACGATGCCGTAACCACCGGAACCCTCCACCGGCTTGAGGACCACTTCCCGGATCCGGTCCAGCACCTCTTCGCGTTCGTCATCGAGCCAGCACCGGAAGGTCTCGACATTCGCCAGCAGCGGCTTTTCGTGGAGGTAGTACTCGATCATGGTCGGCACATAGGTGTAGATGAGTTTGTCGTCGCCGACGCCGTTGCCGATCGCGCTGGAGATCACGACGTTGCCGGCGCGGGCGGCGTTGACCACACCCGCCACCCCCAGTACCGAGTCGGCACGGAACTGCAGCGGGTCCAGGAAGGCGTCGTCGATGCGCCGATAGATGACATCGACCTGACGCTCCCCCTCGGTGGTGCGCATGTACACCTGGTTGTCGCGGCAGAACAGGTCCCGGCCCTCGACCAACTCGACGCCCATCTGGCGGGCCAGCAGCGAATGCTCGAAGTAGGCCGAGTTGTACACGCCCGGGGTCAGAACCACCACCGTCGGGTCGGCCTCATTGGTGGCCGCGGAGTTGCGCAGCGCCCGCAGCAGGTGCGAGGCGTAGTCGTCGACCGCGCGCACCCGATGCGTGGCGAAGAGGTTCGGAAAAACTCGCGCCATTGTGCGCCGGTTCTCCATCACATACGACACCCCGGACGGCGAACGCAGGTTGTCCTCGAGAACTCGGAAATTGCCACGGTCATCGCGAATCAGATCGATGCCCGCGACGTGGATCCGCACGCCGTTGGGCGGGACGATGCCCACGGCCTGACGGTGGAAGTGCTCGCAGGACGTGATCAAGCGGCGCGGGATCACGCCGTCACGCAGGATTTCCTGATCCCCGTAGATGTCGTGGAGGTACATCTCGAGGGCCTTGACGCGCTGGGTGATGCCCCGCTCCAGCCGGTTCCATTCGGCGGCCGAGATCACCCGCGGCACCAGGTCCAGCGGGAAGGGCCGCTCCTGGCCCGACAGCGAAAACGTGATGCCCTGGTCGATGAATGCCCGGGCCAGCGCTTCGGCCCGGGCCTTCAGGTCCGACGCGTCGGACGGCGCGAGCTCGGCGTAGATGCCCTTGTACGGGCCGCGGACGTTGCCCTGAGCATCGAACATCTCGTCGAAGGCCATCGAATAGGCGACCGACGTGTTGTACCCGCCGAAGATGCGCTCCGACCGGGCGCGCGCAAGTCGCCTGGTGGCTTCGAGCGGGCTAGGAAGACTCACCTGTGACATGCTGCCTCAATTCAATATTCCAGCAGGCCAGGGGCTCCTGTTTTGGGAGAAAACGTAACCGACTGATAACCTGAGCAGTCGCGGCCGGGTAGCAGGGGCGCCCGAGCAGTCGGCGAATCGACTTAATACATAGACGGGAAACTAGACGCGTGGCCAACATCAAGTCGCAGCAGAAGCGCAACCGCACCAATGAGCGCGCCCGACTGCGCAACAAGTCGGTGAAGTCCTCGCTGCGTACCGCTGTACGCGCGTTCCGCGAGGCCACCCACGCCGGCGAGAAGGAGAAGGCCGCGGAGCTGCTGGTGTCGACCAACCGCAAGCTGGACAAGGCGGCCAGCAAGGGTGTGATCCACAAGAACCAGGCGGCGAACAAGAAGTCGGCGCTGGCCAAGTCCCTCAACGCCCTCAACAAGCCCTGAGGCCTACCTAGAGCTCTAGCGCTCATCGGCTCCGGTCGGCCGCCAGCTCAGCGACCTTCCTGACCGCGGCTTCCAGCGCATAGTCGGCGTCCGCGACAGCCCCCTTGACGTTGGCGTTGAGCGCTGCCACCACTCTCATCGCGGTGGCCACCGTGTCACGCGACCAACGCCGGGCCTGTTTCTGGGCCTTCTGCACCCGCCAGGGCGGCATTCCCAGCTGCGCCGCCAGACGGTAGGGGTCGCCGGACAGGGGTCCCACCCGGCCGATGGTGTGCACCGCTTCGGCCAGCGCATCGGCCAACACCACGAGTGGCTCGCCACGCATCATCGCCCACCGCAGCGCCTCCGCGGCTCCTTCGACATCGCCGGCCACGGCCTTGTCGGCGATGTCGAAGCCCTTCACTTCGGCCTTGCCGCTGTGATAGCGCCGCACCGCGTCGGCATCCACGTCACCACCGGTGTCTGCGACCAATTGCGAACAGGACGAGGCGAGTTCGCGCACGTCGGAACCAACGGCGTCGAGCAGGGCGGTCACCGTTTCCTCATCGACCTTGACGCCCAATGAGCGAAATTCCTTGCGGATGAAGTCGGTGCGTTCGCTGACCTTCGTGAGCCGCGCGCAGGGATGCACCACAGCGCCAAGCGACCGCAGGTCGTTGACCAGCGCTTTGGCTCGCCCGCCGCCTGAGTGCACCACCACCAGCAGCGTGCCCGGCGGGATGTCTGCTGCGGCCGAAGCGATCACCCCGGCCGCGTCCTTGCCCGCTTCGGCGGCGGCCTCCAGCACGACGATCCGCTCGTCGGCGAACAGTGACGGGCTCAGCAGCTCGGCCAGCTCATAGGTGCTGACGTCACCGGCCCGCATTCGGCTCACCGGAACCTCGTAAGTACCCGAGTCGGTGCCTGCCCGCTCCCGCACCGACCGCAGCACCTCCCCCACGGCCCGCTCGACCAGCAGTTCCTCGTCTCCAAGGATCAGGTGCAACGACAGTGCCTCGCTCATGCCTCGCTCACCCCACCGATGGTCTCACGAGGGGCCGACTAGTCCTGACAGCGACCAGGCCAGCAGGCACCCGAGGCCGACCGTCACGGCCGTTCCCGTCGCGGCGCGAAACCACCGCCACGTCCACAGCGCAACCACCAACACGGTGGCAGCACCGACAACCAGCACGCCGGGCACACCCTCCGGCACGGGCACCGTCGCACCGGGTATACCTGCCGCCCAATGGGCCACACTCAACACCCACCAGAGTTCGGGCCCGGCAAATCGGATCAACAGCTGTGCACCGGCCGGCCAAAGCACGGTCAACACCGCCGCCGCGCTGCCCAACACGGTGATCGGCGCTATCGCTGCCGCCACCGCCAGATTGGCGACAGCCGCCACCAGGCTGAAGCGGCCCGAGATGCCGGCGACCAGCGGAGCGGTCACCACGTGCGCGGCCCACGCGACAGCCAGCGCATCCGCCAGCGGCTTGGGGCAGCCCCGCCCGACCAGGCGCCGTGACCAGACCGGCGCGATGACGACCAGCGCGGCCGTCGCCACCACGGACAGCGCGAAGCCAACGTCGACGGCCAGGTGGGGCGCGACGGCCATCAACACCAGCACCGTCGCGGACAGGGCCGGAATCGCTTGCCGCCGGCGCGAAGACAACATCCCGGCCAACGCGATGGCGCCCATCACGGCCGCCCGCAACACGCTGGCCGTCGGCTGTACGACGATGACGAAGGCCGCCAGTACCACCGCGGCGAACAGCACGGCCATCCGCGGACCAATCAGCCGGGCCGACAACAGCACCGCGCCGCACACGATCGTGACGTTGGCCCCCGATACCGCCGTCAAGTGCGTCATGCCCGCCGCGCGAAATTCGCGGCTGGTTTCCGCGGCGACCGCGGAGGTATCGCCCAGAACCAGGGCGGGCAACATCGCGGCCTGATCGGGCGGCAACACGTCTCGAACGGCCGCGACGAACCGGCTGCGGACGGCGTGCGCGGCCCGCTGCACCGCGCTGGCCCGGCCGAGGGTCGGCCGGCCCGTCGCGTTGAGCACCGCTACCGTCAGGTCGTGGCGGGAGGGGCGGGTGATGCGCGCGGTAAACCGCACCGGCTGGCCCACCAGCACATTGCCGAAGTCCGACGCGGGCGCGAAAACCACTACCCGGCCCGATATTTCGTCGGCGCCCAGCTGCTGCAAGGTGGCACGAAACATCAGCCGGCCACCCCCCAAGGACAGCGCAGTCTCGCTGGGCGTGACCGTCACCGGAACGGCCGTTCCGAACGCCGCAGTAATCGGGTGGCGACTAACAGCGTCGGCGCGCAACGCGATCGCGAGCCCGAACCCCGCACCCACGACGCCGATCGCGACCAGGCCGGCGCTGATCGACAGCGGCCCCGCACGTCGGCCCGGCCGGCGCGCCGCACAGCACAACAGCGCGCCGGAGACAGCGGCCAGCACGGCGCAGCACAACGCGACCACTCCGCCGGCCGGCCACAGGGTCCCGGCGGCCGTCACTATCCAACTGGCGAGTGCGGCCGGGACCAGGCGGACATCGAGTGGCGCCGCCGCCGAGTCATCGCGGCCGGGGTGGCGCACCGGTGTCACACACGCACGAGCGCACGAAGCTTTTCCAGGCGCGCCGGGCCGATGCCGTCGACATCGGCGAGCTGGTCGACGCTGGTGAACTTGCCGTGGTTCTGCCGCCACGCCACGATCGCGGCGGCGGTGACCGGTCCGACGCCGGGCAGTGTGTCCAGCTGCTCCACGGTCGCAGTATTGAGGTCGATCGCCTCACCCGCCTTCGGCTTGGTCGTTCCCGACGGCGATCCGGAAGGCGCAGCTGGGGCGGAGCCCGAGCTCACTGAGCTGCCGAGCACCGTCGGCTGGCCCGAGCGCGGCGCGATCCCGACCACGATCTGCTCACCGTCGCCGAGCGGACGGGCCATATTCAGTCCGACGGTGTCCGCACCATCCACCGCGCCCCCCGCGGCCTGCAGCGCGTCGGCGATCCGCGCGCCGGGCGCCAGGGTGACCAATCCGGGAGTCTTCACCAGACCGACCACGCTGACCACCACAGGTCGGTCCGGGCCGGCCGACTGGCCGGAGCCCGGAGTGGCCGAGGATCTGGGACTTGCCGACGCGGCTCTCTCCACCGGGGGCAGCTTGGCGGACATCACCGGTGCGGGCCGGTCGCGCAGCATGGTGAAAACCGTGACCAGTACCGCCAGCGCGGCCACCACCGCTAATGCGATGGCACCGGCGCGGCCCGGATCGGCGCGCACCCTGGCCACCCAGCCTCGGTGTTCGGACGCGTCTGGAAGCCAGCGCGGCAACAACGAGTTCTGGTCCTCGTCCCCGTTTGGCTTCGAATCCGAGCTGTCGGAATCGACGGGTGCGTCGCTGTCCGGGTCGGCACCGAGCCGTCGATGCAGTCGCTCGAAAGGAAGTTCTGTTCGCATGCCGCCGACCGTAGGTGCGGCGACCGCCTGACAGTCGCGATCACCGGCGTCGCGACGCCCGCCTGTGGATTAACCCGAGGCTGTGCACAACCACTGCGGGGGATGGGTCAAGATGGAACCCGGAGCAAATAGAGGAGCCAAAAGGAGATAGCCATGAGACTGGCGCTCACAACGGAGGAAGCCACGTTCCGCGACGAGCTTCGCACCTTCTACACCACGAAGATCCCGGAAGACATCCGCGAGCTGATGCGTCGGGGCTCATCGGTAACCAAGGACCAGCTCGTCACCACTCAAAAGATCCTTAACGAGCACGGGCTGGCGGTGCCGAATTGGCCGGTCGAATGGGGCGGCAAGGACTGGACGCCGGTTCAGCACCAGATGTGGGCCGATGAGATGCAGTTGGCGTGTGTTCCGGAGCCGCTGAACTTCAACACCAAGATGGTTGGCCCGGTGATCGCCGAATTCGGGTCTCAGGAGATCAAGCAGCGCTTCCTGCCGCCGACGGCCAGCATCGACATCTGGTGGTGTCAGGGGTTCTCGGAGCCCGAAGCCGGCTCCGACCTGGCCTCTCTGCGCACCACTGCGGTGCGCGACGGCGACAGCTACGTCGTCAACGGGCAGAAGACGTGGACGACGCTGGGCCAGTATGCGGACTGGATCTTCTGCCTGGTGCGCACCGACCCGCAGGCACCCAAGCGTCAGGCCGGCATTTCGTTTCTGCTCATCGACATGGCGACGCCGGGCATCACCGTGCGGCCGATCAAGTTGATCGACGGCGGCCAGGAAGTCAACGAGGTGTGGTTCTCCGACGTTCGCGTACCCGCCGATCAGCTTGTCGGACAGGAGAACCAGGGCTGGACGTACGCAAAATTCCTGCTGGGCAACGAGCGCACCGGCATAGCGGGGGTCGGCCGAACCAAGGTGCGCCTCGCACAGGTGAAAAGGTGCGCCGAGCGCACTGGTCTGCTGGACGATCCGCTGTTCGCGGCGCGATTGGCCGAAGCGGAAAACGAGGTGCTGGCACTGGAACTCACGCAGGCGCGGGTGGTATCGAGCTCCGCGGACGGAAAGCCCAACCCGGCGTCGTCGGTGCTCAAGCTGCGCGGCAGCCTGTTGCAGCAGGTGGCCACCGAGCTGCTGGTCGAGGTGGCCGGGCCCGATGCGTTGCCGGTCGACGGTGATGACATCGCGTCGCCGGCGTGGGCGCAAACCAGTGCGCCGCGTTACCTCAACTACCGCAAGACATCGATCTACGGCGGCAGCAACGAAGTGCAGCGCAACATCATCTCGTCCACCATTCTCGGATTGTGAGGCAGCCATGGACTTTCAATTGAGCGACGAGCAGGTCCTGCTCCGCGACACCACCCGCGACCTACTCTCCCGCAGTTACGACCCGGAGAGCCGCAACAAGGTCATCGACACCGAGTTGGGCTGGAGCCGCGAGGTCTGGAGTCAGCTCGCCGACATCGGGATCCTCGGCCTCGGCTTCGACCCGGACGAGGCCGGCCAACTCGAGATCATGGTCGTGCTCACCGAAGTCGGACGACGGTTGGCGCCCGAACCTATCGTGCACGCCGCACTGGCGCCCGGTGCGCTCATCGCCGAGCTCGGCAGCGAGGCTCAAAAACAGTTACTCGACGAGGTCGCCGCCGGCCAACGCCTACTGGCGTTCGCCCACCTGGAACCCGGCCACCGCAAGCCGACGGCCGAAGTTGCCACTAAGGCCGAGCGGCAAGGCGATTCGTGGACGCTAAGCGGACGGAAGAACCCCGTGCTCGCCGGTGACTGCGCCAACACCCTGGTGGTCAGCGCCGCGTTGCCCGACGGCGGCACCGGGTTGTTCCTGGTTGACTCGGATGCGGTCACCCGCCACGGTTATCCGACGTTCGACGGACAGCGCGGCGCGCAGGTCGACCTGGACCACACGCCCGCTGAACCTCTTGGCGATGCCTCTGACATCCAAGACGCGTCACGCGCGATCCGCGACGCCATCATCCGTATCCAGTCGTCGTTGTGCTCCGAAGCGGTCGGCGCCATGGAGGAAGCGCTTCGCCTGACCACCGATTACCTGAAGACCCGCAAGCAATTCGGTGTCACGCTCAACAAGTTCCAGGCACTGACCCAGCGCGCCGCCGACATGTACGTCTCGCTGGAAATGGCCCGCAGCATGAACCTCTACGCCGCGATGTCGATCGCCGACGCCAACCTCGATCCGGTGATCGCGTCGCGGGCCAAGCTGCAGATCGGCCGCTCGGGTCGGCATATCGCGCAGGAGGCGATCCAACTGCACGGCGGCATCGGCATGACCGCGGAGTATCCGGTTGGTCACTACGCGGCCAGGCTGACCGCCATCGAGCACACCCTGGGCTCCGCACAGGATCACCTGCACGTTCTGATTGATCAGATCGGCGGCTACGACTTGGCCAGGCTTTAGTACATGGCCGAACTGCCAGACAGAGCCGTCGCGTTCCTGTCCGAAGGCACCCGCACCGGGATGCTCGGGTTCGTAGCCGCCGACGGGCGGCCGCTGGTCGCTCCGGTGTGGTTCGTCGTCGACGATGGCCGGCTGGTGTTCACCACTCACCGTCACTCGTCGAAAGGCCGTGCCCTGGAACGCGATTCGCGAGTTGTCATATGTGTCGACGACCCCCACCCGCCCTACTCGTTCGTTCAGGTGCAGGGCGTGGCGACGGTGACCGAGGATCCGAAGGACGTGCTGGACATTGCGACCCGAACCGGCGGGCGATACATGGGCGCTGACCGCGCCGACGAGTTCGGGCGCCGCAACGCCATTCCCGGCGAAGTGGTGGTGCGGGTCCAGCCGGCAAAGGTCATCACCGGATTCGACATCAGCGATTGACGGTGGCGGGACTTCAGTACGCCGTTCGACAGATCGGCAGGGGCGGGCGCGGACGCACGCGGACCACGTGAAGATAATGGGTTCAGTTCGCACCGCTTGAGGAGCAGTCGATGACCACAGCCAACCCGGACCGTCCGCTGCGGGTGATCCAGTGGACGACCGGGAACATAGGGCGGCGATCGTTGCACGCCATCATCGGCAGACGCGATATGGAGCTGGTCGGGGTGTACGCGCACGGGCCGGACAAGGTCGGGGTCGACGCCGCCGAGCTGGCGGGCTGGCCGGAGCCGACCGAGGTGCGAGCGACCAATGACATCGATGCGCTGCTCGCGCTGGGCGCCGACGCGTGCTGTTACAACCCGTTGTGGCCCAACATCGACGAATTGGTGCGTTTGCTGGAATCGGGCGTCAACGTGTGCTCCAGCGCGGCCTGGATCACCGGCGGCAAGCAGACGCCGCAGGACCGGCAACGCATCGAAGACGCCTGTCAGCGCGGCGGCTCGACGATCTTCGGCAGCGGCGCGCATCCCGGGATGACGAACATGGTCGGCATGGTGCTGAGCGCCTCCTGCGAACGCGTCGACGAGATCCGGATCACCGAGTCGGTCGACTGCTCGACCTACGAATCGGCGGAAACCCAGACGGCGATGGGGTTCTCGCAAGACCCCGGCACCCCGGGGCTGGCCGACAACGTGCGGCGAGAAAGTGAAGTCTTCGCGGAATCAGCCGCGATGATGGCCGATGCGATCGGCGCGAAGCTGGACAAGTTGACCTTCGACGTCACCTTTACCGCGGCGACCGCCGACAGCGATCTGGGCTTCATGAAGATTCCCGCAGGAACGGTCGGCGGCGTCCACGGCTACCACCGCGGCTGGGTCGGCGATCGCAACATCGTCAGTGTCGGATTCAACTGGGTCATGGGCAATCATGTGGTCCCTCCCAAACCGCTCGAGCACGGCCACGTCATCCAGGTATTCGGGCTGCCCAACATGCGCACCGTCCTGCACTGCCTGCCGCCCAAGGAGTGGACGGAGCCCGGCTTCATGGGCCTGGGCATGATCTACACCGCGATGCCGGTCACCAACGCGGTCCCGGCCGTGGTGGCCGCCAAACCCGGGATCATGACACTTGCCGACCTGCCGCCGGTCACCGGCCGGGCCGCGTTCTAGGGACCCGGAGGAACGTTTGCGTCCTCTAAGCGCTAACATACTTAGCCGAGCAAAGGTTCTGTTGCCACACGAATCTAGATCGGTGAGCGGAGGGCGGTCAGGTGAGGGCTAGTCCAAATACCGGTCGCATTACCCGCGCGGTGAAGCGTGCGTGGATACCCCTGGTTTTGGTGGTTGTCCTCGCTGTTTCGACACTAGGCGTGTCGCGGCTCCACAAAATCTTCGGCTCGCAGGATCTCAACGCCAACGCCGGCGCGGGGATCGAAATCGTCCAGTTCAACCCGAAGGTCGTCGTCTACGAAGTCGCCGGCGCACCCGGGACCACCGCGAACATCAACTACTGGGACGAAAACGCCAACACGCACCAGGTCAACGAGGCACCGCTGCCGTGGTCGTTCACGATCTCGACCACGCTGCCGGCGGTGAGCGCCAACATCATGGCGCAAACCGACGGCAACCAGATCAGCTGCAAAATCACCGTGGACGGTGTCGTCCGGGAACAGCAAAACGCCGACGGCCACAACGCGCAGACCTTCTGCCTGGTGAAGTCCGCATGAGCGACCTGAACAGCAAGAGCCACGTCAACACCGACGACACTGCGGACACTGGGCCGATCAGTACACAGAGCGCCAGGCGCGCCGATCGCGGCCACCGGCCGGTTATCCCGCACATGATCCGCTGGTTTGCCGTGCCGATCATCTTGGCCTGGGTGTTTGTCACGGTCTTGGTGAACGTCATCGTTCCGCGATTGGAAGTCGTCGGCGAAGCACATTCGGCGCCGATGACACCAGTGGACGCGCCGTCCATGAAGGCGATGATGCGTCTGGGTCACAACTTCCACGAATTCGATTCCAACAGCACCGTCATGATCGTGCTGGAAGGTCAGCAACCCCTCGGCGACGACGCGCACCGCTACTACGACAGCCTTATTCGCCAACTGCGGCAGGATCCCAAGCACATCCAGCACATCCAGGACTTCTGGGGGGATCGACTAACGGCTGCGGGAGCACAAAGCGCCGACGGCAAGGCTTCCTACGTCATGTTGAACCTCGCCGGCAACCAAGGCACGACGCTGGCGAACGATTCCGTCGAAGCCGTTCGCAAGGTGATCGAGCGGAACCAGCCACCGCCCGGGGTGAAGGCCTATGTGACCGGTCCCGCGGCGCTCAGTGATGACATGCACGTCATCGGCAACGCGAGCCTAGCCAAGATCACCCTGTTCACCCTGGGTGCCATCGCGATCATGTTGCTTTTGGTCTACCGCTCCATCGTCACCACACTGGTCCAGCTGTTCATGACCGGCATCGCGTTGGCATGTTCGCGAGGGGTCATCGCGGTTCTCGCGTATCACGATGCATTCGGGCTCACCACGTTCGCGGCGAACATCCTCACGATGCTGGCGATCGCGGCCGGAACGGACTATGGCATCTTCCTGGTGGGCCGGTATCAAGAGGCGCGTCAGGCCGGCGAGGATCGGGAAACGGCGTACTACACCACGTTTCGTAGCGTGGCCCCGGTTGTGCTGGGGTCGGGCCTGACCATCGCCGGGGCGACGTACTGCCTGAGCTTCGCCCGGCTGCCCTGGTTCAACACCATGGGTGCACCGGTGGCGATCGGCATGCTGGTCGTGGTGCTGGCCGGGCTCACGCTGGGTCCTGCGGTGATTTTCGTGGGCAGCAAGTTGGGTCTTTTCGAGCGCAAGCGGGCGGTCAGGGGCCGGCTATGGCGGCGGGTCGGCACCGCGGTGGTGCGCTGGCCGGCAGCGATTTTGGCCGTGAGCGCCGCCATCGTCCTGATCGGCATGATCGCCCTGCCGAGCTATGTCACCAGTTACAACGACCGCTACTACCTGCCTACCAGCGCCCCGTCCAATCTTGGATACCAGGCCGCGGACCGGCATTTCTCCCAGGCGCGGATGAACCCGGACATGTTGATGGTCGAAGCCGACCACGACATGCGCAACCCGGCCGACATGCTGGTGTTGGACAGGGTGGCCAAAAACGTTATCCGCACCGTTGGCATCGCCATGATCCAGGACATCACCAGGCCGCTGGGCATCCCGATTCAGCACAGCTCGATACCGTTCCAGAACAGCATGCAAAGTCAGACGACCATGCAGAACATGGCCTTCCTCAAAGACCGCATGGCCGACATCCTCAAGATGGCCGACGAGCTGCAGGTCAACATCGACGTCACGGAACGCCAGTACGCGGTGACGCAAGATCTTTCCAATGCTGCTGACGACAGCGCAAAGACCACGGCGGAAACAAGGGATATCACCGATAATTTGCGGAACCACATCGCGGATTTCGACGACTTCTGGCGGCCGATCCGGGCCTACTTCTATTGGGACAAGCACTGCTTCGATATCCCGATCTGCTGGTCTTTGCGATCCATATTTGAGTCGTTCGACGGGATCGACCAGCTTGCCGAGCAATTCCACAGACTCACGGCTGACATCCAGCACACCGCCTCGGCCACGCACGACCTGATGACGCTGTTCCCCACGCTGATTGCGACGCTGAAGACCACAAAAGGTATCACGCTGACGCTGTACCAGACGTTCTCGGCGATGATCAACCAGATGGAGGCCATGAGCAACACGGCGATCGTGATGGGGCAAAGCTTCGATGCGTCGAAGAATGACGACATGTTCTACCTGCCCCCGGAGGCGTTCGACAACCCGGACTTCCAGACCGGGCTTCGAATGTTCTTGTCACCGGACGGCAAGTCGGCGCGCTTCTTCATCACCCACCAGGGCGATCCGATGACCCCGGAAGGCATCTCGCGTGTCGCCGCGGAGCGAACCGCCGCGCAGGAAGGGTTGAAACAGTCTTCCCTGTCGGACGCCAAGGTGTATCTGGGCGGTACCGCCGCAACCTTCAAGGACATGCACGACGGCGCCAAATATGACCTGATGATCGCGGTGGTATCGGCGCTCACCCTGATCTTCATGATCATGCTGCTGCTCACCCGAAGTATGGTCGCCGCGCTGGTGATCGTCGGCACAGCGGCCAGCTCGATCGCCGCATCATTCGGCTTGTCGGTGCTCATCTGGCAGGACCTTTTCGGCATCAAAATCCACTGGATCGTGATGGCGCTGTCCGTCATCATCCTGTTGGCCGTCGGATCCGACTACAACCTGCTGCTGGTCTCCCGGTTCAAAGAGGAGATCCATGCCGGACTCAAGACGGGGATCATCCGATCAATGGCCGGCACCGGCGGCGTGGTGACGGCCGCGGGTCTGGTGTTCGCCTTCACCATGGCTTCCATGCTCGGCAGCGACCTGCGCGTTCTCGGCCAGTTCGGGTCCACCGTCTGTGTCGGTCTGCTGCTCGACACGCTGATCGTGCGCACGTTACTGATGCCGTCGATCGCCACCCTGCTGGGCCGCTGGTTCTGGTGGCCGCAAGTTGTCCACCCCCGCGGTGACAACGCCCGTCGAGCGTGACGAGCCTACGTCTCTGCTAATTCCAGGCAGACCGCGACCGCTCTCGCACCGACATGCAGCGCCAGCACCGGTCCCAACGGGGTGACGATCGCCGGCTCGCACCGCGGTAGCCGCTCCCCCAGCGCCGCCGCCACCTCGTTCGCGCCATCCGGGTTGGCGACGTGGTGTACCGCCAGAGCAGCGGAGCCCTCGCCGACGACGTCGCAAACCCGGTCGATCATGGCCGCCGTCGCATGGCTGACGGTGCGCACCCGTTGGGCCAGAACAAGTTTGCCGTCGTCGATACGCAACAGCGGCTTGAGCGCCAGCGCGGTGCCCAGCCATGCTTGGGGCCCACCGATGCGGCCGCTGCGGCGCAGATTGTCCAACCGGTGCACCACGATGAACGAGTGACCGCGGCTCACCGCCGACCTTGCAGCGCCCGCAACGGTATCCAGATCGCCGCCGGCGGCCGCGGCCCGCGCGGCGGCCAGCGCGACAAAACCGGTGCCCATCGCGGCTGATTTCGAGTCGACGACCCGAATCGCGGGGTCGAGGTCGGCCGCGGTCCGTTGGGCGGCGCCGCAGGTTCCCGACAACGCCGACGAAATGTGCACTGCCACCACGCCATCCCCGCCGCTGTCGCTGAGGGCCTGCTGGTAGGCGTTGGCCAGTTCAGCCGGAGTAGCCGCCGCGGTCGTGGCGTGGCGCTTGTAGACGTCATCGGGGATCTCGTCCACACCGTCGCGCAGATCGGCCCCGTCCAGCAGGATGTGCAGCGGAACAACGCGTATCGCCCACTTTTCGAGCAGATCGGCCGGCAGGCGCGACGACGCATCGGTCACCACCACGACGGTCACGAGCGCCGCTCTCCCCCGCAACCGGGTGGTGCCCCCACTGCATCGTCGCCAGCGCGGGTCATGCTTCAGCCGCGTGGTTTCTCGTTCGGCACGCCGGCTTCGGCCAGCGCCTTGAGCATCAGTTCCGCGACCGCCTGGTGCGCCTCAAAATTCCAATGGATGCCGTCGGGATTGCCACGCCCGCTCATAATTTGTTCGGCGACAGCCGCTTTGAGATCCACCAACGGAATATCATGGCACTGAGCCCATTCCGTGATCGCCGCCACCGT
>DATMMZ010000255.1:0-14419 GCA_035569455.1 Mycobacterium sp. | reverse complement strand
GTGTTCGTCGGTGGCCGCATCGCCGAATCCGGTGGATCGGAGCTGGCCGACGAACTAGAGCAGAGCGGCTATGTACGCTTTCAGCAACCGGCGGCTACAGGGGCATAACCATGACTATGTCGTTAGGTCGTCGGTCGCCGCTACTGGACGTTGCGGCGATCCGTGCCGATTTTCCCATTCTGAAGCGCGTGATGCGCGGCGGAAATCAGTTGGCGTATCTGGATTCCGGTGCGACGTCGCAGCGGCCGTTGCAGGTGCTCGACGCCGAGCGCGAGTTTTTGGTCACGTCCAACGGCGCGGTGCATCGCGGTGCGCACCAGCTGATGGAAGAGGCTACCGACGCCTACGAGCAGGGCCGCGCCGACGTCGCGGCGTTCGTCGGTGCCGGTGCCGACGAGTTGGTGTTCACCAAGAACGCCACCGAGTCGCTGAACCTGGTGTCGTATGTGCTGGGCGACAAGCGGTTCGAGCGCGCCGTCGGGCCCGGTGACGTCATTGTCACCACCGAGCTCGAGCACCATGCCAACCTGATTCCGTGGCAGGAACTCGCGCGGCGGACCGGGGCCACGTTGCGCTGGTACGGGGTAACCGATAACGGCCATATCGACCTGGACTCGCTGCGGCTCGACGAGCGTGTCAAAGTTGTTGCCTTCAGCCATCATTCGAATGTGACAGGTGCGCTGGCGCCGGTGAGCGAGCTGGTCGCCCGCGCCAAGGAGGTGGGTGCGCTGACCGTGCTGGACGCCTGCCAGTCGGTGCCGCATCAGCCGGTTGACTTGCACGGGCTGGACGTCGATTTTGCGGCGTTCTCCGGGCATAAAATGCTGGGACCCAACGGGATCGGCGTGCTCTACGGTCGTCGCGAGCTGTTGTCGGCGCTGCCGCCGTTCCTCACCGGTGGCTCGATGATCGAGACGGTCACCATGGAGGTGACCACCTACGCGCCGCCGCCGCAGCGGTTCGAGGCCGGTACCCCGATGACCTCCCAGGTGGTCGGGCTGGCCGCGGCGGCACGTTATCTGGGCGCCATCGGTATGGACGCCGTCGAAGCCCATGAACGTGAGCTGGTTGCCGCGGCCATTGAGGGCCTGTCCGGCATCGACGCCGTGCGCATCATCGGGCCCACATCGATGGAAAACCGCGGCTCGCCGGTGTCCTTCGTTGTCGACGGTGTGCACGCGCACGACGTCGGGCAGGTGCTCGACGACGACGGCGTCGCCGTGCGGGTCGGGCACCACTGCGCGTTGCCGGTGCACCGCAGGTTCGGCCTGGCGGCCACCGCGCGGGCGTCGTTCGCGGTGTACAACACCGTCGACGAGGTCGATCGTTTGGTGGCCGGTGTGCGACGCGCCGTGGACTTCTTCGGCAGAGCGTGAGGCCGCGGTGCGCCTAGAGCAGATCTATCAGGACGTGATCCTCGATCACTACAAACACCCGCAGCACCGCGGCCTGCGGGAGCCGTTCGGCGCGCAGGTGTACCACGTCAACCCGATCTGCGGTGACGAGGTCACGCTGCGGGTCGCGTTGTCCGACGACGGTGAGCACGTCGCGGACGTCTCGTATGACGGGCAAGGCTGTTCGATCAGCCAGGCGGCGACCTCTGTGCTCACCCAGCAGGTGATCGGTCAGACCGTCGGCGAGGCCCTGAAAACAATCACGGCATTTACGGAAATGGTCGCCTCGCGCGGAACCGTTGAGGGTGACGAGGATGTCCTGGGCGACGGAGTCGCCTTCGCCGGAGTGGCCAAATATCCGGCGCGGGTGAAATGTGCGTTGCTGGGATGGATGGCTTGCAAGGATGCGCTGGCCCAAGCCAGTTCGGCCCGTGAGGAGGTCTAGGGATGAGCGAAACCACCGCGCCGAATGACGAATTGCTCGCCGACGTCGAAGAGGCGATGCGCGACGTCGTCGACCCGGAACTCGGGATCAACGTCGTCGATCTGGGACTGGTCTACGGCCTGAACATCGAGGAGGGTGACGAAGGAACCGTCGCCCTGATCGACATGACGTTGACGTCGGCGGCCTGCCCGCTGACCGACGTCATCGAGGACCAATCACGCAGCGCGTTGGTCGGCAGCGGTCTGGTCAACGACCTGCGGATCAACTGGGTCTGGAACCCGCCGTGGGGCCCGGACAAGATCACCGAGGACGGACGCGAACAACTGCGCGCCCTCGGCTTCACCGTCTGACGGGCCACGCCTTGCGCCTCTAGAGATGCAAGTGGAGGTGGGGGAGGTGCAGGTGATGGTGCGGGTGTCCCATCGGCGGGCACGCTTGCAGGCTGATCATCATCGCTTGCAGCACGCCGTCGCTATTTGTTCCCTGAGCCCCCATGCACCTACCGTGCGCGATCGCTTGATCGTTGGTCGGGGCCTGCTTGTTGTAAGAGGTCGCGTTGGTGACGGTCACATTCGTCGGAGTGGCTGGACCGCCGGCGCCGATGCCGGTGACGGCAATGGTGTTACCCGAGACCGAGGTCACAGTGCCGTAGAAGCCGGCGGGCGGCGGGCACTTGCCGTCGGTGGCCGGGGTGATCGTCACGGCTTGCGCAGTGATCGCACCACCGGTACCGGGAGGGGCGCTCTGTGGGGTAGCACGTACGTTGACGCAACTGCCGGGGGTGACGTCCGTGAGCTGAGCCCCGGTGACCTCGAAGACCCTTGTCGACGGGGAGAAACCCACCGTCGCGGACCCGGTCCGCGTCCTGAGCTGGATCGTGTTGCCCGATACCGACTCGACCAGGCCCTCGACGTAGTCCTTGCCCACGGCGGGTGGCGGGGGCCCCGGTGGCGGTGCTGAGGTCGGCGCTGAGCTCGTCGGGCTAGGTGATGCGCTGGGGTTTCCAGTGTTGCCGTTGTTCGATGTGTTATTCGAGGGACCGCACATGGCGACAGCCACTGCGATGGCTGCGACGACGACCCCAAGGATCGCAAGCTGAATTAGTCGAGGCGGCACCGAGGTGGCAGGCATCGACGTATCTCCGATCGTGAGTTTCGCTCGGGTAAACGAATACCCACCCAGACGTGAATCTCACAATCGACCGTACCGGTATTACCCGCCGTGGCCGTGTGGTTTGGCCTCGCCCGGGCACTTGCCGTCGTGGGCGGGTCGCAGGTCGATGGTCGTCGCCTGCAGCGCGCCGCCACTGTCCTGGGTTCCCTTGGCCGTCATGCATTTGCCCGCGCTGATCGCCTGAGTATTGGCGGCGCCTTGCTTGGTGTATTTGGTCTTATCGCTGACCGTGACGGCCGTCTGTGTGGCGTTGCCGCCGGCGTTGGTGGTCGTGACGTTGATGGTGTTACCCGCGACGGAAGCAACCGCGCCTTGGACCGCTGATCGCTTCGCGGGCGCCGGAGTGGTTGATCCTGGCGCGGACTCCCTGCCCTGCGGGCATTTGCCGTCGACGGCGGGGCTGACGCGCACGGATGCCGCGGTGATCGGTTGGCCGCCCTGACCTCCTTGCTGAGGTCGCACGGAGACACAGCTGCCCGTGGCGACGTCGGTCAGCGCGGCCGGAGTGACCTCAGTGACCTTGGTCGATCCGGTGAAATCCACGGTGGCGTTCCCGTTTTGCCGGGTCACCGCAGCCGCGTTGCCCGCCACGGATGCGATCAGTCCCCTGACTTGCGATTCGCCATTGGGTGGTGCCGGCGCCGACGAGGTGGTCGTCGGGGAGGCCACGCCGGTGCTTGGCGATATTGGCGATGTCGTCGGGCTTGAATTGTTCGACGAACTGCACGCCGCGATGGATAGCGCGGCGACACCGGTAACCGCGAATATCGCCAATCGGGCAAGCCGAGGTGTACGCGAGCTGGCAGATATCAACGTTTCTCCAATCGTGGTTGGTCCCGACAAACGGGTGTACCCGCTGGAGCTGTGCGGAATCTGTGTATTAGAACGAGGCTTCGGAAAGGCGCATGATTTCGTCGTCGATGGACTCGATGATGACCCGAAGCGAGCTCAGTTTCGGAAGCATGTTGTTGGCGAAGAACGCCGCAACCGCAGTCTTGCCTTGATAGAAGGGCTCGTCGCCCTGTGCAGGACCGTTGGCCAATGCTGCGTGCGCAATTCCGGCTTGCACCAACAATCGCCAGCCGATGAGCAGATCGCCGACGGCGAGCAGATACCGCACCGACGCAAGCCCCACCTTGTAAATTTCGGTGGGGTGTTGGGCGGCGGACATGAGATATCCGGTCAGAGCGCTCGTCATCGCCGTGACGTCATCGAATGCGGTTTGCAGCAGCTCGGCTTGCGGTTTCAGCGCATGATCGCAGTTTTCGATCGTCTGACTGATCTGAGCTGTCACGTGCTGCAGTGCCTGGCCGTGGTCGCGAACGATCTTGCGGAAGAAGAAGTCCAGCGCCTGGATGGCCGTGGTGCCTTCGTAGAGCGAATCGATCTTGGCATCGCGGATGTACTGCTCGAGGGGATAGTCGGTCAAAAAGCCCGAGCCACCCAGCGTCTGCAGTGACTCGGTCAGGATTTCGTAGGCCCGTTCCGAGCTCACGCCCTTGACGATCGGCAGCAGCAGATCGTCGACGCGGTGCGCCATGTCGGAGTCGGCGCCCGAAACCCGTTTCGCAACAGCCGCGTCTTGGTGCGCGGCGGCATACATGTACAGCGCACGCAGACCCTCTGCATAGGCCTTCTGGGTCATCAGGCTGCGGCGCACATCGGGGTGGTGCATGATCGTGACCCGCGGCGCGGTCTTGTCGGTCATCTGGAGCAGATCGGCACCCTGCACGCGCTCCTTGGCGAAGGCGAGAGCGTTCAGGTAGCCCGTGGACAGCGTGCCGGCGGCCTTGACACCGATCGTCATGCGGGCGTGCTCGATGATGGTGAACATCTGCGCAATCCCGTTGTGGGTACCGCCGACCAGGTAGCCAACGGCGGGCACGTCGGTTGCGCCGAAAGTCAATTCGCACGTTGGGGAGGACTTCAAGCCCATCTTGTGTTCCAAGCCCGTGACGAAAACTCCGTTGCGGGAACCGAGTTCAAACGTGTCAGGGTCGAACAGGTAGTTGGGCACGTAGAACAGGCTCAACCCTTTGGTACCCGGACCGGCGCCCTCGGGCCGGGCGAGCACGAGATGGAAGATGTTCTCGGCGGTGTTGCCCACGTCGCCACCGGAGATGAATCGCTTCACGCCCTCGATGTGCCAGGTGCCATCGGGTTGTTCGATGGCTTTGGCCCGCGCGGCGCCGACGTCAGAACCCGCGTCGGGTTCGGTGAGCACCATGGTGGACTGCCACCCGCGCTCCACGCCCTCTGCCGCCCACTGCCGCTGCTGCTCGTTGCCCTCGACATAAAGAGCGTTAGCCATCACCGGGCCCAGGTTGAAAAAGCTTGCCGAGGGATTGGCGCAGAAGATCATCTCGGCGACCGCCCATGTCAGCGGCGGCGGCGCGGGCATGCCACCGATCTCTTCGGCCAGGCCCAGGCGCCACCACTCGGCATCTTTGATCGCTTGCACCGTTTTGACCAGCTCGTCCGGCACGCTGATGGTGTGCGCGGCCGGGTCGAATACCGGTGGGTTGCGGTCCGCGAAGGCGAACGACTCGGCGACCGGGCCTTCGGCCAACCGGGCCGCCTCGGCCAGGATCGTTCGGACCGTGTCCTCGTCGAGATCGCTGTAGCGTCCGGTGCCGAGAACGGCCCCCACGTCAAGGACCTCGAACAGGTTGAACTCGAGATCGCGGACGTTGGTGATGTAGTGCCCCACTGCGGTTCCCTTCACTTTGCGACTGCAGTCGCAGTGTGTCCGAGCGGGGGAAACGTACGCAACCGTAACCTACGGTGAAGCAGCACCGGACCGCGCCGACCTGCCGCTATGGCGCCCAGTCCGCGTCGCGAAGGCCAGCCCCGCTTGCCTTGTGGCTTGGCTTGTGCGATAGGCCAATTCATTTGCACAGCGAATGCATACCGAAACAAAACCGAGACTTAGATAGTTTTCTACGTCGATACACTCTGGTCTGTCGAACCTCCCAACCAGCCCTGTGAGGCCGCCGGCATGACCCTGATTGCCCTCGAACGGAGCGCCCCGGCGGCTCGTTTCGACCGCGATCCAAGCCCGATCCGCCGACCTTTGTGTTGGCGTGCGGCGCTGTGGTCGGTCGTTTCGGTGCGCTGGGCGACTGTCGCGCTGGCGCTGTTTTCGGCCGGGCTGACCGCTCAGCTGAGCGGTGCGGCCGAGAACGTGTGGTGGACGCTGTACCTGGCCTGTTACCTCGCCGGGGGCTGGGGTTCGGCATGGGCCGGCGCAAAAGCGTTGCGCAACAAGGCTCTTGACGTAGACCTGCTGATGGTCGTCGCGGCGATCGGGGCGGTCGCGATCGGGCAGATCTTCGACGGTGCCCTGCTGATCGTCATCTTCGCCACCTCCGGCGCGCTGGACGACGTCGCTACCAAACACACCGCCGATTCGGTCAAAGGCCTGTTAAATCTTGCGCCGGATCGAGCCGCCATGGTCGATAGCGACGGCCGTGAGCGGGTGGTGCCCGCCGCCCAGCTGGTCGTGGGGGACCGCGTGGTGGTGCGGCCGGGGGAACGGGTCCCCGCCGATGGCGCCGTGGTGTCTGGCTCCTCCGAAGTCGACCAATGCTCGATCACCGGCGAGTCGATGCCGGTGCCCAAGAGCCAGGGTGACGAGGTGTTCGCGGGCACCGTGAACGGAGCCGGGGTGCTGCAACTGGTGGTGGCCCGCGATCCGTCGCAGACCGTCGTCGCCCGCATCGTCGACCTGATAGCCGAGGCTGCTGCCACCAAGGCCAAAACTCAGCTGTTCATCGAGAAGATCGAGCAGCGCTACTCACTCGGCGTGGTGGTGGCCACCGTCGCGCTCATCGCGATTCCTTTGCTGCTGGGCGCCCATATGCAGCCCGTGCTGCTGCGCGCCATGACGTTCATGATCGTGGCCTCGCCCTGTGCCGTGGTGCTGGCCACCATGCCGCCGCTGCTGTCAGCGATCGCCAACGCCGGCCGGCACGGGGTACTGGTCAAATCCGCGGTCGTCGTCGAACACCTGGCCGGCACCAGCATCGTCGCGTTGGACAAGACCGGCACCCTGACTTGTGGTAGCCCGCGACTCACCACCATCGAACCGCTGGACGCCGATGGCGCCAGTGTTGTTGACGGCCGGCGATTGCTGCAATTGGCAGCTGCCGCAGAACAATCCAGCGAGCACCCGCTGGGGCGGGCCATCGTCGAGGAAGCGCGGACGCGTGGCATCGCCATCCCGCCCGCCGAGGACTTCCGCGCGCTGCCGGGCCGTGGCGTCCGCGCCAGCGTGGGGCGCGATTTCGTCGAGGTATGCAGCCCCCACGCCTACCGGGGTGCGCCGCTGGCGCAACTGGCGCCGATCCTTCAGGCCGGCGCCACCGCCGCCATCGTCCTGGTGAACGGCGTTGCGGTCGGTGTGCTCGGACTCACAGATCAGGTTCGTGCCGACGCCGCGCGGTCGGTCGCGTCGCTGGCGGCTTTGACCTCGGCGCCACCGGTGCTGCTGACGGGGGACAACGGGCGTGCGGCCAGTCGGGTGGCCCAGCACGCCGGGATCACCGACGTGCGCGCGGCGCTGCTGCCCGAGCAGAAGGTCGAGGTCGTACGTGGTCTGCAGGCCAGCGGTCACCGGGTGCTCGTCGTCGGCGATGGCGTCAACGACGCCCCCGCCATGGCCGCGGCCCGCACATCGATCGCGATGGGTGCGGGCGCCGACCTCACACTGCAGACCGCCGACGGCGTCACCGTCCGAGACGAGCTGCATACCATTCCGACGATCATCGGGTTGGCGCGGCGGGCTCGCGGCATCGTGACCATTAACCTCGCCATCGCGACCGCCTTCATCACCGTTCTTGTGCTGTGGGATCTGCTCGGGCATTTGCCGCTGCCGCTGGGCGTGGCCGGTCACGAAGGATCGACCATGATCGTGGCGCTCAACGGCATGCGCCTGCTGACCAACAGGTCCTGGCGGGCCGCGGCGGCGAGCCCGGGAACACCGGACCAGCTCGCGACGTTAGGCAAACTGTGACTACCCGAGACCTGACTGCTGAGCAGTTCAACGAAACCATCAACAGCAACGACATCGTGCTTGTCGATTTTTGGGCGTCGTGGTGCGGACCGTGTCGAGCGTTTGCGCCTACGTTCCAGGCGTCGTCGGAAAAGCACCCTGACGTCGTACACGCCAAGGTCGACACCGAAGCCGAACAACAGCTGGCCGCAGCCGCCCAAATCCGCTCCATCCCCACGCTGATGGCGTTCAAGAACGGCAAACTCCTGTTCAATCAGGCCGGTGCCCTGCCACCGACTGCGCTGGAGGACCTAGTACAGCAGGTCAAGGCGTTCGACGTGGAGGCCGCCGAGGCCAAGGAAGTCTGACCCGACGCTAGGCGCCAGGGGTGCGAGCTACCGTACGTTACGTTTCATAGGTGAGTTTGGTACTCGTTGAACACCCGCGGCCCGAGGTCGCGCTGATAACCCTCAATCGGCCGGAGCGGATGAATTCGATGGCGTTCGACGTCATGGTGCCGCTCAAAGAGGCCCTCGAGAAGGTTACCTACGACAATTCGGTGCGAGTAGTCGTGCTGACCGGAGCGGGCAGAGGGTTTTCCTCGGGCGCCGATCACAAGTCAGCAGGCACGGTGCCGAACGTCGACGGGCTGACCCGGCCGACCTATGCGCTGCGCTCCATGGAGCTGCTCGACGACGTCATCCTGACGGTGCGACGGTTGCACCAACCGGTGATTGCCGCGGTCAACGGCCCGGCCATCGGCGGTGGGCTATGCCTGGCGCTGGCCGCCGACATCCGGGTGGCCTCCACCAGCGCCTACTTCCGGGCCGCGGGCATCAACAACGGGCTGACCGCCAGCGAACTGGGGCTCAGTTACCTGTTGCCGCGGGCCATCGGATCGTCGCGCGCGTTCGAGATCATGCTGACCGGGCGCGACGTCACCGCCGAGGAAGCCGAGCGGATTGGGCTGGTGTCGTGTCAGGTGCCGGAAGCTCAGCTGCTGGATACCTGCTATGCGATCGCGGCTCGTATCGCGGCGTTCTCCCGGCCCGGAATCGAGTTGACCAAACGCACACTCTGGAGTGGACTGGACGCCGCTAGCCTGGAAGGGCACATGCAGGCCGAAGGCATGGGACAGCTTTTCGTGCGCCTGCTCACGGCCAACTTCGAAGAAGCGGTTGCCGCACGCGCCGAACGTCGGCCGCCGGTCTTCACCGACGACAAGTAACTAGTTCCAAGGGAGCGCGATCGTGATCACCGCTACGGACCTTGAGGTCCGCGCTGGTGCGCGCATCTTGCTCTCGCCCGATGGTCCGGACCTGCGGGTGCTGCCCGGCGACCGCATCGGGCTGGTCGGGCGCAACGGCGCGGGCAAGACCACCACCCTGCGCATTCTGGCGGGAGAAACCGAACCGTATGCCGGATCGGTCACCCGAAGCGGCGAAATAGGTTACCTGCCGCAAGATCCCAAAGAGGGCGATCTCGAGGTGCTGGCCCGCGACCGAGTGCTGTCGGCCCGTGGATTGGACGTGCTGCTCACCGATTTGGAGAAGCAGCAGGCCTTGATGGCCGAGGTCGCCGACGACGACGCGCGCGACCGCGCGATACGCCGCTACGGCCAGCTGGAGGAGCGATTCGTCGCGCTGGGGGGCTACGGCGCCGAAAGCGAAGCCGGCCGGATCTGCGCGAGTCTCGGCTTGCCCGAACGGGTGCTGACGCAGCAACTGCGCACCCTGTCCGGGGGTCAGCGGCGCCGGGTGGAGCTGGCGCGCATCTTGTTCGCCGCGTCGGAAGGAGGAGCCGGGGCTTCAGGCTCATCCACAACGTTGCTGCTCGACGAGCCGACCAATCACCTCGACGCGGATTCGCTTGGCTGGCTGCGGGATTTCCTGCGGACACACACCGGCGGGCTGGTCGTCATCAGCCACAACGTCGACTTGATTGCCGATGTCGTCAACCGGGTGTGGTTCCTGGACGCCGTGCGCGGCGAGGTTGACGTCTACAACATGGGCTGGCAGAAGTACCTCGACGCCCGGGCAACCGACGAACAGCGCCGCCGCAGGGAACGCGCCAACGCCGAACGCAAGGCCGCTGCACTGCGCACGCAGGCCGCCAAGCTGGGCGCCAAGGCCACCAAAGCTGTTGCGGCCCAAAACATGTTGCGCCGAGCGGATCGGATGATGGCCGCGCTCGACGAAGAGCGGGTCGCAGACAAGGTGGCCCGGATCAAGTTTCCCACCCCGGCCGCGTGCGGGCGCACGCCGCTGGTGGCCAAGGGGCTGAGCAAGTCGTATGGGTCACTTGAAGTCTTCACCGGGGTTGATCTGGCTATCGACCGCGGCTCGCGCGTGGTTGTGCTGGGACTCAACGGCGCCGGCAAGACCACGCTGCTGCGATTGCTGGCAGGTGTCGAGAAGCCCGACACCGGACAGCTCGAGCCCGGACACGGTTTGCGGACCGGCTATTTCGCGCAGGAGCACGACACCCTGGACAACGACGCCACCGTCTGGCAGAACATCCGGCACGCCGCACCCGAGTCGGGCGAACAGGATCTGCGCGGCCTGCTTGGGGCGTTCATGTTCAGCGGGCCACAGCTCGACCAACTGGCGGGCAGCCTGTCGGGTGGAGAGAAGACCCGGCTCGCATTGGCCGGGCTGGTGGCGTCCACGGCGAACGTTTTGCTGCTCGATGAACCGACCAACAATCTCGATCCGGCGTCGCGCGAGCAGGTGCTCGACGCGCTACGCAGTTATCAGGGCGCGGTCGTGCTTGTGACGCATGACCCCGGGGCGGCCGAGGCGCTCCACCCGCAACGCGTCGTGCTCTTGCCCGACGGCACCGAGGACTATTGGTCCGACGAGTATCGGGATCTCATCGAGCTGGCCTGATTGAGATGCGGGGCCGCAGGCATTTTCGGCCAAAGCGGCCCGCCGTCGACAGCGGGTTCTTACCCTAGGTGCATGGGATGGTGCTGAAGCGTGGAGGGGCCCTGTGAGAAACCCAATGAGAAAGTCGAAAAAGACGCGCGATCAGTTGCTGCACGAGTTGCGCAACGCCTATGAGGGTGGGGCCAGCATCCGAAATCTGGCAGCCACCACCGGTAGGTCGTATGGGTCCGTCCACAGCATGCTGCTCGAGTCCGGTACCACGATGCGCAGTCGCGGCGGCCCCAACCACCGGGCCCGGCCTCGCTAGCGGCCGGCGCGGCCCAAATTAACTGCGGCGCACCGAATTCTCCACCAGGTCGAGGACCGCGGCCAGCCGCTGCGGGTCTTCGCCCGATGCCAGCCGGGCCACCAAGCCGTCCAGCACGAGATCTAAGTAGCAGTGCAGCACGTCGCTGGGAACATCGTCGCGCACGCGGCCGGCCTGTTTTTGCCGACGCAGCCGATCCGTTGTTGCTGCGGCCAGCTCCGCGGAGCGTTCCGCCCATCCGTGGCTGAATGTGGGGTCGGTGCGCAGCTTGCGGGCGATCTCCAACCTGGTGACCAGCCAGTCGAACTGGTCGGGCGCGGCGAGCATGTCACGCATCACCTGGATGAGACCCTCGCGGGACGCGACTTCGGCCATCCGCTCGGCATCTTCGTGGGCCAACGCGAAAAACAGCGTGTCCTTGTCCCGGAAGTGGTGGAAGATCGCGCCACGCGACAGCCCAATGGCTTTTTCCAGGCGGCGCACCGTGGCCTTGTCATAGCCGTATTCGGCAAAGCAGTGGCGAGCGCCGTCGAGGATTTGGCGGCGGCGAGCCGCCAGATGGTCCTCGCTAACCTTGGGCACGGTGGCTGGGGCTAGCCCGACTTCAGCATGTTGCGCAGCACGTACTGCAGGATGCCGCCGTTGCGGTAGTAATCCGCTTCCCCGGGGGTGTCGATGCGCACCACCGCGTCGAACTCGATCGAATCCGCGCCGTCTTTTGTCGCCTTGACGTGGACGGTCTTGGGTGTCTTGCCGTCATTGAGCGCCTCGATACCGGTGATGTCGAACGTCTCGGTGCCGTCCAGTCCCAGCGATCCCGCAGATTCCCCCTCGGGGAATTGGAGCGGGATCACGCCCATGCCGATCAGGTTGGAGCGGTGGATGCGCTCGAACGACTCGGTGATCACCGCCCGGACTCCCAGCAGCGCAGTGCCCTTGGCCGCCCAGTCCCGTGAGGAACCCGAGCCGTACTCCTTGCCGCCCAACACCACCAGCGGAATGTTCTGTGCCGCATAGTTTTGCGCCGCGTCGTAGATGAAGGCCTGCGGGGCATCATCTTTGGTGAAGTCGCGGGTATACCCACCGGACACGTCGTCCAGCAGCTGGTTGCGTAACCGGATGTTGGCGAACGTGCCGCGAATCATCACCTCGTGGTTGCCGCGCCGCGATCCGAAGGAGTTGTAGTCCTTGCGTTCGACGCCGTGCTCGTCGAGGTACTGTGCGGCCGGGGTGCCCGGCTTGATGCTGCTCGCGGGCGAGATGTGGTCGGTGGTCACCGAATCGCCGAGCAGTGCCAGCACCCGGGCCCCGCTGATGTCCTTGACCGGTTCCGGTTCGGCGGACATCCCGTCGAAGTACGGTGGTTTGCGCACGTACGTCGAATCTTGGTCCCAGTCAAAGGTGTTGCCGCTCGGGGTCGGCAGATTGCGCCAGCGCTCATCGCCCTTGAAGACGTCGGCATAGTTCTTGACGAACATCTCCTGGCTGATCGCCGAGGCAATGGTGTCGGAGACGTCTTTCTGCGACGGCCAGATGTCTTTGAGGAAGACGTCGTTGCCTTCCTTGTCGGTGCCCAGCGCCTGGGTTTCGAAGTCGAAGTCCATGGTCCCGGCCAGCGCGTAGGCGACGACCAGCGGCGGCGACGCCAGGTAGTTCATCTTGACGTCGGGGTTGATGCGGCCCTCGAAATTCCGGTTGCCGGACAGCACGGCCGACACCGAAAGGTCGTTGTCGTTGATCGCCTTTGAGATTTCGTCGGGCAGCGGGCCCGAGTTGCCGATGCAGGTGGTGCAGCCGTAGCCGACGAGGTAGAAGCCGAGCTTCTCCAGATATGGCCAGAGGCCGGCCTTGTCGTAGTAGTCGTTGACCACCTGTGAGCCCGGCGCCATCGTGGTCTTCACCCATGGCTTGGATGCGAGTCCTTTGTCGACGGCATTGCGGGCCAGCAGCGCCGCGCCCAACATCACCTCGGGGTTGGAGGTGTTGGTGCACGACGTGATAGCGGCGATCACCACCGCGCCGTGGTCCAGCACGAAGTCGCCGTACGCCTCGGACTTCACCGGCACGGGGTTGCTCACCCGGCCCTTCGAGTGCGCGGCCGCCGACTGCACCGGAGCGCGATCGTCGGCGTGGCCGTTGGCCACTTGGCCCGGGTCGCTGGCCGGGAACGTCTCGTCGAGCTCCTCGTCAAGCTTCGAGTACTCCTGCTTGTCCGGGTCGTCGCCGACGTAACTGGGAATGGTCTTGCGGAAGGTGGACTTGGCCTCGGACAACGCGATTCGGTCCTGCGGACGCTTCGGGCCCGCGATCGACGGCACCACGGTGGACAGGTCCAGTTCCAGATATTCCGAGAATGCGGGCTCGTGCTCGGAGTTGTGCCACAAGCCTTGCTCTTTGGCGTAGGCCTCGACCAGCGCCAGCTGCTCGTCGCTGCGGCCGGTGAACCGCAGGTAGTCGATGGTCTCGTCGTCAATCGGGAAAATCGCTGCGGTGGAACCGAATTCCGGGCTCATGTTGCCCAGGGTGGCGCGGTTGGCCAACGGCACCTCGGCCACACCTTGGCCGTAGAATTCGACGAACTTGCCGACCACGCCGTGCTTGCGCAGCATCTCGGTGACGGTCAGCACCACGTCGGTGGCCGTGACAGCCGGCTGAATCTCGCCGGTGAGCTTGAAGCCGACGACCCGGGGGATCAACATCGACACCGGCTGGCCCAGCATGGCGGCCTCGGCCTCGATGCCACCCACGCCCCAGCCCAGGACGCCGAGGCCGTTGACCATGGTGGTGTGCGAGTCGGTGCCCACACAGGTGTCGGGATAGGCAACACCGTCGCGAGTCATCACGACGTGCGCCAGGTATTCGATGTTGACCTGGTGCACGATGCCGGTGCCCGGCGGCACCACCTTGAAGTCGTCGAACGCGCCCTGTCCCCAGCGCAGGAACTGGTAGCGCTCGCCGTTGCGCTGGTACTCGATCTCGACATTGCGCTCGAATGAGTCGGCGGTGCCGAACAGGTCGGCGATCACGGAGTGGTCGATCACCAGGTCGGCCGGTGCCAGCGGGTTCACCTTGTCGGGGTTGCCGCCCAGATCGCCGACGGCCTCACGCATGGTGGCCAGGTCGACGATGCACGGCACGCCGGTGAAGTCCTGCATCACGACGCGGGCGGGCGTGTACTGGATCTCAATGCTGGGTTCTGCCTTGGGATCCCAGTTCGCG
>DATMMZ010000254.1:0-44471 GCA_035569455.1 Mycobacterium sp. | reverse complement strand
GCTCCGCGTTTACTGGCTCACCTACGGGGCCATCATCATCTACCTACTGTGCTTCGTCGTCCGATTGTTGTGGGTGTTGCGGCGCGACCCGCGCTCCCGGCTCACCGCAGACCTGTTCATCATCGCCAGCGGATTAGGGGTGGTATCTTTCGCCGTGCTCCTCACCAGGATCATCATCAACCCGGGGCTGGTTGCCCGCTTTTGGATTTCGACACCTTCGTGTGTGGCTGGGGGGTTGGCCGCGTTCGCGGCAGCCTGGTCGTGGCGGGAGAGGATGCGTCCGCGCTCACGCAGGAGACCGCCACCGAATTCAACTAGGAGGTGGGCCTGAAAGCTGAGGTTTCACCCAGCGTTAACGCGGTACCCTTCCGATCACCAACAGCTGCAATGTGATTCGACTCATTTCGCGCCACTCGCCAGGCGCGGGACACCAGTCGAAGCTCAGCGTCGATGGTGCCGAGATCGCGCATGTCGCCCGAAGCTAAGTACGGCGGGCGTGCCGAGCAAGTCACCCCTCGTCGGCGGCGTCGACTGCTGCGCTCAGCGCCGCCATCAGCTTGCGCGCCTCGTCTGCTGTGATGACCGGATCAATGGGCCAACCGAGGACGATCTTGCGCTCTATGCGCCCGTCTGTGTGCTGGGTGCCGATGATCGCCACGGTGATGTCGTCGTTGTAGTGACCGGCGTAGGTGGCGTGTGTGACCGCCCATTCAGGGCCGTCGAATACGCGTAGACCTGCTGTCCATGGTCCGACTGTTGTGGCGTTTGCGGGTGCCTCAAGATCAATGTCGGCGGGCGTCTGAAGGTCTGTGAACGTGTCCCAACGGAGTGTGTCGTCATCGCTGGTGTCCATGTCACAAAGACTAGATCAATCGTTGCAGAAATGCGATTTTTTATGCGACAATGCGCTTCCTCAACTAAACCCTTGTTGGCGGCGTCGGTTGCTGCGGCCAGCGCCAGGCGTAGGAGGGCTGGGTCAGCCGTGCCCGACTTGGGCGCTGAGGCCGCTGAGAGCAGCGCGCTAAAACAGTAGTAAGCGGACCTTTGAAATCGCATAAGGCCTGTCAGGACTGTTTTCGGGGTGGCTTGCGCGCTTCGGCTCGACCGTTAGGCTCAGCAATCGTGCGCGACCATAAACCCCAGCCGGGCCGAGGTCGGCTGCAATAATTAGCAGACGTAACGAATCCCGGCCCAATCTGGAACCCGCGCACCGAACACGAGCTAACAGACGCCGCGCAAAACGGCCTGCTCAACGAGACACACAAGCTCGATTTGAAACGGGAGCTTGAGTCTGGCGACAGCGCGAACAGGGGCTTGGAAAAGATGTGGCCTCCTTCTCGTTGGATGGCGGAACCATCCTCATAGGTGTGGATGAAGCCACCTCGCCACCTTCGCTCACTCCGGTCGTGTTGAACGGGCTCCCTGAGCGCGTCGAGCAAATCGCAGCGATGAGAGTCGATGAACCGGTTTTAGTCGAAAACTGTCGTTATTGAGTCGACGGGCGATCCCAGCCGTGGGTATCTCGTGGTGCATGTACCCGCATCTCCTCGCGCGCCGCATATGGGTGATGTAGACCGTCGCTCGCGACACGCCATACTTACGCGCCAGGGCCGGCGCTGACTCACCCTCAGTCAGGCGACGGGCCACCGCCGCCGCCTGCTCGGGCGACAGGGACGGCTTGCGGCCGGTGTAGACATCCCAGGGTCGTAGCTTGTCAAGCGGCTTGGGTGATTTGGCGATGCGCCCAGGCGGTGTATTCGCTGTAGGTGGTGTGGTGGCGTAGGCAGCCGTGCAGGATGCCGACGAGGCGGTTGCCGAGGGCACGCAGGGCTTGGTGGTGGGTGTCGTCGGCGGCGCGGCGCTGGTCATCGAAGGTGCGGGCGCCCGGACTGGTGGTCAGGGCGCACAAAGCCCATTGGTCGACGCCGTCGTAGAGGCGACGGTTGCGTACGTGGCGGGCCAGCACGGTGCGTTTCTTGCCGGAGGCGACGGTCAGGGGTGAGGTGCCGGCGTAGTTTCTGCGAGACTTGGCGTCGGTGTATCTGTTCGGGTCGTCCCCGAACTCACCGAGCACCCGGGCGCCGAGCACGACACCGAGTCCTGGCTGGGAGAGGTAGATGTCGGCGTCCGGGTGTGTTTCAAAATGCTCGGCCAGGCTTTCTTCGAGCTCGCTGATTTGGTGATTCAGCTCGGCGATGATGCCGACGGCGGCGCGGGTGGTGGCAGCGAACGCCGCGGTGACCGTCGCGGGTGCAGCCAGCTGTTCGGTGCCCAGCGCGGCCCGGATTTCGCGGGCGCGGGCGGCGATATTACGTTGCCGGCCACCGCGTTTGAGCGCGGACTGGATCGCGCTCGGGCGCAGGTGGGCGCCCTGCTCGGGGGTGGGGGCCCGGCCCAGCACCCCCAGGGCGTCGCCGTGGGCGAGGTCCTCGAAGGCCACCAGGGCGGCCGGGTAGTACTCGCGCAAAGCGCTGCGCAGGGCGTTGGTGTGTCGCGTGCGTGTCCAGATCAAGTTCTGGTGGGCGCGGGCGAGAACTTTGATCGCTTCCGCATCGGGGCTGTCGCCGGCGATCGGGCGGTGGTTGTGCCGGTCGGTGCGTACCAGATCGGCCAGCAGCTTGGCATCGCCGGCATCGGATTTGGCGCCCGAGACGTGGTGACGGTCGCGGTAGTGGGCCACCGCCAACGGGTTGATCGCATACACCTGATAGCCGGCGGCCGTCAGCGCCCCCACCCACAAACCGCGGTCGATCTCAATCCCGATCACCACCTGTTCCGGTTCCTCAGCGTGCACCGCGACCAGCTCGTGCAGCTGGCGGATGCCGGTCAGTCCCTCGGGCAGCCGCCCAGAGGCCAGCCGCCGCCCGGCCTCGTCCATCAGATACACATCGTGATGCTCTTCGGCCCAGTCATCGCCGATAAAAATCATCGATCACCGCCTTCCATCGGTTCGCACTCAACCTATTTCGAGCCCGAGGACACCCGGCGGCGACCTAATGGATCAGTGCTCGAAGCGGCACGACATCCCAGCAGCGCTACAGGCGACCCCACCAACCGGCCGGGGCACGATCTACACCTAGGAATCGACCCTCACTCCAGGTTCTCAAAGTGCTCACCGGCCGGCGGCTCGGTGACCAGCCTGCCTCGACAAGCACCCAAACCCCGTCAACGCCGCGCGGATCGATTCCCATTAGGTGCCCTTGGCATCACCGACAGCATCAGCGTCGTGCACTGGATTCACGTGATGGCATCGACCGCACTCCCCAAGAACACCTTCCACGCGTCCGGAACGGGGATGTATCCGTTGTCCGCCAAGCCATTCTGTCCGGCGCCGATGGTGCTCTGCAGGAATGCCTTCACGGCCGCACCAACCTGCGGATCGCGATACTTCGAGCAGACAATCTCGTAGGTCGCCAGCACGATCGGGTAGGCGCCAGGCTGCGTCGGGTTGTAAAACGTCACGGTGTCGAGCACCATGTCGTTACCCTGCCCCGTGACGGCGGCTCCGGAAATCGTCTTGCCAACCGAGTCGGCGCTGATGGTCACTGCATCCGGACCGGCCGAGGTGATGATCTTGGCCATGCTCAGCTTCTTCGCCTGGGCGAACGACCATTCGTTGTAGGTGATCGATCCTTCGGTGGCCTTGATGGCCGCCGAGGTGCCGTCGTTGCCCCTGGCGCCTTCACCGACACCGCCGTTGAACGTCTTTCCGGTGCCCTTGCCCCACGCGCCCTTGGACGCGGCATCAAGGTACTTCTGGAAGTTGTCCGTGGTCCCCGACTGGTCGTTACGGAACACGACGTGAATCGGCTCAGCGGGCAGAGAGACGCCCGTGTTGAGGCCCTGAATCGCGGGATCGTTCCAGGTAGTAATGCCGCCGTTGAAGATCTTGGCCGTCGTCGGAGCGTCCAGGTTCAGCGAGGTCAGGCCCGTGACGTTGTAGGTGATCGCGATCGGACCGAACACCACCGGCAGGTTCCACGCCGGTGAGCCGCAGCGCTGCTGGGCCGCAGCGTACTCGTTCTGGGCCAGCGGCGAGTCCGATCCACCTAAATCGGTTTGGTTGCCGGTGAATTCGCTGATCCCGGCGCCCGAACCGTTGGGCGTATAGTTCAAGGTCTGACCGGGGCAGGCTTGTTCGAACGCAATGACGAAACGGGTCATCGCGTTGGCCTGGGCTGTTGACCCGCTGGCCCTCAGCGTCTTCGTCCCGCCGCAATCCACCTTCCGCGGCAACACGGCCGCCGTCGCACTTCCCCCAGCCGCACTAGCCGAACTTCCCCCAGCTGTGCTACCTGCTTTGTTTTCACTGCAACACCCCGACAAGAGCAGTGCACCGGTAGCCAAAACGCTCAACGCGGCGCGAAATCGGTTCGGCTTCAATTCCGTTCCTAGTGTCGGGATGAAACGGGATCGACTGTAGGGATGAAACGGGATCGCCGTCGTCCTAGCCGCGGCGCGCCAAACACCCATCTCTGGCAGCCATGAAGCCAACAATAACACCGGACACGGCCGCGTCACCGGCCGACGAACTCACACCATCGCCGCGGACCTGGCTCATCCCGGGGCAACTGCACAGCTAACGGGTCAGGCCGTGGAGGCCTTCGGAAAACTAGACATTGTCGTCGGTAGCCATGCCGGCCCCGACTAGAGCGGCGAGCGGCCGCCGGGGGCGACAATGGGCGTGCACGGCGCAACTAGAGCAAGACCCGGCAAGGAGGGCGGACCGTGGTAGGCAACCAAGAAGGCATCGGCACGTTGAAACTCGAATGCCCGCAAAGCCATCCCGTTGGCAGGATCCTCAAGGAGGCCCCATATCAGTCAGTGCTATACGACCCCGGAGCCCAGATTGGGCCGCGCCGGTTCTGGCCGGATGAAGGCGACCAGCCACAGTTCAAGACGCGCTGTCGCTATTGCGACAAACCGGTGGGAGAGGCCACGGCCACGCTTCAGGACAAACTTCGCAGTGTGATAGACAACGTGTCCGAGACAGCCGAAGCTGCCACGCTGCCATATCTGTAGCCGGGGTGGGGCTAATGGTTCCGCTACTGTAAGCGCTACAGTAGCGAGGCAACGGCGCGATTTTGCACCCACGCATGCGCCGACGCGAGAGGAGTCCCGTGGCGCAGGTTCCCCCGGCACCGGACAGCAATCCCCGACCTCCTGAGGGGGATTGGCTGGGCACCCCATACCTGTCTTTCGAGCGCCACGGCCCGATCGCTGTTTGCGCGATCGATCGCCCGGATGCCCGCAACGCCATGACTCCCGCGATGTACTTCGGAATCCGTTATGCCGTAGGCCGTCTCAATGCGGACCCGGATCTGGCCGGGCTACTGATCACCGGCACCGGAGACGTCTTCGCGCCGGGTGGTGACATGACCGGCGGAGGAGGCGCGGACGACTGGATCACCTTTGGTGCCGCGTTGGGCATGGATGTCACGCCGTTCGACGCCGTACGGACCTCAGCCAAGCCGGTTGTCTCCGCGGTTAACGGGTTATGCCAGGGGGGCGGCTTTCAGATCGCCTTGTGCAGCGACCTGTCAGTGGTGAGCGAGCGGGCGACCTTCCGCGTGCCCGAGTTGTTCCGCGGTTATGCCGACACTTACTACAGCCAGATGCTCGTCCGTCTCATCGGGCCGGTACGCACTCGGGACCTGATGTTCACCGGACGGGTGCTCAGCGCGCAGGAAGCTCTCGACTGGGGGCTGGTGAACAGAGTCGTGCCCCACGAGAGTCTGCTCGAGGTGGCCCGAGATTTGCTCGAGCAAAGCTGCCGAACCGCACCACGGGCCCGCGCCGTCATCAAGTCGAGTATCGACAACTATCTCGGCTTGTACGACCGCATCGGCATGACCGGCAGTTTGACCGACTCGGAGGCCAGAGAAGGCGTGCGCGCTTTCAAAGAGAGACGCTCGCCCGAGTGGGTACATCCGCAATTGCGCATCGAGGGACGCCTGTGATCCCGCCGACCGCTTAACAGTCGATCCACTCGCCGTGGGCGGCAACCCGCAGCAGGCTGCTGATCCCGGCCTCGTCGAATGCTTTGACGAACTCGTCGACGCCCTCGCTGAAATGGGCCCAGCCATCGACGTGAGCCGGTATCACCAACCTCGCGCCGAGCAGTTCAGCGGCGGCTGCGGCGCGGGCCGCGGTCAGCGTCAACGGTCGCCCGCGTTCCTTGGTCTCCACCCGCGCCGCCCCGGCGAAGAGCACCGCGATGTCGAGATCTCCGACGCGATCGGCCACGTCCTTGACCGCACCCATCGAGGCGTTGTCGCCGCTGAGGTACACGGTCGGCAGACCGGGCCCGGACAGCACGAAGCCGGTCACCTCGCAGTTGACGTGCCCGCTGGCGTCGCGTTGCCCGTCGGCCGGGCCGTGGACGGCCGGAACGGCTTGCACGGCAAGGGACCCGGAGCCGGGCACCTGGTATGTCTCCCAGGGCGCAAGCCCCACCGCCGGCGGCCCCAATCGGCCCGCGGCACCGGGATGGGTGAGGACCAGCGGCGCGGCCAGCGCGAAGCGGCGGCCATCGTCGTCCAGATTGTCGGGATGTTGGTCGTGGCTGATCAATACCGCGTCCACCAGTCCGAGGGCATCGGCACTCACCACGGGACCGGCGAGCTTCGTCAGGTATCCGTGCACGCCGGGTGGATCGAAAGTCGGGTCCATCACGATCCTGCGGCCGGCGATGTCGACGACCGTCGTCGGGCCACCCAAGACACTGATCGCGCACTTACGTCGCTGCGCGTCGACTCCCGCACCCATCGTCACTCCTGATCTTCTTGCCGCAGAGTGGCCCCGCGACGTCATGCGGCGGGCTGGCGGACCGCGATGACTTCGACCTCAACACGGATGTCGGGCCAGACAAGCGCGGGAATCAGGGCGAGCATGAACACGGGCTCGGGTTTGATCACCGACGACCTTGCCGATGTGGGCGGCTATACCGGTGTTAATGGATTCGAATTCGCTGCTCATGTCGCCCTTTCGTGGTGGTCCGTTCCGGGGCGGGCACCCGCGTACTAAAGCGAGGATGCCCGCTTTGGGCTGACCTGTCACCATCCCGGCTACCGATTGACCCGGCCGATTCCACGGTCGATTGTTGATCGCGTTGTAAGCCTCCGGTGTCTTCGGCGTTGACTTGCCTCGCCGCACTCGGACAGGATGACGCCGTGACCGAAGTGCAGGACCGCGTCGTCGATCGGGCCCGTGGCATGCGCGACCTCGTGCGCGCCGAGGCCGCGGAGTCCGAGCGATTGCGCACCCTCTCGACACCCATCGTCGACGAGATGTGGGCCAGTGGCCTGATGTCAGCGTTCAACCCGGCGGCGGCGGGCGGCGTCGAACCGTCGTTCGCCGAGATGATCGAAACGTGGATCGAGATGGCTTGGCAGGACGGCTCTTTCGGCTGGATCGGGATTGCTAACCTGCCGTCGACGTTCGCCGCCGCGAGCTACCTTCCCGATCAAGGTTTCGCGGAGATCTTCACCAACAACGACAACCGCATCACCATGGGCGGCCAGTACTTTCCCAACGGCCGGGGCGCGGCAGTCGACGGTGGCTTCCGGCTGACCGGCACGTGGCAGTTCGGCTCCGGCACCGCCCACTCGGCCTACATCGCCGCCGGCTTTCTGCCGATGGACGACGGCGAAATGCGCTGGGTCAGCGAGGGCATTCCCGACATGCGGGTTGCGTTTCTGCCGCGGGAGGAGATCACCTTCACCGACGGGTGGCATGTCCAGGGGCTCAAAGGGACTGGCTCCTACGACTACAACGTTGCCGACGTGTTCGTCCCGGACTTCCGCACCATTCCGTTGTTCACCCGCGAGCCTGTGCGGGGATCCTCAGCGGCCGGCCGCATGGGTCTGATGCCCGTCACCGCCGCAGGTCATGCGTCGTTTGCGCTGGGGGTCGCCAAGAGCATGCTCGACGACGTCGAGGAACTCGCGGCCACCAAGGTGCGGATGAGCGACATGGCGACGCTGGCCAGTCGTCCCACTTTCCAAAAGGGTTTGGCCCATCACGTTGCGGCCTGGCGGGCCGCCCGCCTTCTGGTACTCGATGCCTTCACAACGGCCGAGGCCGCGGTTAACGCGGGCAAGGACCTGACGCCCGGGTTGCGGGCCGACATGCGGGTGGCCGCGGTGTACGCCACCGACACGGCCAGGGCATGTGCGGAATGGGCTCACCTGGCGGCCGGCACCACCGCGATCCGCGAGGGTAGCCGGCTCGAGCGTGCGTTCCGCGACATCTACACCGGCACCCAGCACGCGTTCATCAGCGAGAAGGTGGCCATCGACGTCGCGCAGATCTGGCTCGGCATCATCGACGACCAGTTCGGGCTTTAGATTCCACGGGCGCGGTCCTGCCAATACGGTTGCCGAAGTCGGGCTTTGAGGATCTTTCCGCTGGCGTTGCGGGGTAGTGACTCGACGAAGTCGACGGTTCGCGGGCACTTGTAGCCGGCCAGATGCTGGCGGCAGAGTTCGATGATGTCGCCGGGCTCGACTTCGGTGATGGCGACGACGATCGCCTTGACGGATTCGCCCCAGAAGTCATCGGGGATACCGATGACCGCGGCGTCAGCGATGGCGGGATGCTCGATGAGCACGTTTTCCACCTCGGGTCCGTACACGTTCTCACCGCCGGTGATGATCATGTCCCTCAACCGATCCTCGATGTAGAGGTAGCCGTCGGCGTCGAGATGCCCGATGTCGCCGGTGCGCACCCAATCGTCGGCGGTGATGGTGTCGGCGGTTGCCTCTGGCCGATTCAGATAGCCGCTCATGCGCTGATTGCTGCGCACCCAGATCTCGCCGGGTTCGCCGTTGGGTAGCGGGGTGAGCGTTTCGGGATCAACGATCTGGATTTCGTTGCCCGGCGCGGCTTTTCCTGCCGAGAGCAGCAAGTCGGGCCGGCTGGGATCGCGATGATCCTCCGCGCCGAGTGCCGTGATGGCGCCGCAAAGTTCCGTCTGCCCGTATACCTGGACGAAGTTCATGTCGGGCCAGGTCGCGAGCGCACGCTGCAGCAAGGGCATCGGCATCGGGGCCGCCCCGTACACGAGGTAGCGAAGGCCTGAGATGGCTTTGGTCGCCGCGTCGCCGGCGTCCAGGAACCGGGCGATCACCGGGGGCACGAAGAACGCGTGCGTCGCACCGGCTTTCACGGCGCCGATCAGTGTCGCGGCCTCGGGCTCGCGGGTCAGGAACGTCGGTGCCCCGGCCCGGATGCCGAAAAACGAGTAGGCGATGCCACCGACGTGAAACAGCGGCATCGCGACCAGGTTCGCGTCCCCCTCGGCGAACGGAAACGGCGGGGCCAGGTTTGCGATGTGATTGACCAGCGCGCGCTGGCTTAGCGATACACCTTTGGGCCGCCCGGTGGTGCCCGAGCTGTAGATCACCAGGACCCCGTCGGTTTCACTGACCTCAGGGTCGGCGGCGACGGGTGTGGCTGCGGCGAGCCACGATTCGTACTGATCGCCGTCACCGCCCACCACGACGACGCGTTCCAGCGCAGGGACCCGCGCGCTGAGAGCGTCGACCGTGGAGTGCAGTTCCGCGCCGACGAGCAGCACTCGCGCGCCGGTGTCATTGAGCACGTGGACCAGTTCGTCTCCGAATACCCGCCAATTGACGATGGCGGCCGCCGCGCCAATCGATGCGGCGGCCAGGAGGGTTTCCAGGCAGGCCGGGTGATTCTTGTCCAGGAATGCCACGCACTGGCCACGTTCCACACCGGCGGCTCTCAGCGCGCCGGCTGCCTGACGAATCCGCGACGCCCACTGCGCCCAGGACCATTGCTGCTCACCGAAGTGAATCGCGACGTCATCGGGCCTGCGCTGTTCGTGTTGCTCGACGAATCCGATGAGCGTCTCCGTCGTAGGGGTCGTGGCGTCGGCGCGTGGCATAGGTCCAGTCAAGCATCACGGGGCGAACGCCTGCGTTTAACCCTTCGACGCGAGGGCTTTCAAGATGCTGCCCGCCGGTTCTTCCCTGGCGTTGCGGTAGCCGGTGCCCGCCCACAGGTTGATCCGTTCGGGATCGCCGGCTGCGGTGGCCGCCTTGCGGATTGGGCTCGTCAAGTGATGCAACGCGGGATAGCCGGTCGGCGCCACATCCGAGTATCGGTCGGTGAAGACGTTGGCCAGTCCCCGTGCGGGGCGCCCGGTGAAGGCCCGGGTGAGCACGGTGCCCCGGCGCGCGGGGTCGGCAAGCGCCGCGCGGTAGGGAGCCGACGTCCCGCTCTCCTCGCTACGCAGCAGAACCGTGCCGACGGCGGTCGCGATGGCACCCGCCCCGAGGGCGGCGGCGACGTCGTCGGGCGTGCCCAGCCCGCCCGCGCCGATCAACGGCAACGAGGTGACGGCGCCGACCTCCTTGAGCAACTGGGGGAGAGGGATCTCGGGAGGCAATCGCTCCGGGGTCAAGATGCCGGAATGACCGCCGGCGGCCGCTGCCTGCACGAGCAGCACGTCCACGTCGGTCTCTGCGGCCAGCTGTGCCTCATCGGCCGAGGTGATGGTCTGACCGACCAGGCTGCCGGCATTCTTCAACGCGGTGATCACCCTTGGCTCGGGGATACCGAAGGTGAAGGTGACCACCGGTACCGGGTCGGCGAGCAGCAGGTCGATCTTCTCCTGCCAGTAGTCGTCATTCTCGGTCACCGGCACCCTGCTGAGGTCGACCTCATAAAGATCCGCCTCCCGCTGTACCTGGCGGCGGTATTGCTCATAGGCCCCCGGATCGACCGGGACCGGGTTCGGTGCGAACAGATTGACCCCGAATGGCACACCCGCGGCGCGGACTTGGGCGATCTGGTCGGCGAGCACATCGGGTTCCTTATAGCCGCCGCCAAGGAAGCCGAGGCTGCCGGCGCGCGCGGCCGCCACCACCAGCTCTGGCGTGCTAGGACCGCCCGACATCGGCGCGGCCAGCACGGGAAGCGTCAGTCCGAGGCCGGTTAGTGCGCTGTGCATGAGATTGCCCCTACTCGTCAGGTGGTTGGCATCAGCCTTTAGTCAACCCCGGCAGCAAATTCAGGTCCACGACTTGTTTTCGACCACTGGTAGGCGCGTCTTTGCACAGCATGAGAACTTCTGCCTACCTCAGCTGCGAGGAGGATCGTCTTTCTGGTCGGGTGCTTTTCGATGGTCGGGATCACGCTCAACGGGTTCGATGCACGGGTGCCCGGACGCGACTAGCTTCGACGCCCTGGGTGCACACTCGATTCGGCTAGGCAGCATGACGGCGTGCCACGGTGTGTCAACATGGCTCACATGGTGAACGCTCATCGTGCCCGGTCGCGCACATTCGTTGTGACGGGCGCGGCGTCCGGCATTGGCCTGGCCACGGCGCGGCGCCTGCTGGCCGAAGGCGGCACCGTCGTTGGCGCCGATCTCGCCGCCCCACCCGACCTTGGTCCCGATTTCAGGTTCGTGACGGCCGACGTGACCGACGAAGCGGCGGTCGCCGCGGTGCTGGCCGCTGTGCCCGACCGCCTCGACGGCGTCTTCCACGCCGCCGGCGTTGCCGGAGGCGGGCCGGTCCACCTGCTCGACCGGGCAGAATGGGACCGGGTGATCGGGACCAACCTCACCGGCACATTCCTGGTGGCCAAGGCCGCCGCGGCCAAGATGATCGAGCAGGAAAGGGTCGACGGGGAACGGGGCTCGATTGTGACCGTCGCCAGCATCGAGGGCCTGGAAGGCACGGCGGGCGGCAGCTCCTACAACGCCGCCAAGGGTGGAGTTGTGCTGTTAACCAAGAACATTGCCCTCGACTACGGACCGAGCGGCATCCGGGCAAACGCCATCTGCCCCGGCTTCATCGAAACGCCGATGGCTCGAAATGTTTTCGGTCTGCCGGGGATGGAGGGCCCGCTGGCCTCCATCACCAAAGAGCATGCCCTGCAACGGCTCGGCAGGCCGGAGGAGGTCGCGGCTGTGGCGGCTTTCCTGCTGTCCACCGACGCGTCCTTCATCAGCGGTCAGGCCATTGCCGTTGACGGTGGTTACACCGCCGGCCGCGACCACGGCGTGGTTGCGCTCTTCGGCCTGCCCGAATGATGCGATGAGCCGTCGGCCGCCAGGCCCAGTGGCTCGATCAATGCCGCTTGCTTGCGTTCAGGTGGTGCCGTCTGCTATTCATAAGTGAATATTCACTAGTTTTGAGTTAGAGGCGGCGTGACCCATCGAGTAATGGTGGCCGGTGTCGGAATGATTCCTTTCACCACCCCGAGCCGTACCGAGCCATACCAGGTAATAGCCGAAAACGCGGCGCGAGCGGCGTTGGCCGACGCTGCGGTCGAGTACCGGTCGATTCAGCAGGCGTACGTGGGGTATGTGTATGGTGACTCGACGTCAGGTCAGGCTGCCCTGTATGGATTGGGGCAGACCGGCATCCCCATCGTCAACGTCAACAACAACTGCTCAACCGGCTCAACGGCACTCTGGCTGGCCCGGCAGGCCATCGAAACCGGTGCGGCCGAGTGCGTGCTGGCGTTGGGCTTCGAGCAGATGCAGCGAGGTGCGCTGGGGTCGGTATGGACAGACCGGCCCAGCCCGTTCGCCCGCTTTGATGACGTCACCCGCGCCGCGCAGGGATGGGACGATGCCGCGCCGATGGCCGCCCAGTACTTCGGCGGCGCGGGTCGCCAATACGCCGAGAAGTACGGCACCGATGCCGCGACGTTCGCCCAGATTTCAGTCAAGGCGCGCCGGCATGCCAAGCACAACCCGTACGCGGTGTTCCGCGACGAGGTGACCGTCGAAGAGGTGCTGGGCTCGCCGCACATCTACGGACCACTGACCAGGCTGCAGTGCTGCCCGCCGACGTGTGGTGCCGCTGCCGCGGTCCTGGTCAGCGAGGAGTTCGCGCGCAAGCACGGGCTATCCCCACAGGTTGCCATCAAGGCCCAGGCCATGACGACCGACTTCCCGTCTACCTTCGCCTGCGCCGACATGATCAAGATCGTGGGATACGACATGGCCAAGGCCGCCGCCGATCAGGTGTACGAAACCGCCGGTGTCGCGCCCGAAGACATCCGTGTTGTGGAGCTGCATGACTGTTTCACCGCCAACGAGTTGCTCACGTATGAGGGTCTCGGTCTGACGCCGGAGGGCACCGCGGAAAAGTTCATCCGCGACGGCGACAACACCTACGGAGGGCGGGTGGTGACGAACCCATCGGGCGGACTGTTGTCCAAGGGGCATCCCCTCGGGGCAACGGGCCTCGCCCAGTGCGCCGAACTGGTGTGGCAGCTGCGCGGGCGGGCCGGGGCACGCCAGGTCGACGATGTCAACGTCGCGCTACAGCACAACATCGGGCTCGGCGGTGCCGCCGTGGTGACCCTCTACGAGAAGGTCGGCTGATCGTGGCGATTGACACCAGAGTTATCGGAACCACGCTGCCCACCACGACTTTGACGATCGATCGAGGTCGATTGCGGTTCTTCGCCAAAGCGATCGGGGAGACCGATCCGATCTACACCGACGTGGAGGCCGCCAAAGCCGCCGGCCATCCGGATATTCCGGCGCCGCCTACTTTCCTGTTCTCGGTCGAGCTGGAGAACCCGGATCCGTTCGCTTTCCTGGCGTCGATGGGCGTCGACCTGCGGTTCGTTTTGCATGGCGAGCAGGCCTTCACATATCACGCCATCGCCTATCCCGGTGACGAACTGGTCGCGAGTCCGCGTATCACAAACGTGTATACCAAGAAGGGCGGGGCGCTGGAGTTCGTCGTCAAGCACACCGCGATCACCCGTGCCGACGGGACGCCGATCGCCGAACTGAACTCGGTGATCGTGATCCAAAACCCTGGAGTGAAGCCATGACGCGGGCCGAATCCATAGTGGTGGGCACCGAACTGCCGCCGCTGCAGGTGGGCCCGATCTCGCGGTTGACCCTGGCGTTGTTCGCCGGCGCCTCGGGCGATCACAACCCGATGCACGTGGACCTCGACGCCGCCAAGTCGGTCGGCTTGACCGACGTTTTCGCCCACGGCATGCTGTCGATGGCCTACCTGGGCCGGCTGCTGACGAACTGGGTTCCGCAAGACCGCATCCGGTCCTATCGGGTGCGGTTCGCGGCGATCACGCCGGTACATGGTGAACCGAGCTGCACCGGCCGGGTGACCCACATCGAAGACGTCGATGGCGAACGGCGTGCCACCGTTGAATTGGCCGTCACGCTTGCCGACGGCACCACCACCCTCACCGGCGACGCTGTTGTCGCCGTCTAGCTGAAAGGCACTGTCACACATGGGAGCTCTGGAGAACAAGGTCGCGATCGTTTCGGGTTCGGGCCGCGGGATCGGACGTGAAATCGCCATCAAGCTGGCTTCCGAGGGTGCCCGGGTGGTGGTCAACGATCTTGACGCCGACCCTGCCGCCGAGACCATTGCCGCTATCGAGGCGGTGGGCGGCAAGACCGTCAGCTGCATCGGCAGTGTCACCGAGGCCGGCTTCGGGGAGCGGTTCGTGCGGACCGCCGTCGACACCTTTGGCGGCCTGGACATCATCGTCAACAACGCGGGCTACACCTGGGATTCGGTGATCCAGAAGATGACCGACGAGCAGTGGGACGCGATCCTGGACGTGCACCTGAAGGCGCCCTTCCACATCCTGCGGGCCGCACAGCCGGTCATCAGCGGATTTGTCAAGAGTGCCAAGGCAGCCGGGGAGCCGGTGCCCTGCCGCAAGGTGGTCAACATCTCGTCGCTGGCCGGTGTGGGCGGCAACGCCGGCCAGGCCAACTATTCCTCGGCCAAGGCCGGCATCCTCGGCCTTACCAAAGCGCTGGCCAAAGAGTGGGGCCGCTACAACGTCACCGTTAACTCAGTGGCGTTCGGGTTCATCAAAACTCGGCTCACTGAGACGCCGGCGGGCGGCGGGAAGATCACCGTGCAGGGCAAAGAGATTCAGGTCGGCGTCAACCCGGGTCTGCTCGCGGCGATGGAACAATTGATCCCGCTGGGCCGGGCGGGTACCCCCGCCGAAGCCGCCGGCGCCGTCTACCTGCTGTGCACGCCCGAGTCGGACTACGTCAGCGCGCAGACCTTGGTCTGCGGCGGCGGAGTGAACATCTAGAGGCGCAGGTGAGTGACGTGCACCCCTCGCCGTGGGTCGACGAAGAAATCGCCGACCTCAAACAGATGGCGACCAAGTTCTTCGAAGCCGAATCCGTCCCGAATCGGGAGCGCTGGGAGCAGCAGAAATGTGTCGACCGTGAGTTCTGGTTGGCCGCAGGAAAGTTAGGGCTGCTGTGCGCGTCGATTCCCGAGAAGTACGGCGGGGGCGGCGGCACGCTCGCCCACGATTTCGCCATCTTCGAGGCGCAGGCCAACTGCGGCGACACCGGCTTCGGCAACCAGGTGCACAGCGGGCTGGTCGCGCACTATCTGCTCGCGTACGGCACAGAGGAACAAAAACGGCGGTGGCTGCCCAAGATGGCGACCGGTGAATACATCGGCGCGATCGCGATGTCAGAGCCCGGCGGCGGCTCCGACCTCAAAGCCCTTCGCGCTGCCGCGATTCGAGATGGCGACCACTACAGATTGAACGGATCCAAGACGTTCATCTCCAACGGTGCAAGCGCCGACCTGATTGTGCTCGTCGTCAAGACCGACCCGTCGTCCGGCGCCAAGGGTGTTTCTCTGCTCGTCTTGGAAACCGCCGGCGCCGAAGGATTCCGGGTCGGGCGGGTGCTGAACAAGCTGGGCATGAAGGCGCAAGACACCGCGGAACTGTTTTTCGACGACGTGCGTGTCCCCGTCGGCAACCTGCTGGGCGAAGAGGGCGCCGGCTACGGCTATGCGATGCAGCAGCTCGCCCACGAACGCCTGATCGTGGCCATCATCGGTGTGTCGGTATTGGAGAGCGCGGTCGCCGAGACCGTCGCCTACACCAAACAGCGCTCTGCGTATGGCGCTCCGCTGTTTTCGCTGCAGAACACCCGATTCGAGCTCGCGGACTGCGCAACCATTGCCAAGGTGGCGCGGACTTTCGTGGACGACTGCATCGTCAAGCACCTGCGCGGGGAACTGGACGCGGCGACGGCGTCGATGGCCAAGTCATGGGTCACCGAGGTGCAATGCCAGGTCATCGACCGATGCCTGCAGCTGTTCGGCGGGTACGGGTACATGCTGGAGTACCCGATCACCCGGATGTACGCGGATTCGCGGGCGCAGAAAATCTATGCCGGCACCAACGAAGTCATGAAAGAACTGGTCGCGCGGTCACTGTGACCACCGCCCTCCACAGGAGACGCCGATGTATGTAACCCAGTCGCTGCACCGAATACTGCAGCAGTGTCCGGACATGCCGCTGACGATTTTTGCGGACCGCCAACGCACGGTGCGTCAATCCGCAGATCGCATCGCACGGCTGGCCGGGGCCCTGCACGCACTTGGCGTACAACGCGACGACCGGGTGGCGTTGCTGGGTCTGAACTCCGATCGCTACCACGAATACTTCTATGCAGTGCCCTGGGCCGATGCGGCGGTAAACCCGGTCAATATCCGGTGGAGCCCGGCCGAAATCGCGTATTCGCTACGGGATTCCGAAACCAAGGTGCTGCTGGTCGACGACGCGTTTGCCGCGGCCGTGCCAGAGGTTCGTGCCGCGGGCGCGGAGCTGTCGACGGTCGTCTACTGCGGTGACGGATCATGCCCGCTGGGAATGGTCGACTACGAAGGGCTCATCGCGAACTCGCAGCCAATCGCGGACGCGCGGCGCGGCGGAGACGCGCTTTTCGGCATCTTCTATACCGGCGGCACCACCGGGCATCCCAAGGGAGTGATGCTCAGTCACACCAACGTGATGACCTCGGCGCTGGGCAGCCTGGCCAGTGGCCACTTCCTCACCGGCCGTGGACGAATCCTGCATGCGGCGGCCTTGTTCCACCTGGCGGCGATCGGCATGTGGATGGCCGGCAACGTTGCCGGGTCGACCCATGTGTTCGTCTCGTCCTTCACCCCCGGCGGAGTCGCGAAGGCGGTCAGCGACCACCAGGTCACCGACCTGTTGCTTGTTCCGACCATGATCCAGATGCTGATCGACCATCCGGACGCGGCCGGGTTCGACCTCACCTCGCTGCGCCACCTCACCTACGGCGCCTCGCCGATCTCGGAGGCACTGGTCGAGCGGCTCGGAAAGGCGCTTCCCACAACGTCTTTAGCCCAGGCCTATGGGATGACCGAGCTCGCGCCGGCGGCCACGTTCCTGGCGCCTGCCGATCATGACAACCCGTCGCTGCAGAGATCCGCCGGGAGGGCGTTACCTCATGTCGAAGTGCGGGTGGTCGACGCGACCGGCGACGAGGTGCCGCCCGGTGAGATCGGGGAAATCGTTGCGCGCGGCGACAACGTCATGGTCGGCTATTGGAACCGGCCGAAGGAGACGGCCGCGGCGGTATGCGACGGCTGGATGCATACCGGCGACATGGGACGCATGGACGAGCACGGCTACCTCTACATCGTCGACCGACTCAAGGACATGATCATCACCGGTGGCGAGAACGTCTATTCGGCGGAGGTGGAGAACGCCCTCGCCGGCCACCCCGCGGTTGCCACCGCGGCGGTCATCGGTGTCCCCGACGATCGATGGGGCGAACGGGTTCACGCCGTGATCGCGTTGCGGCCGGGCGGTGAGGCGACTCAGGAATCTATTCAGCAGCACTGCCGGGCGCTCATAGCTGGATACAAAGTGCCCCGCAGCATGGAATTCGTCGATGAGCTGCCTGTTTCCGGTGCCGGTAAGGTGCTCAAACGTGATCTGCGGGAACGCTATTGGAGTCCGGTCGGCAAGCAAATCTCTTGAGATAATGGCCAACCAGCAGCAGTCCTTGTCGACTCCGCCGGCCAGAGGAACGCGGCCGCGAAACCGGCGTCAGTTGATCATCGATGCGGCGGCCGACCTCTTCTGCGCCAAGGGATACGGCAACGTCTCGATGAGCGATGTCGCCGATGCGGTAGCCGTCGGCCCGTCGGCGTTGTACCGGCACTTTCGCGGCAAACAGGCGCTGCTGGCGACCGTCATCGAGGACGCGCTCGGCAGCCTGGACGACGCGTTGAAGGGCGCTGACGACTGCAGTGATCTGGCCGTAGTTCTGGCGCGTGTTGTGCTCGCCGGCCGCACCGAGGGTGTGCTGTGGCGGCGGGAAGTCCGTCACCTGACCGCACAGGACCGCAAGAAGCTGCAGCGCGTCGCCCGTCGGGTCGGCGATCAGCTCGCCCAACATATTCGACGCCGGCGACCCGACCTGGAAGCGGTACAGGCTGATCTGCTGGCGTGGTGTGCGCTCGGCGTTGCGAACAGCATTTCGTTTCACGGCCTCTCGATGGCAGAGCCGGGATTTACCGCCCTGCTGAGCAAACTGATTGCGGTGCCACTCGAGGCGGGCGCCCAGTTACAGCCGGCAGGCTCCGGCGCGTCTCGCGGAGGGATGGCCGCACGCTCACGCAGAGAAGCGATCCTGTCAGAGGCCGCCGCACTGTTCGCCGAGAAGGGCTTCTCCGGGGTCAGCGTGGACGACATCGGCGCCGCCGTCGGCATCGCCGGACCCAGCATTTATAACCACTTCACGTGCAAGGCCGAGATCCTGGCGGCGGCCATGTTCCGCGGTAACGAATGGCTTTGGATGGAATTCAATCGTGCCTGTGCGGATGCCCCGGACGCCGCCGAAGCCCTTCGCCGCGTCGTGCTCAGCTACCAGACCTTCGCGTTCCACAACCCCGACATCGTTGAAGTCCTGACGACCGAGGTAAGCCACCTTCCCGAGGCCGAGAACCAACGCGCCAGGACTGCGCAACGGGCATATATCGATGAGTGGGTGCATCTCGTGCGGCAACTAAACCCCAACTGGACGATCACCGAGGCGCGGATCCGGGTGCAGGCGGCTCAGATAATGATCAACGACGTCGTGGTGATCCCGCGATTACGTACGCTGCCGGGAGTCGAGGCTGTCCTGGCCGATATCGCCGTCGCCCTGCTCGGCGTGCCACCGATCGCGACGAAGGTCGTTTGCACCTAAGATTCGCGGCATGGCCGGTTCTGTTACTCCTGACGATGCGATCGACGCGATCCGAGGCGCGGGTGGAGCCCAGCCGGGCTGTCGCGCGCTGCACGCGAAAGGCACGCTGTACCACGGCAGGTTTACGGCGAGTCCCGAGGCGGCCGGGCTGTCGCGCGCAAAGCACCTTGACGGGTCTCCGGTTCCGGCGCTGATCCGGTTCTCCAACGGATCGGGGGACCCGGCGCAGCGTGACAACGTAGCGGGGGTGCGCGGGATGGCGGTGAAGCTCACGCTGCCCGACGGGTCGACCACAGACGTGTCGACGCAGACCGCGCGGCTGTTCGTGTCCAGCACGCCGGACGGATTCGTCGATCTGCTCAAGGCAATGCGGCCCGGCGTTACTATGCCGCTGCGCATGGCGACATACCTCATCACCCATCCGCGGCTGCTTGGCGCGTTTCCCGTTCTGCGCGACGCCAACAGGGTTCCGGCAAGCTACGCCACCGTCGAGTACCACGGGTTGCATGCCTTCCGCTGGCTCGCCGCCGACGGCAGCACCAGATTCGTTCGCTACCACTTATTCCCGGTGGCGGGTGAGGAATTTCTGTCGGGGACGGCTGCCAAGGAAAAGGGTGCGGACTTTCTCCTCCACGAGCTGAACACGCGCCTCGCGGGCGGGCCGGTGCGGTTTGACTTCCGCGTCCAGATCGCCGGGCCGAACGACTCGACGGTCGATCCGTCGGCGCCCTGGCGCAGCACGGAGACGGTCACCGTCGGCGACCTCGAGATCACCGGCCTCGAGACCCAGCGTGAGCACGGCGGCGACATCGTCGTCTTCGACCCGATGCGCGTGACCGACGGCATCGAACCCTCCGACGATCCAGTGCTTCGGTTCCGCACCTACGCTTACTCGGCGTCGGTCAAGCTACGCACCGGCGTAGATCGCGGCGCCGAAGCGCCGAACGCCTGAACGCAATTCAGCTCAGCGTGGTGGCGGCTGCCTCCGCGATAACGTCCATCACCTCGCCGCGCTTTCGCCATGCCCGGAGCTGCCGCATCGCCCCGTTACCCTGTGCTGCGATGCGGTCGAGTTCGGCTACGACGCGGTCATGTTCACCGAGCGCATCCAACGCCGGGCGCATCCGTCGCACCAGCGTGCCCAGCTGCTCACGCGCCGGCACCGCCCCGCGGCCATGGACCAAATCGAGCGTGTGCCCGGACAGCCCGTCGTGGGCGGCCTTCCAGTACCCCGCCCGCAGTGCAATAGGCGACAGGCGCCCGCCGTCGTCGCCTCGGCCGCGCTCATCGAGCGCCGTCATCACCGCGGCCCTGATCAGGGTGGCAAGCAGCACCGTTTCGGCGACCGTCGCCGGCACGTCGGCCACCCGGACCTCGACCGTCGGGAAGTTCGCCGACGGGCGCACGTCCCAATAGATCATGTCCTGATCCAGGATCACCCCGGTATTGATCAGCATGTGCACCGTGCGGTCGTACTCGTCGATGGAGGCGAAGAACGGCGGCGCGCCGGCGGTTGGCCAGCGGCTCCACAGCACGCTGCGCCAGCTCGCGTAGCCGCTGTCGGCGTTGCGATACAGCGCCGAATTGGCTGACAACGCGAGCAGAGACGGAAGCCACGGCCGCAGCCAGTTGCTGACCTGGATGGCGGCCGCACGATCGGGCACCTGCACGTGTACGTGACAGCCGCAGATGCCTTGCTCATGGGCGATCATGCCGAACTGTGCCCCGATCCGCCGATAGCGTGGGGTGTCGGTGACGGGGAACTTGTGCGGCGTGGCTGGCGGAAGTGCAAGGGCCAGCAGTCGAACCCCGCTGGCCTTCGCAGCCTGCGCCGCGGTGCGCCGCAGCCCGGCGAGCTCCTCGCCGAGCTGGGCGCTCGTGGTCGCCACGCTGGAGGTGGTTTCGACCTGGCAACTGCTGAGTTCCAGCTGCAGTGTGACGCCGCGGTTTTCGGCCTCCGCGGCCACCTCGGTGTTGCGCGGGGCCGGTTCGCCGGTCCGCGGGTCAACGAGGAGGAACTCCTCCTCGACACCGACAGTCGGAAGGTCGCTCACTGGGCCTCCGGCGGGCGCCGGCACGGCCGATCAGTTAGCCGGCCGGCGCGTTACCAGCGAACAGGACCGGCCGTGCTCGAAGTGAGTGCGGCGTCCACGGACGGGTAAACCGGCAGCATATGGCTGAGACCACACGCTTTCACGATTCGCGTCACGACCGGCTGGTGGCTCACCAGCAGCAGTTCGACGCCGCGATCGCGGCAACGTTCCGCCTCGTCGGCCAGTGCGGCGAACGCGCAGCAGCCCATGAAGTCAAGGCCGGAGACGTCGACGACGAAGGACCCCGGCGCGGTGACGACGGCGGCCGCTTCGTCGAGCAGCTGGCGCCAGGTGTGCTCGTTGTAGGCGTCGATCTCGCCGCCCGCGTGAATCAGGACCGCCGGACCGCTGCGATCGGTGGTCGCTCTTAGCGTGCTGTGCGGATCACCCAGCTCGTAGACCAGTCGGGTGCTGAGCATCAGGTGGGTGGAAAACGGGTCTGCTATGGCCAGGTGCATGGTGGACTCCTAATTCGCTGGCACTTTCATGCCAGGATGGGCGCCCGTCCTGTTGTCTGAAGACAGACTTCGCGTGAAGTTGGAATTTCATTTGTATAACAAGACAGGGCGGTCTGTCTACCTGTCGGAGCTATGAGTATCGTGAGGGTTGTCATGAGTAGCCCCGACGACGTCGTAACGCCCGCCTCGGCGCCCCGCGAGCGCATCCTGAGTGCGGCATACGAGCTGTTCAGCCGGCGTGGGATCCGCGCGGTGGGCACCGACGAAGTGATCGAACGGGCCGGTGTGGCCAAGGCAACCCTCTACCGCCACTTCCCGACGAAGAACCACCTCGTGCTGGCCGTGCTGGAGCGTCGCGAACAACTCTGGACGCACGGATTGATCGAGGCGCAGTCACGGGACCGCGCCAACACCCCCGAGGAACAGTTGCTGGCCATCTTCGACGTCATGCACGACTGGTTTCAAAACCGCGACGGTTATGAAGGCTGTTCGTTTATCAACGTGTTGCTTGAGTTGGGGGCCGATCATCCTGCCGGACGGGCCAGCATCGCCCACATCGACAACGTCCGCGATATCGTGCGCCAACGCGCTGTCGCGGCCGGGCTACACGACGTCGAGGACTTCGCTTGGTCCTGGCACATCCTGATGAAGGGCGCCATCATTCTGGCGGCCGTGGGCGACCCGAACGCCGCTCACCGTGCCCAGAAGATGGCCCGTGCCCTCGTCGAGCAGCACCGGCCGGTTTTGGAGGCCGGCAACCCCGCCGGGTAGTCCCTCGAGCGGCATCAGGCGGCGTCCGCCGCGGCGGTGCCGGTCTTGCGGTGGTGCTCGGCCTCGAGTTCGGCGATCGCGCGGGATGTGCGTTCGCGCAGCAAGATTGCGGCCGTGATGCCGCACACGACGGCGATGACGAGGGCGATCCAGGAGAACCGCTCCAGCCAGCGTTCGGCTGCCATACCGGCGAAGTAGACCAGCGCGGTGGTGCCGCCCGCCCAGCAGATGCCACCGGAAACGTTGGCGGCCAGGAAGCGTGGGTAGGGCATCTTCAGGGCGCCTGCCAGCGGCCCGGCGAATATCCGCAGCAGCGCGATGAAGCGGCCGAAGAACACCGCCCGAACGCCCCAGCGGTTAAACAAGCGCTCGGCCAGCATGACGTGTCCGGGACCGAAGTGTTTCGGAAAGCGCTGGCCAAGCCGGTCGAAGAGCGGCATGCCGAATCGGCGACCGATCGTATAGCCGATCGAGTCGCCGACCACCGCGCCGATCACCGCGGCCACGCCAACGCCGATCGGGTTGACTGCCAGGTCGTGATGCGACGACATCAGCGCCGCACTGACCAGCACGATCTCCCCAGGAAGCGGAACGCCGAGGCTCTCGATCCCCACCACGCCGCCGACCACGAGGTAGACCAGAAGCGGCGGGATGGACTGCAGCAGGGCCTCCACATTCATGGGTTAAGGATGCCTGACCCACGTTGAACGCGCGCTGAAAACTATTCGAACTGCGTGGCCACGTCGTTGTGCAGCGCGGAAAGTGTGTTGAGGGGCTCTAACCACGGACGTTTGGGCACTCGCCCGTCGGCCGAAGATTTGCCGCGCAGGCGTCGCCAAACCCACGGCATGAACTTTTCTCGCGCCCAGCGCAGCTGTCCGTAGGTGCGGGCGCTGAACGGCAGTCGCGTGGGACTGCCGCTCGCATCGGCCCAATCATGGTTGCTGCCAGGCAAATTGAGGGCTTCGGCCACTGCGGCAGCGAAAATGATATGTCCTTTGGTGGACGCGTGTACGCGGTCGATGTCCCACGTGTCCAAATTGCGCATCGAGGGCGCGTTGTACAGGTCCACGAGCCTGAAGTCGTATTGGTCCGCGGCTGCTCCGATCGCTTCGTTGATGCGAGCAAGCCGCCCAGACACCAGTCGGCCGAGCGGGAGGAATTGCGCGACGTTCGGGAAGGTCGTCGTCACAACCGTGGCTCCCGATTCGGCGAGCGCGGCGTAAATGCTTTCGAGGTCGGTGAGCGCCCGGGGGAACCCTCGTCCCGGCTGGATGACATCGTTCATCCCGATGCACACGGTGACCAGATCCGGCTGCATCGCCAGCGCCGGCGGCACTTGCTCCTTGAGCACGTCAGCCACCAACTTGCCGCGTATCGCGAGGTTGGCGTATTCCAAGCCGGGATAGATCGAATCGATCATCACGGCGAGTCGGTCGGCAAATCCGACGAGTCCGATGGCGTCGTAACCGTCCCATAAGCCCTCGGTCTGACTGTCGCCGATGGCGACGTATCGGCTGTATCCGGCCCGAGTAGCCCCGTACACGAACCTGAGACTAATCGCGATCGGGTCTCCTGCGTTGTAGCGTGGCCCTGGCCCGGCCGAGGCGGGCTCGGCTGGAGGAGGGGCGAGTGGAATTCAACATCGCCGAAGTGTTCGCGGCGGTGGCGGCGGCCAACCCCGACCGAGACTGCATCGTGTTCGGAGATCGCCGATTCAGCTTCGCCCGGACCGACGAACGCGCCCGTCGCTTCGCGCGGGCGCTGCACGCGTGGGGGCTCGGCGCGCATCGTGAACGCTCCGAGTTGGCGCCACATGAATCGGGTCAAAGCCATCTCGGGTTGTACATGGCGAACTGCAACGAGTTCCTCGAGGCCATGTTGGGTGCATACAAGGCTCGGGTCGCCCCGTTCAACGTCAACTATCGCTACGTTGCCGACGAACTGGTGTTCCTGCTGGGCAACGCCGGCGCGGACGCGATCATGTACCACGCTCGGTTCGCTCCGACGCTGGGCCAGGCGCTTCAGAAAGGTCCGCTGGGGCAGGTTCCGCTGATCCATGTCGATGATGGGTCAGGAAACGATCCGCTGCCGAGTGCGGTGCGCTACGAGGACCTGCTGGCTTCGGCGTCCGCCGAGCCCCTCGACGTTGCGCTGTCGCCGGATGATCTCTATGTGCTCTACACCGGCGGCACCACCGGCATGCCCAAGGCGGTGTTGTGGCGCCAGCACGACATCTACCTGAACGCCATGGGTGGGCGGACCTTCGGTACGAGCGAGACGGTGACCAGCCTGGAGGAGATCGTCGAGCGATCGCGGCTGGAGGGACCGGGTGCGATGACGGTCGCGCCGCTGATGCACGGCGCCGCACAGTGGGCGGCTTTCATCTGTCTGTTGGGCGGCCGGCCGTTTGTGATGGCTCCGACGACCACCCACTTGGACCCGGCGGAAGCGTGGGCGCTGGCCAGCCGGGAACGGGTGCTGTCGCTGTCGATGGTCGGGGATGCCTTCGGGCGGCCGTTGGTGGACGAGCTCGAGTCCGGCGATTACGACTTATCCGGGCTGCTGGGGCTGGTCACCGGTGGAGCGGCGCTCAGCGCTCCGGTCAAACAGCGATTCGTCAACCTGCTGCCACACCTGACGATCCTGGACACGGGTGGTGCGTCGGAGTCCGGGGCGCAGATGGGCCAGTTCTCCAGTCGCCTGCAAAGCGGGTCCGGCCGGTTCGCCCCGAACCCGGGTGCGGTGGTGGTCAGCCAGGACATGACCCGCATCCTGTCGCCCGGGGACGACGAGATCGGCTGGCTGGCCCAGCAGGGCCTGATTCCGTTGGGATACCTCGGCGATCCGGAGAAGACGGCGCGGACGTTTCCGGTCATCGAAGGGATCAGACACTCAGTTCCAGGCGATCGGGCGCGCTGGCACGCCGACGGCCAGATCGAGCTGCTGGGCCGGGATTCGGTGACCATCAACTCCGGCGGCGAGAAGATCTTCGCCGAAGAGGTCGAGGCCGCCATCGCACAGCATCCGGCGGTCTACGACGTGGTGGTGACCAGTCGGCCCAGCACGCGGTGGGGAAACGAAGTCGTCGCGATTGTTCAGCTGACTGACGGTGAGCGTGTTGGCGCGGAGAGCATCCTCGCCGAGGCCGCCCGCCACATCGCGCGCTACAAACTGCCCAAAGACGTTGTCTTCTGCAGCCGGGTGCAACGTTCGCCGTCCGGCAAGGCCGACTACCGGTGGGCGAAAGCTCAATTCGCACAGAATCTTTGAGCCTCCCGCCGGCTGGGACAGAAAGCGCTTGCGCAGCTATTCATCCTCGCCGGTACCGTCATTGCCATGGCGAAGAAGAGGCAGCGGGCCGGCTCGGAGGCAGACGTGCCGGCCACCGGTTCGCTTGCGCCGCAGTATCCGATCGAGTCCGTCGACAATGCGCTCAAGCTGCTGTTGCTGTTGGGCGAGCAGTCGCAGATCCGATTGAGCGAGGCAACCCGCTATCTGGGTGTGGCATCGTCCACCGCGCATCGGCTGCTTGCGATGCTGACCTATCGCGGGTTCGTCCGGCAGGACCCGGTGTCGAAGGTGTATCTGCCCGGTCCGGCGCTAACCAGTGTGGCGTTTGCGATATTCGGCCGCATCGATGTTCAGGCAACCGCCACGCCGATCATGCGCAGCCTCAGCGAACGCCTACGGGAATCGATTCATGTCGGAATGCTCGACGGTGCCGGCGTCCACTTTGTGGCCGCGGTGGAGGGCCCGACCGCGGTCCGGGTTGCTTCCCGGCTGGGACGCACGATGCCGGCGCACTGCACCTCGACCGGCAAGGTCATGCTGGCCCAGTTGTCGCAGCAGGAGTTGCATCAACTGCTGCCCGACGAAGAGCTTCAGCGCGTTACCCCGCGCTCGATCGGCAGCCGCACCGAGTTGGAAGCCGAGCTTTCCCGCATCCGCGAACGGGGCTACGCCGTCAATCGCGAGGAGAGTGAGGAGGGCGTTGCCTCGGTTGCGGTTCCGATACCAACCGGGGCCCCGGGCCTGCGGCTTGCGCTCAACGCCGCAGCCCCCCAGAACAGGCTGGCCAGCTCCCAGTACTCCGCAGTGGCCGCTGCACTTGTCGAGGCGGCCAAGGAGATTGGCGATCAACTCGGTTGACGGTCCAGCCGGGCGACTTCATGGCGCCAGGCCGCCTCGGTGTTGAAGCCAGACCCCAAGTCCGGCAGATCGTCCCAATCGGAGTCGTCGATGTCGCGCAAAGTGCCGCCGGCCGCGCGCACCCGCAACGACATTCGCGCCAACGTGTCGAGGCTGATCGCCTGCAGCACCGCCTCCTGAATACTGGGGGCGGCGCTGGTGATTCCGTGTCCACGGCAAATCACCACCGGTCCGCCACGCATCGCCGCCACCATTTCCTTGCCCAGCTGTGAGTTTCGGATCAGCACGGCGCGTTTGTAGACGGGCACACCGCGGCGCGCCAGCCAGGCGCCGGGAATGTCATACGCCCCGTAGATCGGCCGGATCGCGATGCCCGCCAGATCCGCGGCGACGACGGCCGGCGGGTGCAGATGCGCAACCGCCCGGTGCCGTGAATCGGCCAGCATGGTTTCGACGTGGATGGGCAGTTCGTTGGGAACGCGGTATCCGTCGAGTTCGCCGGAGGTGCCTGCGCTGCCGCCGAATTCGACGAGCCGGACGTCGCTGGGGCGCGTGAACGCCACACCGGCGTCGGCGTCGCTGCGGCAGCGGATGAGCAGGTGGTCGTCGTCGACCCGCAGACTCAGGTGACCCAGGATGCCGTCAACCAGGCCGCGGGCCGCCGCGACTCGGCAGCCTTGCGCGACCAACGTGCGCTGCTGGTCTAGCCGGTCGGTCACGGATGCTCGACTTTCGGTGTGCCGATACCGAATCCGCCATCAGGGTGGATGGTCTCGCCGGTGATCCCGCGAGACCGTTCGGACGCCAAGAACACGAAAGCCCACGCGTGATCTTCGCCGGAGAGCGCCACGTTCAACGGAGTGCGCGCAGCTACATCACGGGCCCGGTTGGGGGTGTCGTCCAGGCGAGTTTCTTCCTGCCCGAGGCTGGCAAGACCCCGCAGGTCGGTGTTGAGCGTGCCGCCCGGCGCCACCCCGTTGACCCGAATCTGCGGCGCCAGCTCGTGCGCCAACGCGGCCACCAGCCCGCGCACAGCGAACTTCGACGACACGTACAGCACGCCGCCGCGTCCGGGATAGAACGACGATGCGGATTCGGCCAGCACGATCGAGGATCCGGTACTGGCCCGCAGCCAGGGGGCGGCGGCTTTGACCGATTGCAGATGGCTCAGCACGTTGGTACGGAACATCTCGTCGAACGCGGGGGAAAGGTCATCGGCATCGATGTCGCTGATGCCCTTGTAGAAGTCGAAGATCCCGACGCAGTTGATCAGGGTGTCAAGACCGCCGTAGGCATCCACCGCGACTTTTACCGCGTGGTCGTTGGCCTCGCGCGTTGTGGCGTCGCCTTCGATTACCCGGATCCCCGGCAGCTGCTGGCGTAACATATCGCACTTGTGTCGATCGCGTTCCAGCACAGCGACTCTCGCGTCTTCAGCGCGAAACGCATCGACGACGGCCCGCCCGATCCCGGATCCGGCACCGACGACCAGTGCCCGTTTGCCGTGCAGCCAATCGGTCATGGTTGGGGTTCTACCTCATCGGGTTCATCGGGCAGTAGCGGGGCGTAAGCATTGCCGACCATGGCCGCCAGCGTACGGGTGTTCTGCCAGGTGAGCGCCTCGACCTCAAGCGCGTCCAGGCTGATCCAGTGCCCGGTTTTAGGTGCGCTGATCAGCAGTCGCGATCCGTTGCGGGTGTCCACCCGCCGCACCACGACTTCGGTGAATTCGTTTGCGATCGCGAGCGGTTCGCCCACGGCGCCCTGCAGTAGCTGTGCGAGTTCTTCGCTCACAGGAACACCGCCAGGTTCTGCATGCGTAGCACCGACTCGTCGGCAATGATCTTGCGGCCGGCCAGCTTGTATCGATCGTCGCACCAGCGCAACAGGTCTTCGCGCCCACACGACACCAATGCGCTCTCGTTGACGTCGCCGCGGCTGCGGAACAGCAGTTCGGCCGATTGGACGAGGAGGTGTGCGACCCCTTCTATGGGGTCGCACTCGAATGTGCGCACGTTGGTGATGAAGTGGCGCAGCCGCGACGGCGGATCCTCGGTCCAGGCGTGCTCGGTAGCGAAGCGCGCGACCCGCTGGCTCAGCGAATACTTGTCCTCGTCGAAGTGGGCCATCCCGGGGGAGGTGTCGAACCCGGCGCCGCGTGCGGTGGTGACGCGGACCGGCATGACGTAGCGAATGTCGTCGGTCAACGTGTCCAGCCACTTCTCGTACTGCTGGGCATCCAACAGGTAGGCCTCGTCCACCAGGAACTGATGTGCCTGCAGGTGGCGAACGTCACTGAATGGCAATGATGGCAAGGATGGCAACGGTTTTCTTGCCGACGGCGCGCTCATGCCGGCAGCTCCAAGTGCTCAGCCCACAGCTTGAGCAACTCGCGCTGGTTGTACTCGTTGTAGCCGACCTGCGCGCGTCCCGGGCCGTGAAAGGAGTCGGCCGGCAGCGCCTCGATGACCGGACGGTCGTCGGACAGCAGGCCCATCCGGCTGTTCAGCAGCAACCGCTGTGCCATCGAGCCGCCGGCGGTGGTGGTCAACGACACCCAGTTCTCCACATCGTCTTGCTCGAACATGCCGGTAGACCCGAAGCACATCAAATAGGCCTTGTACGAGTCTTTCTTGTACTGAGTGGGTGCGGCGGCGTCAACCGCAAACCACGAACACACCTCGGTTTCGTTCGCACTGATCGGCTGCCACAGCCGGATCGAGATGAAAGGCACCACTTCGTCGTCTCGATCATGCACTCGCTCATGCACCCGGGGCCAGTTGTGCACGAAACTCAGATTCGGAAAGCAGGTGGCAGCCGAGATCATGAACCCGTCTTCGCCGACCACCCGCTGCTGCCGTGGCGACCAGACCGTTTTGATCCGGCCAATCATCTGATCGGGATAGCCGACGTAACGCATCCTCTCTTCGAAGCTGCCCGGCGGAAGCTTGTAGGTGGTTCCGCCCCCACGGTGCGCCCAGTAGGCGGCGCCGTCCTTGCGCTTTTGTGCCTTTGGCTCGCGGAACAGGCCGATGTCGACGATCGATGCGTGGGTGTGCGGTGTGTGGTACATGTCGCCCGCGAAGTTCTCGGCGCCGATCTTCCAGTTCGCCTTGATTCGCCAGCGCTGCGGTCCCCGCAGTTCCAGGCCGTCGGTGCTCTGTTTGGTGTAGAAGTCCAGATAAAACCTGAAGTCGCCGAGGAAATCCTCGAGCGGCTCGGCGGCTGGGTCCAGGTTGATGAACAGCAGACCGTTGTAGCTCCCGAAATTCGGTGCGGGCAGCAGGGTTTGGCCGGCCTTCGGAAACCCTTCGTCGCCGCCGTAGGCGTCCCGGTGGAACGGAAGCCCGGTGAGCCGGCCGTCGTTGCGATAGGACCAGCCGTGGTAGGGGCAGCGGAAGTTGGAGGCGTTGCCCATCTCCGCGCGACACACTTGCATTCCGCGGTGCAGGCACATATTAAACAGGGCCCGCACATCGCCCTCCGCATCGCGGGTGATGATGAACGAATCGTCGAGTACCCGGCGCACGACGTAGTCGCCGTCCTGCGGGATCTCCGATTCGTGGGCGACGAAGATCCATGCCCGGCTGAACAGTCGCTGCTTCTCGCACGCGAACAGCTCGTCGTCGTTGTAGATGTGGGCGGGGATCATCCCCCGTCGGATGTTCTCGAAAACGTCGCGCTGCTCTGTCATTGGACTCCGCACGGTTGTCTGTTCTACAGAGATTATCTCTGATAACAAGAATTACGCGGAGGACGCCGCTGGTCAAATGGGCGGCGGAGCGTGCCCATAATTTCCACAGTGGCCTTTGTGCAAATTCACAGGGCGCTCACAATGATGCTCCAGGCGCCGCGGTTACGGTGGTCACGTTGGGCCCGTTGCGCAGGTGAGCGCGATTTAACCGAGGGGTAATCGCAGGGTTTCGCGTGCATTCGCCCGCCGGAATCTGCGTTTGAGGGAGGACTGGTGCCATGGTTGATCGGTCACGGGATGGTCGATTGCAGAAGCTTGGACCGCGAGTGTTGTCCGCTATCGGACGTCAAGGGTGGCTGGATAGACCGAGCTATCGGCTGGAGCACCTGCTCAGCTTCGGCTACAACGCGCTGGGCAGTGCGCGCAACACCGTCACCAATGCGCTGAACGGTGTTTGGCTCGGGCACCCGGTGCATCCGCCGCTGGCGTCGCTGGCCAGTGGAGCGCTCGGCACGACGGTGGCGCTGGACGCCCTCAGCGTGCTGCCGGGCCAGCCGGCCCCGGGCGTGCGCGACGCGTCGTGGTTTGCTTCTCGTTCCCTGGGGTTGGGGATCCTCGCGAGCGTCGGCTCGGCCGTCACCGGTGTCACCGACTGGCAGCACACCCACGAGGAGGACCGCCGCGTGGGGCTGGTGCATGGCGTCATCAACCTGGTTGCGACCGGGTTGTACGCGATGTCCTGGTGGGACCGGCGCCAAGGCCGCCACCGCCGCGGCATCGGCCTCACCGCGCTTGGCTACGGCGTCACCCTGGCCGGAAGCTACCTGGGCGGGGCCCTGGTCTTCGAGTCCGGTATCGGAATCGACCAGTCGGGTGAACGGCTGCGCACCAGAGAGTGGACGCCGGTACTGCCTGCGAGCTCGTTGAACGGAAAGCCGGTGCGGGTCGAAGTCGACGGGGTGGGGTTGGTGGTGTGCCAGACCAAACCCGGGCAGGTGTCGGCGTTCGGTGAGTTCTGCCCGCACCTCGCGGCCCCGATGGCCGACGGCTGGGTCGATTGCGGCCGAATCGTGTGCCCATGGCACGGCTCGTGGTTCGCGGCCGAGTCGGGGGAGGTGCTGCGTGGGCCGTCGGCAGCTCCGTTGCCGCGTTACGACGCCCGGCTAGTCGACGGAATGATCGAAGTACGCGGCGACGGGCATCACGCGCCGCTCGCCGCGCGAAAGGGGATAGCGAAGTGAACGCCTACGACGTGCTCAAGGAACACCACATCGTGATCAAGGGGCTGGGCCGCAAGGTCAGCGAGGCACCGGTGAACAGCGAAGAGCGGCATGCCCTTTTCGACGAGATGCTGATCGAACTTGACATTCACTTCCGCATCGAGGACGACCTGTACTACCCGGCCCTGGGGGCGGCCAGCAAGCTGATCGCGATCGCCCACGCCGAGCACCGCCAGGTGGTCGACCAGCTTTCGGTGCTGCTGCGCACCCCGCAAAGCGCACCCGGGTATGAGAAAGAGTGGAACTCTTTCAAGACGGTGCTGGAGGCGCACGCCGACGAAGAGGAACGCGACCTGATTCCCGCTCCTCCTGAGGTGAAGATCAGCGACGCGGAGCTCGACGAGCTGGGCAACAAGATGGCCGCCCGCATGGACCAACTGCGCGGCTCGACTCTGCACAAGCTTCGTACCAAGGGCAGGGCGGCGCTGGTGCGGGGCCTGCAGTTGGCCGGGTAACCGACCCTGGCCGCTTACCGGCGGCCGATTCCGGCCATCAGGCTATGCGGCTTCAGCTACTCACCTGTAGCGGAAGCGATGTCACTCCAGCGCCGCAAGAGACCACAAACACCCAGCGACCATCAGTCGGCAGCCTTACCTCGATGTTGAAGAAAGCGAATCCGATTTCGCCGGCGGCGGCTACTTCTGGCAGCTCGTAGTCGATGTTCAGCGGTTCGGCATCCGTCGGAGGCATGATCTCTATGTCAACCCGCCGCACCGGACTGTCGGTCTCAGCCTGCGTCAGCAGCACAAGCACAAACTTGACTTGCCGGTCCGGCCCGACCTTGAATCCGGACAGCACGCCGCCCGACACGCTGAGTTTGTTATTCACCACCGACGCCGATTCGGCGAGGAAGGCCCCGGTAATCACAGCGCCGAAGCTACCGCTTCTGCGACCGTGCGCAACTAAGGAGGGGGTACCCTCACGCTTCGTGAAGGCCGCACCGGAGCGCTTCGCGTCGCAAGGTGACATCACGCGGGAGATCGCCACCCTCGCGGCCAACTACCAACGTACGGGTGGCGCAGTTGGGCAAGAAGCGCAGCCGAGGCTCGACTACCCGCCCTACCGCAGCAGCGCCCTGCGCCATCCGAAACACCCCCTGTTAAGCGTTGACCCCGAGGAGGTCGAACGCTGGGCACCGTGCTTCGGCCAGCAGGAGGTCGATCCCCTCGACGCCGACCTGACGGCCGGCCATCCGGGTGAGCCGATCGGGGAGCGCATCATCGTTGCCGGGCGGGTACTCGACGAATCGGGCCGGCCGGTGGCGGGCCAGCTGATCGAGATTTGGCAAGCCAATGCCAGCGGCCGCTACCGCCACCAGCTCGACCAGCACCCGGCTCCGCTCGACCCCAACTTCACCGGTGCCGGCCGGTGCCTGACCGGGCCGGACGGAACGTACCGCTTTCTCACCGTCAAGCCCGGCCCTTATCCGTGGCGCAATCATCACAACGCGTGGCGGCCGGCGCACATCCACTTCTCGGTGTTTGGAACCGCTTTCACGCAACGGCTGGTCACCCAGATGTACTTTCCGGGCGACCCGCTGTTCGATCTGGATCCCATCTTTCGATCGATCATGGATCCCGCCGCGCGCCAACGGCTGATCGCCCGCTACGACCACGACCTCACCGAGTCGGAGTACGCGACCGGCTATCGGTGGGACATCGTGTTGTCCGGCCGCGGCCGAACCTGGACCGAAGGCCCGCATGACTGAATTAGCCTGCACCCCAGGGCAAACGGTGGGGCCCTTCTTCGCGCTCGCGTTGCCGTATCCCGGCGGCCGCGGCATGGTTGGCGACGCCCATCCGGAGGCCGTCCGGTTACACGGCGCGGTGTACGACGGAGCCGGCGACGGGGTCCCGGATGCGCTGGTCGAAATCTGGCAGCCCGACGGCGCCGGGCGCATCCCCCGTGCAGCCGGATCGCTGCGGCGCGACGGCGCCATGTTCTTAGGGTTCACCGGATTTGGCCGAGCGGCAACCGACGCGGACGGTCATTACGGCTTCACCACGCTGACGCCCGGTTCGCTGGCCGGGCGACCGCCGTTTTTCGCGATCACCGTGTTCGCGCGGGGGCTGTTGAACCGGTTGTTCACTCGCGCGTACCTGCCCGACGGCGACCTGGACGCCGATCCACTGTTGGCCGCCGTCGACGCGGGGCGGCGCGCCACCCTGCTGTGTGTTGCCGAAAGTGCCTCGGGCCGACCAGGTTACCGCTTCGACATCCACCTGCAGGGCCCGAACGAGACCGTGTTCGTGACGTACCGGGACGATGGGCGATGACCAATCTATTGTGGCCCGGTGACCACCGGGCCGGGGAGCACATGACGGATCAGGCGCTGTTGCAGTCGATGGTTGCCGTGGAGTCTGCTTGGTTGCGCGCCCTGTCCACGGCCAGCCTGGCGCCCGTCGATTGCGCCGATGTCGACCTGTGGCACCTGGTGGGTGAGCACGATTGCGCGTCGCTCGCGCTGACCGCCGAGGACGGCGGCAACCCGGTCATCGGTTTGGTCGCCCTGCTGCGTCAGCGGGCCGTCCCGGCGATCGGCCCGTGGATCCACCGGGGAATCACCAGCCAGGACGTTCTCGACACCAGCTTGATGCTGGGTGTGCGCACCGTCGTAAATCATCTGATAGCGCAGCTCTGCGAACAGATTTCAACGCTATCGGCACTCGCGGCAACCCACCGGGCCACGCCCATGGTGGCACGTACCCTCACCCAGTACGCGGCGCCGACCACATTCGGCGCCAAGGCGGCGGGCTGGTTGAACGGTGTCGTCGACGCGTATGAGCAGCTCAGCGCCCTCGCGACCCCGGTCCAGATCGGCGGTGCCGTCGGGACATGGTCCGCCAGTTCAGAATTGGCCGCGCTGATGACGGGCGCGGCCGACCCGGCGGCGGTTGTCGATGGCGTAGTTCGAAGCACCGCAACCACGTTGGGGTTGGACACCAGACTGCCATGGCACACGACGCGGACACCGGTCACCGCGGCCGCGGACGCCCTCGTGGGGTGTACCGACCGCTGGGGCCGGATCGCTTCGGATGTCATCACCCTGGTTCGGCCGGAGATCGCCGAACTGAGTGAGCCGGCCACCGAAGAGCGCGGCAGATCGTCCTCGATGCCGCACAAGCGCAATCCCGTGCTGTCCATTTTGATCCGGCGGGCTGCGATTTCAGCACCTCAATTGGCCGCCATCCTGCACACCGCCGCCGCACTGGCCAACGACGAACGCCCCGACGGCTCATGGCATGCCGAATGGGACACCCTGCGGACACTGGCCCGCCGGACTATAGTCGCGGGTTCCCAGTGCAGCGAACTGCTGGCCGGGCTGGGCGTACACACCGAGCGGATGGCCGAAAACCTTAGTGGCGCAGATATTCTCGGCGAGCAGCGCGCCATCGCCGACTTGGTGGGCAAGCCGCCGTCGGCAACCTATTTCGGCGCGGTCGACCATCTGATCGACCAGAGCCTCGATCGCGCTCAGCGGATACTCAGGGCTTGATCGGTGTCACGATGTCGGTTGTGGTGGACTCGATCTCGTCACGCAGCACCTCGTATACCTGAAGCGGCTGCTCCTTGCCCTTGACCTGCATCCGCGGTAGCTCGCGCACCGCGAAGACCTTGCCAGTCGCTTCGTAACACTGCTGCGTGATGAGGACGTTCGTCGCCATCTTCTGATTGAGCGATTCGACGCGGTTCGCGACGTTAACCGTGTCGCCGATCACGGTGTACTCCATCTTGCGGTCCGAGCCGATATTCCCGGCGATGAGCGGGCCGGTGTGCAAACCGACGCCCACGTCGATCTCGACGCCGCCCCTCTTCCTCTGCTGCTCGTTGAAGCGCCCGACCTCCTCGATCATGCGCAGCGCGGCGCGGACGGCGCGCACGGCGTCGTCCGGCTTAGGCACCGGCGCACCGAAGACGGCCATCACGGAGTCGCCGATGAACTTGTCGACGATCCCGCCCTCGTCGAAGACGATGTCGACCATGCGCTGCAGGTAGTCATTGAGGAAGCCGACGACCTGCTCGGGGGGCAGCTTCTCGCTGATCGAGGTGAAGCCGCGGATATCGCTGAAAAGCACAGTGGCCGTCAGCTTCGCGCTGAGGCGCCCGCCGTCCTTCAGGTTGAGCGCCTCGCGCACGACGTCGGCGGGCACGTACTTCTGGAACATCTGGCGGACGTGCTTCTCAGCCTCGCGCGACTCGGCGATCTCATCGAAGAGCCGGGCGTTCTCGATGGCGATGGCCGCCTGATCGGCGAAGGCGTGCAGGAGATTCTGTGACTCCTCGTTGAACTTCGTCTCCGCGACCTTGCTATCCACGTAGAGGGCGCCGAGGATGCGTTCCTTCAGGCGCAGCGGCACGCAGATGAGCGAGCGCACCTCCAGCGCCGTGATCGACAAGGACCCGCTGAGCGCGGTCTGCGCGTCGGTGGTCAGCACCGGCTCGCCCATCGTCGTCACGACGTCCAGCACGAAGCGCGAGATCAGCCGGGACGGATTCCGGATGTCCGTCTTGTCGCGGTTGCGCGCCACCTTGAAATCGAGCACCCCGTCCTGCACCAGGATGAGGAACCCGCGCTCTGCCTGGATCAGCTCGACACCCTTGTCGACGATCGTCTCGAGGACCTTCGCCTTGTCGAGTTCGCTGTTGAGCGCCTTCGTGATTTCGATCAGCGCCGCGAAGTTGCGCAGCTTGTGGCTGGTGGCGCGCTGCGTGTCCTCATCGTCGGCCCGCGCCCGTTCGGTGGCCGCGCCGGCGGCCAGGCCGTCGTCGCGGCCCTCGTCGGGGACGAAGTAGAGCACGGTCGAGCCGAGCTGGACGCGGTCGCCCGAGCACAGCGTGTGCTCAGTCACCGAAAGGTTGTTCAGGAATGAGCCGTTGAAGCTGCCGAGATCGCGCAGCAGCCACCGGGCGCCGCTGCGGCGGAACTCGCAGTGGCGGCGGGACAGGCCCGGATCGTCCAGCCAGAGGACGTTATCCGGCGCCCGGCCGACAGTGGTCGGGTCGTCAGTCAGCTCGAAGACACGATGCTGGTCCCCGCCCAAGATGATCAGCTTCGCCAAGGGAATCCTCCGGTGATAAGCCCACCCTAGCCACGCTTTCCAATCGTTTTCACAACCGGTGTTATGTAAACTCTGGCGCGTGACAGACGCACCCGTCGGCCGCCGCCGTGAGGTGCTGCGGCTGCTGCGCGCCTCTCCTGTTCCGATGAGCATCCTCGCGATCGCCGACGAGCTGGGCGTGCATCCCAACACCGTGCGCTTCCACCTCGAAATCCTCGTCGGCGACGGCCAGGTGGAGCACGTCGCGCCCGGCCGCAAAGGGCCGGGGCGCCCACCGCTGATGTTCCAGGCGGTCCGCCAGATGGATCGCGGCGGAACGCGACACTACCGGCTGCTGGCCGAGATCCTCAGCACGGCCCTTGCCGCCGAACGGAATCCGCGCACCAAGGCGCTGGCCGCGGGGCGGTCGTGGGGGCTGAGACTGGAATCAGGGCTGGAATCGCCGCCACAAGGTGGCAGCAGCGCCGAGGAGTCGATCGACCGCCTGGTCGAGGTGCTCGACGGGCTCGGATTCGCTCCCGAGCGCCGGGCTTCCGGCGGCGAACAACAGATCGGTCTGCGACACTGCCCGTTCCTGGAACTCGCCGAATCCCGAACTGCCATCGTCTGCCCGATACACCTCGGGCTCATGCAAGGAGCGCTGAAAACCTGGGCGGCGCCGGTCACTGTCGACCGGCTCGACGCGTTCGTCGAACCGGATCTGTGCGTCGCCCACCTCACGGGGGTAGGAGCCGGGGCCCAAGGATCTATCGGGTGAGCACCGGATCGGCGATCGCCGTCGCCCTCACCTTCGTCTGGCTGGGCATGGTGCTGGCCATCTCGTTTCTGGAAGCTCCACTGAAATTCCGGGCGCCCAACGTGACGCTTCAGATTGGGCTGGGCATCGGTCGTTTGGTCTTCCGCGCCCTCAACACCGTGGAGGTCGGTTTCGCCCTCGTCATCATCGCGATCGTGGCAGCCGGTCCGATGCCGGCGCGGATCACGGCCGCGTATTCCGTAGCCCTTGCCGCGCTGGCCGTCCAGCTGATCGCGGTGCGTCCCCGGTTGACCCGTCGTTCCGACAAGGTGCTCGCCGGACACGATGCGCCCCGCTCCCGCGATCACTACGTCTATGTCGGTTTGGAGGCGGTCAAGGCGCTGGCTTTGGTTGTGGCGGGGATACTGCTACTGGCTGGCTGACACAGGCCCACAGACCACCCACAGACCAGAGGATCGTCCATGGACTCCATTTCGCTTACCACCTTGGCCTCCGAAAAGCTGGCAGAGGCACAGCAGTCACACAGTGGGCGCGCAGCGCACACCATTCACGGTGGCCACACCCACGAACTTCGGCAGACCGTGCTGGCCCTGCTTGCCGGCCACGACTTGTCCGAACACGACAGCCCGGGCGAGGCGACGCTGCAGGTGTTACAGGGGCACGTGCGGCTGACCACCGGCGACGACACCTGGGACGGTGGAACCGGCGACTACGTCGCGATTCCGCACGAGCGGCACGCCCTGCACGCGGTGGAGGATTCGGTGATCATGCTGACCGTGCTGAAGAGCATGCCCGCCGCGGCCCGGTAGCCGGGATGCTATCGACGCCCTGGTCGAGGAGTTTCGGCCTGCGGATACCCATCGTCAACGCGCCGATGGGCGGGGTCGCCGGCGGTCGGCTGGCCGCTGCAGTCAGTGCCGCCGGGGGTCTGGGCATGGTCGGCATGGGCAGCGTCGCGACCAGGGAGCTGCTCCAAACCGAGTTGCAGCATGTGCATGGGACGTTCGGGATCGGCTTGGTCGACTGGGTGATGCGCAACGAGGCGGGGCTGCTGGAGGATGCTCTGGCCGCCGAGCCGGTCCTGTTGTCAGTGAGCTTCGGCACCGACTGGTCATGGGTTGGCAAGGCCCGTGACGCCGGAATCGCCACCGTCACACAGGTATACGACAGCCTGGGGGCGCGTCAGGCGGTCGACGCGGGCGTCGACATCTTGGTTGCGCGGGGGTCCGAGGGTGGCGGTCACGGGGATGTGAAGCTTGCGACGTTGCCGTTGCTGGACACCGTATTGGATGCCGTTTCCGTGCCGGTGCTCGCCGGCGGCGGAGTCGCGTCGGCTCGAAGCCTGGCCGCGGTGCTGGCCGCAGGCGCCAGCGGCGCGTGGGTCGGCACCCGGCTGGCGGCGTGCCCGGAGGCGCTGACCGGCGACGGCAGCCGCCGGGCCCTGATCGCGGCCCGGGCGACCGACACCAGGGTTACCCGGGCCTTCGACGTCGCCCAAGGCCGGCCCTGGCCGGCGTGGTTCCCCTCGCGAGTGCTGACCAATGACTTCGTGACGCGCTGGACGGGCAGGGAGGATGTGCTCGCGTCCGATCGGCCGGCCCGCGAGGAGCTGGCCGCCTCGATTGACGCCGACGACCGCCGGGTCGCCCCGGTCACCGCCGGTGAGGCGGTCGGGATGATCAGCGACGATGCGTCGGTGGCCGAGGTCATCGAGCAGATGTGTTCGGGTGCCGAACGTCTGCTTTCCGCCTGGGGGGCATAACGCCGTCGTCACGCTCGGCCATCGTGGTCACGCTGGCGTGTCCCCCGCAAGCGGGTGGTGCCCCCAGCTCGGCGGTCGCGTCACACCGCGCGCAGGTAGCGCTTGGCGATGACCCGTTGCGCCACCGACACAAACGGCCCGCCGGCCTTGCTCCACCAGGTCGCCGGCCGGGAGAACGCCGTCACCTCCGCGAACACCGCGGAGGTGTTCGGGTCGCGGCGCACGGAGAAGCGTTCCTCACCGGACTCCGGATGGCCCGGCAGGGTGCCGTAGGCGAATCCGCGGACGTCGGGTTCGTCGACGACGTACACCACGCGGCACGGTGCCTGCAGGAAACCCATCATCCTTACCAGCACCACCACGGAGACACCGACGGTGTCGGAACTGGCCTGCACCCGCAGGCCGGCCCCGCGCTGCATGCCCCAGTGCATGACCGCGTCGGCAGCTTGCTCGAAACGTTCTTGGCCCGTGCCGATCTGCGCCGACATGGCAAGGTGGCCATATCCCGCGGGCAGCTCGCCGGCCGCGGTGGCGCCCACCTCCGAATAAGTCAACGGAAGTTCCTCAAGCGCTTGTAGGTCCACAACCTCAGCTTGCCACGCCGGGATGTGGGGAGGCGTTCGCGGCGTACGGTCGTAGAAGTGACTACACAAACCCTCGCAGCGGCATCCGGAACGTTCACACTCGGCGGCGACCTGACCGTAAACCGACTCGGCTTCGGCGCGATGCGCCTGACCGGTAAGGGCGTGTGGGGCCCGCCCGCCGACCGCGACGAATGCGTCCGGGTGTTGCGGCGCGCCGCCGAACTGGGCGTGAACTTCATCGACACCGCAGACTCCTACGGACCCTACATATCCGAGGAGATCATCCGCGAGGCGCTGCATCCCTACGACGGCCTGGTGATCGCGACCAAGGCGGGGTTCTTGCGGACGGGCCCGGACATTTGGATCCCGCTGGGTAATCCGAGCTACCTGCGGCAGGAACTCGAGATGAGCCTGCGTCGTCTGGGCGTGGACACCATCGACCTGTTCCAGTTGCACCGCATCGACCGGAACTTCCCGCTGGCCGACCAGGTGGGTGAGCTGCTCACATTCAAGAACGAGGGCAAGATCCGCCACATCGGTCTCTCCGAGATCGATGTCGACCAACTCACCGCGGCCCAGCAGATCACCGAGATCGTGTCGGTTCAGAACATGTACAACCTATCGGCGCGTGGCGCCGAACCGCTGCTGGACGCCGCGACCAGCCAGGGCATTGGCTTCATTCCGTGGTTCCCGCTGGCGGCCGGGCCGCTGGCCGCCCCGGACGGCCCGCTGCAGCGCATCGCCGCCGACCATGACGCCACGCCGTCGCAACTGGCCCTGGCCTGGTTGCTGAAACGGTCGCCGGTGATGTTGCCGATTCCGGGCACGTCGAAGGTGGCGCACCTCGAGGAGAACGTCGCCGCAGCCGAGATCAGCCTCAGCGACGACGAGTTCGAAACCCTGGCGGCTGCCGGAGCGCAGTAAACAGACAGGCAATACGGTGTTCTGGTGGCCGGCGACCATCAGAAACACCCTGGCGGTGGATTCAATCCGCCCGAACCGACGACCAAGGGCGGGCCCGACTACGGCCGCTTCATCGACGCGGTGCGCAAGCTGCAGAATCATGCCCGCGCCGTCGACGCGCCCGACGAGGTGATCACCGAGGCCGCAGACCAGCTGGAGAAGTTGTCCGCGCTGCTCAGTCCATTCGACGCCGACGAATGGCAGTCACCGTCGGGGCGCCGGATGGACCTGCCGGTACGCGGCAACATCCTGACGGTTCCCATGTCGGCCCGTAAGACCGAGGACGGCCGGATCCGGGGCTGGGCGCGATTCGCCCGATTTCATTTGGGACGCAACGGCGCCGTGCACGGCGGGTCCCTGGGGATGCTGTTCGACACCGTGCTCGGGATGACGTCCTCGGTGCTCACCGGGGGCCCGTACCAGCGCACCGCCTACCTCAAGATCAATTACCGCCACATCGTGCCGATCGAAAAGGAGCTGCAGATCGAAGCCGAAATCGACCGGGTAGAGGGGCGCAAGATCTTCGTGTCGGGCCGGTTGAGCGACGGCGACACTCTGCTGACCGAAGCCGACGCGCTGTTTGTGCGGCTCAAGCCTGGCCAGCCCTGAGGGACGTCCGCCCCGATAGCATTGCAACGGTTAATCAAACACAACTAACCCTTGGAGACCCAACTCGATGAGCGCCCCCGTACAACCCGCCCCAGTAGCCCCAATCCGGGTTCCTGCTGGGACAACCGCGGCCGCCGCGGTCGGCGAGGCAGGGTTGCCGAGGCGGGGGACGCCCGACGCGGTCGTGGTGGTGCGCGACGCGGACGGAAAACTGCGCGACTTGAATTGGGCGCCCGACTCCGACGCCGAGGTCACGCCGGTGGCGGCCAATACCGACGACGGCCGCAGTGTCATCCGGCATTCGACCGCGCACGTTTTGGCCCAGGCCGTCCAGGACCTGTTCCCGCATGCCAAACTCGGGATCGGGCCACCCATCACCGATGGCTTCTACTACGACTTCGAGGTGGCGGAGCCGTTTACGCCTGAGGATTTGGAGGCGCTGGAAAAGCGGATGCGCCAGATCGTCAAGGACGCGCAGCTGTTCGACCGGCGGGTCTACGAGTCCATAGACCAGGCCCGAGAGGAGCTGGCCAACGAGCCTTACAAGCTCGAACTCGTCGACGACAAGTCCGGCGATCCCGACGTCATGGAGGTCGGGGGCGACGAGCTCACGGCGTACGACAACCTGAATCCGCGCACCCGGGAACGGGTTTGGGGCGACCTGTGCCGCGGACCGCACATCCCCACCACCAAGCACATCCCGGCGTTCAAACTGACCAGGAGCTCCGCCGCGTACTGGCGGGGCGACCAGAACAACGCCAGCTTGCAACGCATCTACGGCACCGCATGGGAGTCGCAGGAGGCGCTCGACAAGCACCTGGAGTTCATCGAAGAAGCGCAACGCCGCGACCATCGTAAGCTCGGGGTGGAGCTGGACCTGTTCAGCTTTCCCGACGAAATCGGTTCTGGCCTGGCGGTTTTCCACCCCAAGGGCGGCATCGTGCGTCGCGAACTCGAGGACTACTCGCGGCGAAAGCACACCGAAGCCGGCTATCAGTTCGTCAACACCCCGCACATCACCAAGGCCCAGCTGTTCCACACCTCGGGACACCTGGACTGGTATGCCGACGGCATGTTCCCGCCGATGCACATCGACGCGGAGTACAACGCGGACGGCTCGGTGCGCAAACCCGGCCAGGATTACTACCTCAAGCCGATGAACTGCCCGATGCACTGCCTCATCTTCCGGGCCCGCGGGCGCTCCTATCGCGAACTGCCGTTGCGGCTCTTCGAGTTCGGCACGGTCTACCGGTACGAGAAGTCCGGAGTGGTGCACGGGTTGACCCGGGTGCGTGGGCTGACGATGGATGACGCCCACATCTTCTGCACCCGCGACCAGATGCGCGATGAGCTGCGGTCGCTGCTGCGGTTCGTGCTCGACCTGCTGGGCGACTACGGCCTCACCGAGTTCTACCTGGAACTGTCCACCAAGGACCCGGAAAAGTTCGTCGGCTCTGACGAGGTGTGGGAGGAAGCCACCAACGTGCTGGCCGAGGTGGGCGCCGAATCCGGCCTGGACCTGGTGCCGGACCCGGGCGGTGCGGCGTTTTACGGGCCGAAGATCTCGGTGCAGGTCAAGGACGCGCTGGGCCGCACCTGGCAGATGTCGACCATCCAGCTGGATTTCAACTTCCCGGAGCGGTTCGAGCTCGAGTACACCGCCGCCGACGGCACTCGGCAACGGCCGGTGATGATCCACCGGGCGCTGTTCGGATCGATCGAGCGATTCTTCGGCATCCTCACCGAGCACTACGCCGGGGCGTTCCCGGCGTGGCTGGCGCCCGTTCAGGTGGTGGGCATCCCAGTCGCCGACGAGCACGTCGCCTACCTGGAAGAGGTTGCCGCACAACTGGAATCGCACGGGGTGCGGGTCGAGGTGGATTCCAGCGACGATCGGATGGCCAAGAAGATCGTCCACCACACCAGCCAGAAGGTGCCGTTTATGTTGCTGGCCGGCGATCGCGACGTGCAGGCTGAGGCGGTGAGTTTCCGCTTCGGTGACCGCACGCAGCTCAACGGCGTGCCGCGGGAAACAGCGGTGGATGCCATTGTTAAATGGATCGCCGACCGCGAGAATGCTTCTCCTACGGCCGAACTGGTGAAAGTGGCCGGGCGGTGAGCGACGAGGGACGCGCCGACGACACCATCCTCGACAGAGGCGTGGGTGAACGCGATCAGTTGCAACGGTTGTGGACGCCATACCGGATGACGTATCTGGCCGAAGCGCCGCTGAACCGCGACAACGACACCTCCACAACGCCATTCACCGACATTCCGCAGCTGCCCGACGAAGATGGGCTGGTGGTTGCCCGCGGCGAACTCGTCTACGCCGTGCTCAACCTTTACCCGTACAACCCCGGGCACCTGATGGTGGTGCCCTACCGGCGGGTTTCCGAGCTCGAGGAGCTCACCGATTCCGAGAGCGCGGAGTTGATGGCGTTCACCCAGAAGGCGATTCGCGTCATCAAAAGCGTGTCGCATCCGCATGGCTTCAACGTCGGCATGAACTTAGGGACGTCGGCGGGTGGGTCATTGGCCGAGCACCTGCACGTGCACGTGGTGCCGCGCTGGGGAGGCGACGCGAACTTCATCACCATCATCGGCGGCTCCAAGGTGATCCCGCAGTTGCTGCGCGACACTCGCCAGCTGCTGGCGACCGCATGGGCGAGACAACGATGAGCGGCGCTCATGAGTAAGGTGCCGTTCCTGTCCCGGGCGGCGTTCGCGCGGCTCACCACTCCGACCGCCAGGGCTTTGCTGCGGATCGGCTTGACGCCGGATGCCGTCACCATCCTGGGCACGGTCGCGTCGGTGGCAGGGGCGCTGACGCTTTTCCCGATGGGCAAGCTGTTTGCCGGTGCATGTGTGGTCTGGTTCTTCGTGCTTTTCGACATGCTCGACGGGGCCATGGCCCGGGAACGCGGCGGCGGCACCCGATTCGGCGCGGTGCTGGACGCGACGTGTGACCGCATCAGCGACGGCGCGGTGTTTTGCGGGCTGCTGTGGTGGATTGCGTTCCACATGCACGACAGGCTGCTGGTGGTGGCGACGTTGATCTGTCTGGTCACGTCGCAGGTGATCTCCTACATCAAGGCCCGCGCCGAAGCCAGCGGCCTGCGCGGCGACGGCGGCATCATCGAACGGCCGGAACGGTTGATCATCGTGCTGACCGGCGCCGGTGTGTCGGACTTTCCGTTCATCGCCTGGCCGCCGGCGCTGCCGGTGGCGATGTGGCTGCTGGCGGTGGCCAGCCTG
>DATMMZ010000253.1:0-2303 GCA_035569455.1 Mycobacterium sp. | reverse complement strand
GCCCCAGGGATATCCGGAATGTTAGGCACATCGAGCATCCCGACGGCACTCACCACCACGTCGAAGTCGTGCTCCTGGCCGTCGTCGGTGCTCAGCGTCCAGCGCCGCTCGGTGTCCGACCAGCGCACCGAGGTAATCGCGGTGCGGGGCCGCAAGTGTGGACCCAGCCCGTGCTCGGCGGCCACCTTTTCCAGATAGGCCAGGATCTCGGGTTGGTTGGCATAGGTCTTGCTCCACCGCGGGTTGGGCGCAAACGAGTACGAGTACAGATGTGACGGGACGTCGCAGGCCGCGCCCGGGAAGGTGTTGTGGCGCCAGGTGCCGCCGAAACCGTCGGCGCGGTCGAAGATCGTGAAATCGTATCCGCCGTCGGCGAGTTGGATGCCCATCGCGATACCCCCGGCACCCGCGCCGATGACACCGACCTTGCGCTTCAGCCCCATTGCGCGAAATAGGGTCGCTCGGGCCGGCTCTTCTCCACGAGGATGAACACCACTCCCCACGGGTCGACGAACCACGTCGTGCGGACTCGCGCGACGTCCGCGATCCCGCTGACCAGAAAGCGCACTCCTTTGCTTTCCAGCTCTGCCCGCGTTGCGTCGAGGTCCTCACAGATCAGCCCGACGTGCGAGAGTCCGTGGTCGGTCAGGGCCGCGGCGGTCCGCTGATCTTGGAGATCCGAGCCGTCGACACCGAGGTACTCGATCACTTCGAGGACGCGGTCGCTGTCGTCGTTGAACCCAACGATGGCCGCTTTCATCGTGGGGTCGGACACCAACTCGCCCATGTCGTCGCGAATGGCATTACCGGCCATCACATACGGCGGGGAAAGCACACGCAGGCCCAATACGTCTCGGTAGAACGCCACCGCGGCCTCGCAATCGGGAACGCACACCCCGGTGTGGGCCAACCCGGTAATCACGTTCTCGACTCTACGTCGGGCACCGCGGATTGGGGACCGATCACCGCCTCCCAACGCCATTTGCTGCCCATCGCCAACCCAGCGACCCGCGACCCGGGTGAGTATGTTTTGGGCCATGGCTTCCAACGACACAAAGAACCGCAAATGGTCGGAGGCCGACGTGCCGGATCAGAGCGGCCGCGTCGCCATCGTCACCGGCGCCAACACCGGCATCGGATACCAGACGGCCGCCGTACTGGCCTACCGCGGTGCGCACGTCGTGCTCGCGGTACGCAACCTCGAAAAGGGCAACGCCGCCCTGTCGCGCATCATCGCCGCCAGCCCGCGCGCCGACGTGACCCTGCAAGCTCTCGACCTCAGCTCGCTCGACTCGGTGCGTTCGGCCGCCGACGCACTGCGGACGGCCTACCCACGCATCGACTTGCTGATCAACAACGCCGGGGTGATGTGGACGCCTAAGCAGGTCACCCCCGACGGTTTCGAGATGCAGTTCGGTACCAACCATCTCGGCCATTTCGCGCTGACCGGCCTGGTGCTCGATCACCTGCTGCCGGTGCGCGGTTCGCGGGTGGTGACCGTCAGCAGCCTCGGCCACCGGCTGCGGGCCTCGATCCACTTCGACGATCTGCAGTGGGAGCGCAGTTATGACCGGGTCGGCGCCTACGGGCAATCCAAGCTGGCCAACCTGCTGTTCACCTATGAGCTGCAGCGCCGGCTGGCGGCGCGGTCCGAGGCAAAGACCATCGCCGCCGCTGCGCACCCCGGCGGCACCAACACTGAGCTGGCCCGCTACCTGCCGGGGATTTTCAAGCCGGTGCGCGCCATTTTCGGACCGGTGCTTTTCCAGAGCCCGGCGATGGGCGCGCTGCCGACGTTGCGGGCCGCCACCGATCCGTCCGTCGAGGGCGGCCAGTACTACGGCCCCGAGGGTTTTGCCGAGCAGCGCGGCCACCCCAAGATCGTCCAATCCAGTGCGCAGTCCCACGACGAAGATCTGCAACGCCGGCTCTGGACCGTCTCGGAAGAACTCACCGGCGTCAGCTTCGGAGTCTGAGGGGCCGATGATGGCCTGGATAATGATGGGGTGCGGTCAGTCGACGAACATCAGCGTGTTGTATCGGGCATGATCCATGCCCGCCCGGCGGTCACGGTCGCGCTGAGCGAGGCCCAAGGGCTGGTCTTGGCCGAAGATGTGGTCGCGCAACTGGCGCTGCCGGTTTTCGACAACTCCGCGATGGATGGATACGCGGTACGCGCCGAGGACACGTCGGGCGCCACACCCGAACACCCGGTGGTCCTGCCCGTCGCCGAGGACATTCCCGCCGGACGCACCGACCAATTGACGCTGCAACCCGGAACCGCACACCGGATCATGACCGGC
>DATMMZ010000252.1:0-20183 GCA_035569455.1 Mycobacterium sp. | reverse complement strand
GCTGTCGAGGGCAACCTCCAAAGGCCGGTGCTGGCGTTTGCGGTAGGCATTGATCCAGGTATTCTGCAAAATTCTGTACAGCCACGCCTTGAGATTGGTGCCGGCCCGGAACGAGCCGAAGCCGATGTAGGCGCGCAGCATCGTTTCCTGGACCAGATCTTCGGCGTCGGCCCTGTTTTGTGTCAGGCGCAATGCGCCGCCGAAGAGCTGATCTATCAGTGGGATCGCGTCTCGTTGAAACCGCTCGGTCAACGCGGCGTCCGTTTCGCATACCGGCTCGGCGATGGGTCGGTCGGCGCTGGCGGAACCGATTGTCTTGTCGTTGTTGCTCATTGGAGGATTGCTCATAGGAGCCTCTTTCACGCCCGGGGTCATCTTCGGTCCGAGCCTGTTCATCGGGTGCCGGCGCGCCCTGGTCCAGGCGGTCGGGACTGGGCGCGCGGGTCGACGGGCGATTCCTCGGCGGCCGCACTACCGGTAGTCCTGGCAATCAGCCAGAGAAAGCCCCTCGGATTCCCCGATTCAACTGTTCCGTCAGAGCCGGGCCACCCGGCGAAGTTGTCTTCTGGCAGCCGCAGCTGAGGGTGCTGAAGGGGTTCGGGTCGGTGCCGGACGAGTGCGGATCCGCGCTGGCCGGTGCCGCTGCTCCTCCAACAAACAGGCCGAGACCGATAGCCCCGCTGACTAATGCTTTCGCAATCACTTGGCGGTACTTGAGGTTCGGCAATCCAATAGCTGACTGTGCTGGCTTTGCGATCGACATTGCGGGATCTCCTTTCGGCATTCGATCGGAACAACGGTGAGCCGGCGAAACGTCACCATGCATCGACGCTAGGGACCCGTTGATCGATGCGTCCAATACGTATTTATGCCCATATCCATTCATCAATGAATTGATATCGGTCGACCAGGGCGGGTCGCGGGAGTAACAATCCAAGGTGTGTCCGAGATAACGCTCGTCCAGTCATTGGCCCCGAAGTTGGCGCTGCTGCGAGCTGTGGCCGAGGAGGGAAATCTGACCAGGGCAGCGGCTACCGTGGGCCTGCCACAGCCGACCGCGAGTCGGTGGCTGGCGGCGCTGTCCGCCGAGTTGGGCACGCCGGTGGTGGTGCCCGATGGCCGCGGCATCCGGCTCAGCCGCGCTGGTGCCAGCCTTGCCGCGGCGGCGCACCGGGCGCTGTCGGAGTTAGCCGCCGGGGTGCGCCAGGCGGCCGGCGAGGCCGATCCGGAGCGCGGCCAAGTGGTGGTGGCGTTCCTGTACACGCTCGGCGAGCGGAGGGTGCCCGAGCTATTGCGGGCGTTTCGGCAACAACACCCGCACGTCCGGATCACCCTGCTGCAAGGGCCCCATGAGGAGTTGCTCGACCACGTCCGCACCGGGCGCGCGGACCTCGCGTTCACCTCACCGTTGCCCGGGCCGGGCGAATTCGCCGGGGTGACCCTGGAGGAGCAGCAGTTGGTGGTGACCGTGCCGGCCGGACACCGTCTGGCCCGCAGGGCGTGGGTGCGGATGGCCGAACTGGCCGACGAGGCGTTCGTTCGCATCAGGGCGGGGTCCGGGCTGCGTGAAGAGGTCGACGAACTCGCGCGGGCGGCCGGCTTCACCCCGACCCTGGCCTTCGAGGGCGAGGAGGTGCACACGCTGCGCGGCCTGGTCGCCGCCGGTCTGGGGGTGGCCGTGCTGCCCGTCGCGGAGCCCGCCCCGCCGGAGGGGGTCGTGGAGATTCCGTTGCGCCCCAGCGCAACCCGCCGCATCGGCCTGATCTGGGCCGGTGACCGCCCAATCACCCCGGCCGTGCTGGCCTTCCGCGATTTCGTCACGTCGCAGGCATGACCCGGCCAGCAGGATTCACTCTGCGGTTCGCCATTTTGGCCGCCGAACCCCAACAACCGGCGAACCACGGCTTGATCGCTGAGCAAACATCCGTGGGCAGGGAGCGCGGGTTGCAGGCCCAATTCGATGGGGCCGCGCAGATAGGTTGTGCCGCAACAGAAGCCGGACCGGGCTTGTCCGTACGGCCCTCCCGAGGGCTTTCCCAAACATATGCACATCGGTTAATATGGCAGCTGTTCGGAGCTGAACGAATCTCCCAACGACTGCGAGTGGAAGGCCCGAAATGACTGCTGCGCACACCGAGCACGTCGGACACGAACATGCCCACGGCGAGGGATGTGGGCATGTCGCCGTCCCGCACGGCGACCACGTCGACTACGTCCACGACGGACACCTACACAAGGCTCACAACGGCCACTACGACGAGTGCGAGGCCGGCGAGCACGTTACCCACGCGGGGCATGATCACGTGCACGGCGAGGGTTGCGGCCATGTCGCGGTCCCGCATGGTGACCACGTCGACTACATCCACGACGGCTGTCGTCACGCCGTCCACGAGGGTCACTACGACGAACACTGACGATTCGTGGAGGCGGCGTTATCTCCCGCGAAAATACGTCGCTGCGCACGGGTATTCGTCGCCACTGGTAACCCGCTGCAGTTGACTCTGCCGACTTCGCCGACGGCATCCGGGCCGCGCCCGGGCAGGAAGAAGCGGTGAGCCGATTCGCTGCGTGTTGGTTGAGGCTGCTCCGAGTGGGCAACAGGTGTTGCGAGGCCACTTCGGGGGCGCGCCTGGCTATTGACCGACCGCGCAGCGCCCAGCAGCACCCATCAAGGTCGAAACCTACAAACGAAAGCCCTCGGTTTCAGAGATTGCCACCCATCACCCCGGCAAGGACATAACTTGGGTCTTGTTCGCTGAACCGTAAGGAGCGGCGGTGATGGACTGTTGGCTGTTGAGTATGTCGGTGGTGCCTGCCGCTTGCGGCAAAACATCAGCGAACGCGCGGAAAGGCTTGCCCGCAAGCGGTTTAGTTCCATCGCCGTTCTTTGTTGCTATAGCGCTGGCTGTTCGTGCGCTGTCTGCGATGTTCGCACTACTGCTAGTGGGGATTGCTGCTGTTGCTGCCGCAGGCACAGCGCCTGCTGAGCCGGTTATCACCGGACCCGGCGAAAGGACGGTGGGCTGGGACACCTACCGCCGATTGGATCGATTGCCCTATCTGACCGCCGACACGCAGACTCTGCAGGTGTCGAGCTTCGATCGGAGCGGCGGTGATTTCGACCTCTCCACCGGAAACCAGAACGGCAGCGGTGGATGTTTGGCGTCCGGTGGTGCCGGCTGTGTCATCGCGGAGGATCACGGTGCCGGCGAGATTGATTCGATCTGGTTCACCCGCGACGGCGGCAATGTGACCCGGATCGGAACGATCCGCATCGAACTGGATGGACAGACGGTGATAGACGCACCATTGCAATCGTTGGTCGATGGGGAGCTGGGTGCGCCATTCGTCTGGCCTCTTGTGGCCAACGCTGCACAGACGCCGGGGGGCGTTTACATCAAGGTGCCGATGCCGTACCGGCAGTCGATGAGGATCAGCGTCGCAAAGAACCTGCAGTACTACCACGTCGACTATCGCCGGTTTTCGACCGCCGGCGGCGTGAGCACTTTCTCGCCCTCCGATCCCGCGCTCGACGTGCTTGCCACCCTCCGTGCCGCGGGCACCATCGACCCCAAGCCGGTGGCGCCAACAGCAGCGCATGACAATCAGGTCGTCGCGCTCTCCGCCGGTGCCAAGGTAACGATCGCGGAATCGACTGGCTCGGGCGTTATCTCGGCGCTGCGCCTGCAGCTACCAGGACCGACAGATCAGCTCCTGACCGGGTTGCGCCTGCAGATCGAGTTCGACGGCCGAACGATGGTCGACTCGCCACTGGGGGAATTCTTCGGCGCCGGACTGGGCACCGGCAACGTGCGATCGCTGATGTTCGCTGCCATCCCACAACCTGACGGGTCGTTGTCGTTGTCGGAGTGGTGGCCGATGCCTTTCGCCCACACAGCCCACATCATCCTCGTCAACACAACCGGCGATCCCGTCCCGGGAATCGACTGCGATGTGGTGACCACACCCGATCCCCAGTGGGCACCCGCGCTGGCCAGCGGCCGCGCCGGCTACTTCTCGGCACGTTCGCGTGCCGGACCAACGACCGTCGGTCAGGACTGGCTGTTCGCCGGGGAACCTGGCCACGGCAAATTCGTCGGCGTCAGCCACACCATCAGGGGTTCGCGGATCAAAACGTCGTTTAGCGACGACGCCCCTTACTTTCTCGAAGGAGCCGAACGCGTCTACACAGACGGTTCCGCGTCGCCCCAGTGGTACGGCACCGGCACCGAGGACTTCTACGAGGGCGGCTGGTACTTCAACAACGGCACCCGCTATAGCGACCCGCTCACCGGCCAACCCGATCAACGCACGGCGGCCGGCGGATGTGCAGACTACTGCGTCGCTGTCTATCGGCTCATGCTCGCCGAAGCCATCGGCTACCACTCCGCAATTCGGTTCGGCATCGAGCATGGCAAACGCAACATGGTCCAACCTGACTACAGCTCAACCGCATTCCTCTACACACAACCGGACGACACCATTACACCCGGCGACGACATCAACACCACCGATCCTGTCAGTCGACTCCTGCACCGATACACCGATGCCCCCGGCACCGACGACCTGCTGATCAGCGCCTACGAGGGGAACGACGACACCCGCCCCATCGCTGGGCTAGTTCGCACCACCCACGCCGCGATCACATTCGACGTCCAAATCCGCCCGGACAACCACGGCATCCTGCTGCGCCGCACGTCGGACCAATCAGCTGGCTATCAATCGGCAGATGTTGCCATCGATGGCATACCCGCCGGGAACTGGACACAACCACGCAGCAACGGCTCACACCGTTGGCTTGATGACACATACCTCGTGCCCGAATCTCTCACCGACGGCAAAGACCGCATAACAGTCACACTTACACCCATCCCCGACTCCCCATCCTGGACTGCCAGCCGCTACCGCATAGACACGCTGACGGGGCCGTAGGCACGCCGCGGGCACAAATGGCGGCGCCAGCGTGTTGCGCTACGCACGTGCGCGACAACACGGAGGGAGACGCGGATGAAGATTCGCTTCGGGATCAGCCTGGGTGCGAGCACCGCTCCGGATCAGCTCGCCGGCATTGTCGATCACCTCGAGGCCAGCGGAGTGGACTCGCTGTGGTTCTCCGAGCTGGTTTACTCCCCGGCGGTGGATCCCATTGTCGGTATGGCCTATGCACTGGCCCGGACGACCCGGTTGAAGGTGGGCACCTCGGTGGCGGTGCTGCCTGGGCGTCATCCAGTTCTGGTGGCCAAACAGCTGGCGTCGCTGGCGGCCGTCGCGCCTAAGCGGGTTCTTCCGGTATTCGGGTTGCGTTCGGCGATCCCGGCTGAGCGCGAGATATTCGTAGTCCCGGACGGAGAGCGGGCAGCGGTGTTCGACGAGTCGCTGAGGGTGCTGCGCTCGGCACTGGTCGATGATTCGGCCAGCTACTTTGGCCGGTATTTCACGGTCAGCGCCGCAGCGATCACGCCGCGGCCGACGCCTCCGCTGGACATTTGGCTGGGCGGCTCGGCACCGGCGGCGTTTCGGCGGATCGGCACGCTGGGCGATGGCTGGCTGGGTAGTTTCCTCACCCCGGACGAAGCGCAAGCAGGGCGGGAAGCGATCGAACGGGCCGCGGAGCGGGCCGGCCGGCATATCGAACCCGATCACTTCGGCATTTCGTTGGCCGTCGCCGACGGCGAGTTGCCGGCGGAGTTGGCAGCCGCGGTCCGCCAGCGTCGTCCAGACCTCGATCCCAGCGAGCTGATCGCAGCCAGCTGGGACCAGCTACATCGTCAACTGGACGCCTACCTGGACGCCGGATTGTCGAAATTCGTGATACGGCCAGCCGGCAAAACGCCGCTGGACGTCTTCATCGACCGGTTCGTCGCTGAGCTGGTCGGCCGGGAGAACTGATCACCACGCAGCTTCTAGGCCCCAGCCCCTACTCGCCAGCGGAGAAGTCCGCAGTGAACCAGCGGTCCGGGCGGATGGTGAACAACACGCTGTCTGCATCGCCAAGGCTGCGCACAAAAGCGCGCCCACCGTCCTCGCCGAGGTAGCGGATCGCGATGGCTTCACGTACCTCCAGCGGGGCGGGCGTGGTGCTATCCACGACAGTGCCCTCGACGACCACATACTGGTAGGGCAGCTCTTCGCGCTGGACGACGAGCGTCAGCGCGCCGGCACGCTCGATCAGCCTGGCTTTGCGCCGCGACGCGCCAGTGTTGATGCGGATGTTTCCGCCGGGGGTGTAGTCATACCAGATCGGCACACTGGCTGGCGGGCGTCCGTCTTCGGCAGCAACGGACAGGATCCCGATATGCTTTTCTGCCAGGAACTGGTCACGCTCGGTGTCGTTGAATGCTTTGGGCATATACGGCCGAACCTCCTGCTTCAGGCTGCTATTCCCATGCCGTTTCGTGATGGCGTGCAAAGCCGATGCGTGTGCGGACGCCTATCGTGTCCGGAGTGGCTGAACCGTCCATCGAAACGTCGGGGGCGGAGTTGCGCGAACGCCTGGACGGTCTGACCATCCGCGACGCCGTACGCCTTGGCAGGCAGCTGAAGAACCTCCGCGGCGCGACGCCTGAGAAGCTGCATCTGCTCGCCGACCAGATCGCCGCGGCGGAAACACGCGTTGCCACCCGGCAAGCCGCCGTCCCGACGATCACCTACCCCGCCTTGCCGGTCAGCGAGCGGCGGCAGGAAATCGCCGAGGCGGTCCGGGCACACCAGGTGGTCGTCGTCGCAGGCGAAACTGGGTCGGGTAAGACGACCCAGCTGCCCAAGATCTGCCTAGACCTCGGCCGCGGCATCCGTGGAACCATCGGGCACACCCAGCCGCGGCGGCTGGCCGCCCGCACTGTCGCGCAGCGCATCGCCGACGAGCTGCACAGCCCGCTCGGCGACGCGGTCGGCTTCACGGTCCGGTTCACCGACCAGGTCAGCGACCGCACCCTGGTCAAGCTGATGACCGACGGCATCCTGCTCGCCGAGATCCAGCGCGACCGGCGCCTGCTGCGCTACGACACGCTGATCCTCGACGAGGCCCACGAGCGCAGCCTGAACATCGACTTCCTGCTGGGTTATCTGCGTGAGCTGCTGCCGCGCCGCCCCGACCTGAAGGTGATCGTCACGTCGGCGACGATCGAGCCGCAACGCTTCGCGGCGCATTTCGGCGGCGCCCCGATTGTCGAGGTGTCCGGGCGGACGTACCCGGTGGAGATCCGATACCGGCCGCTGGAAGTTCCCGTTACATCCGGCCCGGAGGAGGACCCCGACGACCCGGACCACGAAATCGTCCGCACCGAGATCCGCGACGAGATCGAGGCGATCGTCGACGCCATACACGAACTCGAAGCCGAGCCGGCCGGAGACGTGTTGGTATTCCTGTCCGGCGAGCGCGAGATCCGCGACACCGCCGAGGCTTTGGGCGGATTGGCGGGCGGGCCAGGCTACACCGAGGTGCTTCCGCTCTACGCCCGGTTGCCGACCGCCGAGCAGCAGAAGGTGTTCGCACCTCACACCGGGCGTCGCGTCGTGCTGGCGACCAATGTCGCCGAGACGTCGCTGACCGTGCCCGGGATCCGCTACGTCGTTGACCCGGGCAACGCCCGCATTTCGCGCTACAGCCGGCGCTTGAAGGTGCAGCGTTTGCCGATTGAACCGGTCTCGCAGGCGTCTGCCGCGCAGCGGGCCGGCAGGTGCGGTCGGGTCGCGCCCGGTGTGTGCATTCGCCTCTACTCAGAAGAGGACTTCGCGGCCCGCCCGCGCTACACCGACCCCGAGATACTGCGGACGAACCTCGCCGCGGTGATTCTGCAGATGGCGGCGCTGCGGCTCGGGGAGGTCGAGAACTTCCCATTCCTCGACCCGCCGGACCGGCGCAGCGTCCGCGACGGTGTGCAGCTGCTGCAGGAGCTCGGTGCGTTCGATCAGCATGGCGCGATCACCGACCTCGGCCGTCGCCTTGCGCGGCTGCCCGTCGACCCTAGGCTGGGCCGGATGATTTTGCAGGCGGACACCGAGGGATGCGTGCGGGAGGTGCTGGTTTTGGCCGCGGCGTTGACGATTCCCGACCCGCGGGAGCGGCCGACCGATCGCGAGGAGGCCGCGCGCCAGAAACATGCCCGTTTCGCCGACGACGCCTCCGACTTCATGTCCTACCTCAACCTCTGGCGCTATCTGCGCGAGCAACGAGCGATGTTGTCACGCAGCGCGTTTCGGCGGATGTGCCGGAATGAATTCCTGCACTTCCTGCGAATCCGCGAGTGGCAGGACCTGGTCGGGCAGCTGCGCCGCATCGCCCGCGACCTCGGCATTAATGAGTCTGGCGTCGAGTCCGATGAGCCGGCCGACCCGGCCCGGATACACGCGGCGCTGCTCGCCGGCTTGCTGTCGCACGTTGGCATGCGCCGGGAGGATTCGCGCGACTACCTAGGCGCGCGCAACTCGCGGTTCGTCCTCGCGCCCGGCTCGGTGCTCGGCAAGCGGCCGCCGCGCTGGGTCGTCGTGGCGGAGCTGGTCGAGACCAGCCAGCTGTACGGGCGAACCGCCGCGCGCATCCAGCCGGAGGTCGTCGAGCGGGTCGCGGGTGACCTGGTGCAGCGCACATACAGCGAACCGCACTGGGACGTCAAGCGCGGCGAGGTGATGGCCTACATACGCGTGACGCTGTACGGCCTGCCGCTCGTTGAGCGCCGGCTCGTCGGGTACGCCCGGGTCGAGCCGGCGGTCGCGCGGGAATTGTTCATCCGGCACGCGCTCGTGGAGGGCGACTGGCAGAACCGCCATTTCTTCTTTCGTGACAACGCGCGGCTGTGGGCAGAGCTCGAGGAGCTGGAGGAGCGGGCCCGCCGCCGCGACCTGCTCGTCAGCGACGACGCCGTTTACGCGTTCTATGACGCTCGCATCCCCGCCGATGTCGTCTCCGCGCACCACTTCGACGCGTGGTGGAAAAAGCAGCGGCACCGGACACCGGACCTGCTCACATTCACCCGCGACGACCTGCTGCGCAGCGACGACGCTGCGGGCGCCGGTCGACCGGACACCTGGGAGCTTGGCGACGTCGCGCTGCCCCTGACATACCGTTTCCAGCCCGGCGCCGCCGATGACGGCGTCACGGTGCACGTCCCGGTCGACGTGCTAGCGCGGTTGGGTGGCGACGAGTTCGCCTGGCAGGTGCCTGCACTGCGCGAGGAGCTCGTCACGGCGCTCATCCGCTCGCTGCCAAAAGACCTGCGGCGCAACTTCGTTCCCGCCCCTGACACCGCCCGGGCGGTGCTGGCCGGGATCGACCCGGCCCGAGAGCCGCTGTTGGTGGCGTTGCAGCGCGAATTGCGCCGTCACACCGGCGTCTTGGTGCCCGTCGATGCCTTCGACCTGGACAAACTGCCTGCGCATCTGCGCGTGACGTTTGCGGTCGAGTCCGCGGATGGCACTGAGGTCGCCCGCGGCAAGGACCTCAAGATGCTGCAGGAGACGCTGGCGGCGCCCGCTCGGCGCGCCATCGCCGACGTGGTCGCCGGCGAGCTGGAACGGACAGGATTGCGCACCTGGCCCGACGACCTGGACGAACTGCCGCGGGTCATCGAGCGCACGGTCGGCGGACGAACCGTGCGGGGCTTTTCTGCTTTCGTCGACGCGGGCACCGCCGTCGATCTGCGAGTGTTCGCGACGCCCGTCGAGCAGGGGAGTGCGATGGGGCCGGGCACCCGGCGGTTGGTGCGGCTGAGCGTAGCGTCGCCCGTCAAAGCGGTTGAGCGGCAGCTGGATCCGCGGACACGCTTGGCGCTCGGTGCGAACCCGGACGGCCCGCTGTCCGCGTTGCTCGACGACTGCGCCGACGCCGCGGTGGACGCGCTGGTGGCTGGGCCGGTGTGGACGCGCGACGAGTTCACCGCGCTGCGCGATCGGGTAGCGGAGGCTCTGGTTTCGACGACCGTCGACATTGTGGGCCGCGTCGAGGCGGTGTTGTCCGCTGCACAGCAAGTGCAACTGGTAGTGCCTGCCCAGCCGCCGCCGACGCAGACCGACGCGATCGCCGACGTCCGCGCTCAGCTGGACCGGCTCTTGCCGCCCGGATTCGTCACCGCCACCGGGCGCGCGCATCTCGCCGACCTGACCCGCTACCTGACGGCGGTCCGCCGCCGCCTCGACCGGCTGCCCCATGCGATCGAGGCCGACCGGGAGCGGATGCAGCGGGTGCACGCTGTGCAGGGCGAATACGACGAACTGGTGCACACGCTGCCGGCCGCCCGGGCAACGGCCGCCGATGTCCGCGACATCGCCCGGCAGATCGAGGAGCTGCGGGTGAGCCTATGGGCCCAGCAGCTCGGCACACCGCGTCCGGTCAGCGAGCAGCGGATCTACCGGGCGATCGACGCCCTGCGCAACCGCCTCTGACCTGGCCCGATCCGGGCGCAAGGCATCACCGCCATATGTTAGGTACGTGCGTGCCAGAAAGCCGTTGCGCAATCGATACCGAGCAGCTAGCTTAGACGCACGGGGAGATCCACGTCACACCGATCGGGAGCATGGCGCGGCGCAGCACCCAGCAAGGTCTTCACCAACGGGGAGGCGGTCGCAAGTCGCGGCCGGGAGGAAGGGAACAGCTCGGTGTCAGAAACGCAACCGGCCGCGCGGCGATTAAACCTTGTGCCTGCGAACAGCAATCTGCGCGCCGCGGCCGCAGACGATCGTGACTGGGTCTCGAAGGCACTGTGTAAGACCAAAGACCCCGACGAACTCTTTGTTCGGGGGGCCGCACAGCGTAAGGCCGCGGTCATCTGCCGTCACTGCCCGGTAATGCAGCAGTGCGCGGCGGACGCGCTCGACAACCAGGTCGAATACGGCGTCTGGGGCGGCATGACCGAGCGACAGCGCAGGGCACTGCTCAAACAGCACCCCGACGTCGTGTCGTGGGCGGACTTCTTCAACAAGCGCGATGCGCGCACCTTCGGATAGGCACTAGCGAGCACTTAAGGGCCGCCCAGTTTTTTTCCTAATTACGTTTCTGTTACAGCTCTCGGGCGATCCATGAGCTTGGAGCCCTGGTCTTACGCGCGTGCAGGACAACAACCCTGCGTGCGCACTCTCGAATGACGAAAAAAGACGAAAACAAGTAGTGGGCTACTCAAGCCTCGAGCCGCCTAACCCGTCATCGTTGTCCGCAGCGGACACCTTACGGACGGAATCGGATTGAAGGAGAGCCCAAAATGCCCTGTTATTTGCCGCAGATCAATGAATGCGCTGGGCCACTCGTTCCGAACGAGTGCGACCGAACCTGGTGGCTGCACACAGCAATCTGCCAGCAATGACCGCAGAGGATCGTCCCTGGGTCTCGCAGGCGCTGTGTAAGGCCAAAGATCCCGACGAGCTCTTTGTGCGGGGGGCCGCGCAACGTAAGGCCGCCGTGATTATCTGCCGTCACTGCCCGGTAATGCAGCAGTGCGCGGCCGAGGCGCTCGACAACCAGGTCGAGTACGGCGTCTGGGGCGGCATGACCGAGCGGCAGCGCAGGGCACTGCTCAAACAGCACCCCGACGTCGTGTCGTGGACGGACTTTTTCAACAAGCGCAAAAACCGCTCCGCCGGATAGCTCGACCCATCGCCCGCAGATGCGCAAGCACGTGTTGCCTGGTTCACCCTCAGCCATGAACCTCGCTGCAACGGACCGGCTCTCCCATGGGCGATCGTTGCAGCTCAGAGTCTGTCGAAGATGCTATTGACGAGGTCGTCGCCGATGCCGATGCCGGCGCCGGTGACGATCGCCTGACCGAACCGTCCGCCAAGGAACCGCTGCAGCGCCCCACCACCGCCCGGCGCGGGCTGCTGGTACTGCGATTGGTACGGCGTCTGGTATAGGGGCGGTTGCGCGTATTGGGCGCTTGGCGGGTAGTACGGCGGCGCGGACGCCTCGCTGGCCGCAATATGGTTGTCGACCAGGGCGTGAATCGCCTGGAGCAGCTCCGTGGTGGTGCTTTGCTCGTCGCGGAGCGCTAACGCGATCTCCTTGAGATCCAGTGCCCATTCACGGGCATTGGGGTCGCCCGCGGTGACCGCGGTGGACAATTTGTCGGCCAGCGTTTGGATCAGCGCTCCCGTTTGTTGAGCCTGTTGTTGCAGCTCACTGAATTGGCGATCCACGGTCTCGGTGTCCACTGGCGCGGTTCCTTTCGATAGGTGTCCGGATCGGCTTCTCCCATCACAGCCGATATTGCTGAGACCGGGCTGAATGATTTCGATGATTTGGCCAACGAGGCGTGTGTTGGTCGTGATCTGGTGATCATCGTGCCAGGTTCGAGCCGGGTTCCATGGTCGGTGCGGTGTCAACGCACCGGCGTGATCTCGCCCTCAGGGTTGACGGCAAGGCCCGGCGGCGATCGATCCTGTCCCAGATTGCCGGGTTGCGCGGACAGCGGCTCTTGCTGCGGTCGAATGTGTCGAATAACCCACGGTATCGCTTGTTAGAGCTGCATCTCGATTTGCGCAGTCATCGGTCTCCAACCGTGCAGCGTGAAATATATTGGTGGACAACAGGATAACGACTGTCTAGCTGTCTACCGGTTAACCGGCGCTACGCAACTTCGATGTCGTGGTTCGCGGACGGGCTGGGTTCGTTGGTTTCTCTGATCGGGGCAATAACTTGCGCACAGTGCCGCCACAGCTACAGCGGAGACGATGAGACACCTAAGAAAAACTTACGTTCAAGTCCATACCGCGACAATCAACGGCATTCGTTGTACCGCAACGTAAATCATCGGACAGGGCGGAGGGACGAAAAGATGTACTGAACACAACCATCAGCGCCGCGGCGACGGCAACTCTCGCGCTGACTCATTTGCGACGACCTGCCCTGGGCGAGCCTCATCGATTCACTACGGATGAACCACCGCATTTATTCGAACCAGACGCATCGATCACCCGTACTAGCGTCGACACCTAAATACAAGAAATCCCTCGGATACTAAAAGGAGAGTCACATTGTCTATCGCGAATCCAAAACGGTCAGCTGTCGGATGGCAGAACCTCGACCCGACGGTTCTGATCACGAAAACACTGATCAGCGCTGCTATCGTTCTCGGCTCCTGTGTTGTTGCGGCAGCACCGGCCAGCGCTGACAACGGCCCGGCCGGTGCCGGCCCCAACCCGTTCGGCAGCCTTGGCTGCAACTGCCAAGAGACTGCTCCACTCGGCAACCCGGCTCTGACGGCAAAAGATCTACAGCGCGGAATCCAGGCGGGTCTTTCTGGCTGACCCCGGGCCCGCTGACCGCCTGAAGCGTCACGCAGCTTCACCGCGATTCACCATCTATCCCGTTCTGCCCCTTGGGATAAGGTGGGCCTCAGCGGTTTTGCGCGACAGCAGTCATACCGGCGTCGTCTCAACGTGCAAGCTGGATTTCGCGGGACGCATCGTGCGCTCTGCCATGCGCGTTACGAATTGGCGTGGCGCCAGCCGCGGGGCGTTGATCAGCAGCCGATTGCCGGCGCCGGTGACCACGCTGCAGGTCCGATGGTCCAAGGCGCGGAAGGCGGCGTGGACCACGCGCTCGGGGGCCATGCGCCGACCTACCTGAGCGTTTTCGCCTGCCACGGTGAAGAATTCGGTTTCGGTAGATCCGGGGCACAGTGCGGTCACCCGCACGCCGGTGCGCCGGGTTTCGGCCCACAGGGCCTCGGTGAACGACAGCACGAACGCCTTGCTCGCGCCGTATACCGCCATGTACGGGACGGGCTGAAACGCCGCCGTTGATGCGACGTTGATGACCGCGCCGCGATCACGCGCGAGCATCCCCGGCAGGTACAGCCGGGTCAGGTCGACGAGCGCCGCCACATTGACCTGCACCATCTCGGTGAGCATGGTGGGGTCGGCCTGATGGAGCCGCGCGTGCAAGCCGAAACCGGCGTTGTTGACCAGGATGTCGATCTGGCGGCCACCAAGCTCGTCGGCCAGGCGGTCGGCCGCCGACGGCTTGGCCAGATCCGCGACCACGGCGTCGGCGGCCACGCCATGGGAGGCGCTCAGTTCGTCGGCAAGCGCGGCGAGCTTGTCCCGTGAGCGGGCCACCAGCACAAGGTCGCTGCCACGGCTCGCCAGTTCACGGGCGAATACCGCACCGATTCCCGAGGAGGCGCCCGTCACCAGGGCCCGTTGGCGTTTGTAGTTCATAGCCTTGTCATTCATTGCCGCCACCTATTGTCGAAGAGGTCCGATCGTGACCCCAGAATAAAACCGACCGTGCGGTATGTCTAGAGATACCGCACGGTCGGTTTGTGTTATGTTGACTGCATGTCGTCAGACCCGGTCACCGCAAAGGGAGTAGCCACTCGCGCGTTTCTGCTTCAGGTTGCGGCCGAGATTTTCGCCGAGCGCGGGTACACCGAGGCGACGATGGCCGAGCTCATCGCGCGAAGCGGACTGACCAAGGGCGCTTTCTACTTTCATTTCTCGTCCAAAGAGCAGCTTGCGCTCGCGGTTATCGACGAGAAGCAACGCCAGTGGTTTGACTCGGTGCAGGCTGCGATCGCCAGCGAAACCCGGGCGGTCGACCAATTTCGCGCGGTGGCTCTCGCGCTCGTGAGCCTGCATCGCCACGACCCCAGCGCGTTCAGTGTTTCGCGGCTCACTCACGATCTCGCGCTGGTGCTTGATGGCGCCGACCAGGTGCGCGACCATATGCGCGCCTGGGTCGGTATGCTCGCCGGCCTGATCACACAGGCCCAGGCCGACGGCGACCTTCCCCGCGACGTTGACGCCAACGATTTGGCGGCAGTGTTGGTCGCCGCCACCGACGGACTGAAGGATCTCGGCAGCCTGATCGACACACCATCGCGGGCACGCCGCGCTTTCGAACGACGGATGAAGGTTGTGATCGCGCTCGTCGACGCGCTGCGTGCCGAGAACACCGGCTACAACGGCTGACCGGTGTTGACATCGGGGCAACCGCCTCGCTAAAACGACCAGACCCGGCACCGGGTCGCCGGGTCATTTCTCTCGTGGCACTCCTGCCCAGGCGGTATCGCTACGACACAGTAGTAGACAATGACTATTTCTATCTGCACCGTTCGGGGTACGGCTTCAGGGTGCGGAGTTGACGCTCAACTTGGCGTCAGCACGTAGTGCGATTCAGGGAGTATCCGAACCAGGGAAGTATCCGAAATGGCTACGATGCCTATCCGCGTTCCAGTTACGGTGGTGGCACCATGCCCGCTTATCATTGCGGCTACTTCGTCGGCGCGAGCATCAAAGTGTATTGCCCACAGTACGAGCCCAAGGTCTCTCCCAGCACCTGACGCATACGTCGAGTTGGCAGGACCTGCCAAGGGCCGGGGATCGCGGCCTTCCGCGACGCCGATCAGCCGCCCGTTCGTGGGAGGGCTACAGACCTCCGACGGCCTAAGGTCTCGTCCCGCGTCGCATCTGGCAATCACCGAAGGGATACTCAGTTCGGTAGCTGAGGTGCGCAGGAAGGGGCGAGGGTCTGATGATCCGCGGAAAGTCTGTCGTCGTAACAGGTTCCACATCCGGTATCGGGCTTGCCGTCGCGCGCGCCTTCGCCGCAGAGGGCGCAAACGTGACCCTCAACGGGTTCGGTGATCCGGACGCGATCGAGCACCAGCGGCGCAGTATCGAGGAGGAGTTCGAGGTAACGGCGGCCTATTCGGGCGCCGATGTGACCAAGCCGGTCGAGATTGCCGACATGATCAGCGGCACTGAAAGGGCGTTCGGGGCAATCGATGTCCTTGTTAACAATGCGGGCATCCAGTTCGTGGCGAGGGTAGAGGATTTCCCAGTCGCGAAGTGGGACGCTGTGATCGCCACCAACTTATCGGCCGCCTTCCATACATGTCGCTGCGCGCTGCCTGGGATGAAACGCCGGGGCTGGGGCCGAATCATCAACATCGCCTCCGCCCACGGCCTCGTTGCAAGCGCCCAGAAGGTCGCATATGTCGCAGCCAAGCACGGCGTTGTTGGACTGACCAAGGTGGTAGCAATCGAAACCGCCAACCATGGCATCACGTGCAACGCGATCTGCCCCGGTTGGGTGATGACGCCTCTGGTGGCGCAGCAAGTCGAAGCGCGCGCCAACGAAGCCGGACAGTCCTTTGACGAGGCCAAACTCGAATTCGTTGCCGAAAAGCAGCCGATGGCCCGCTACACCCGCCCGGAGGACATCGGCGCACTCGCGGTCTTCCTGGCCGGCGATGCGGCCGCCACCATCACCGGCGCCTCTTATTCGATCGACGGCGGCTGGACCGCCGGATGAGGTCTTTATCCTTGTTTGGCGTTAACCCGGATCGACGTTTGCTGCTCCGGCCGCGTGTCGCGCGGCAGTCGCGTCCATGGTTTCACGCAGGGCGGGTATCTCGTCGACCAAGCGCGCCAGATCATCGCGCCCGATAGCCAGCACCTCGGCGGGCCCGGTCGTAGTCACGGTCGCATTACGCAGCTTCCCGCGGCGCAGCACCGATTCGCCGATCACCTCACCCGGCTCCACGATGGCAATGCGTTCCTGGCCGACGTAGACCGCTGCCTCGCCGTTGAGCAGGATGTAGCAGGCGTCCGAGGGGGTCTTCTCATGGATCAGTGGCCATGGCCCGGACGTCGAGGTGTGGCGTGCTGCCCGGACGAAGCGATCCAGATCGTCGTCCGAGAATTTGTCGAATGCACTGAACTCCCGTAGCCGACGGACATATTTTTCACGACCCTTCGGATCGGCGGTCGTCATACTGGCCTCCTCATTCGCGATGTGACCCTGACATCGAGCAGCCTAACGGGTCGTTGACTTTTAATTCGGCGTTGCACCTGGATCTTGTGCCCGGTGCTAACACGGCGATCGACGTGGCGCGGATTTCCTTTACATTGATTTCCTTAACATTTACGAACGCCGGGTGAGGGACCGGATGCCGGCAGCGGTGGCTGCAATGGGCAGTGGTCCGCACCTTGACGGGAACCCGCCGACGGCCACTTCCGCAGAACTTGAGCGAACCGTGCTGCGCTGTGTGGCCATGGCGGTGCGCGGGACGGCTAGTCGTGCAGCGGTTTTCGAGGCACCGTAGGTCCAAGCATTATTGGCTTGACTGGAAGGGAAGTAGCGATGTCGACTACCGAACAATCGATTCCGGCGCAGGGCGATATCTGGCTTAAGGGTGCAGAAGGTGAGCGACAAGCGATCCGCGTGGACACCCGGGCCACAGGCGGCGGCTATGCCATCATCGAGTCGGTGGCAGAGCCGGGATGCGCTGTACCGACCCACCTGCACCGCAACGAGGACGAACACTTTCTGGTGATTTCGGGTCGATATCGCATCGCAATCGGCGACAAGCTCTTTGATGCGGCTCCAGGCGCACGCATTTCGGCGCCGCGCAATACGCGACACCCCTGCTGATCAACTCGAAGAGCTCGCCGCTCGGTTCGGCTGCGAGATACTCGGCCGGCCGGTCGCGTAGTGGCGCTCGGCGGCGTCGTGCGCGTGGTGGCGCAGCACGCGGGGGCTTGCCTTCGGTCTAGAGTTCCAGTCGATGCGTCGCACTTGGACCTGGACATTCGACCTGCCGCCGGATCAGTTGTGGCCCGTGCTGGCCGATACCAACCGGTTCAACGAGGCGATGGGGCTGCCGCCTTACAAGCTCGAGGAGACGCCGCAAGCCAACGGTACGGTCGTGCGACGCGGGCGGGGTAAGGCTGCGGGCTTCGTGTTGGAATGGGAGGAAAGGCCGTACGAGTGGATCTCGGGTCGGCACTTCCGCCAGTCGCGGGTGTTCACCAAGGGCCCATTCCGCCGCTTCGGCCCGGTGTTCGATCTTGAACCGGACGGCAAAGGTGGCTCACGCGTAACCTACGCACTCGAATGGGAGCCGCTGAGCTTAGTCGGCCGCGTCTTCGGCGCCCGGCTCGCGACCCAGGCGGGCGAGGCGGTGGGAAAGCGCGTTGTGGAGGCGGTCACCTTCGCCCAGGGCGGCGTTGGGTCCGGGCGTTTGACACCTTTCGTGTTGCCCGAGCCGGCGCTGCCCCCCGGCGCACGGCAGCGGGCCGCAGCGATGGCTCAGGAAATTGACCGCACCCCCTACGGCAACGGACTCGGCGCTCGGCTCGCCGACCTTGTGCTGCAAGGCATGGCGGCCGACCTCACCTATCTGCGGTCCAAGTCGCTGGCGAGCGATCTAGGCGTGCCCTCGCGCGCCGCGACCGAGGCCTGCCTCGCCGGCGTGAAGGCCGGGCTTCTCGGCATGAAGTGGGGTTTGCTCTGCCCCAACTGCCGCGGACCCAAGCTCAGCGTCTCAACGCTCTCCGAGCTGCCCCACGGCGCGCACTGTTCGACGTGCAACATCGACTACGATCGCGACTTCGAGCGCAACGTCGAGCTGACGTTTGCACCGGCGGCAGCGGTGCGCCCGTTGCCCGATAGCGGTTTCTGCCTGTCGGGGCCGATGGGGACGCAACATGTCGCCGTCCAGGTTCTGCTGGGTCCGGGGGAGCGGCGCACCGTAACTGTCGACCTGCCTCCAGGCCCATATCGTCTGCGCACGCTCCATCCCAGCGGTTTCGTAGACGTCGAGTACGAGTCCGGGGCGTTTCCGGGCCTGCGCATCACGGCGTCGGGCGTCGAAGTGCTGAACGTCGCGGATCAGGAGAACCAGCCGGGAAGCGTGACGTTCGTGAACGATGCCGACTTCGAGTTGGCAGCCTTGATCGAGGAGCGAACTTGGTCGCGCGATGCGCTGACGGCACCCGAAGTGATCTCGCTGCAGGCCTTTCGCGATTTGTTCGCCGAGGCGACGCTGCGGCCGGGAGACGACGCGGGCGTCAGCCAGGTCGCGCTGCTATTCACCGACCTGCGGGGCTCGACGGAGCTCTACGAACGGGTCGGCGATGCCACGGCTTATAACATCGTGCGCGAGCACTTCACGCTGCTGGCGGCGATCGTGCGTGACCATGACGGCGCCGTGGTCAAGACGATCGGTGACGCGGTCATGGCTTCATTCACTGATCCGGCGCAAGCGGTGCGCGCGGCGCTGGCCATGCAGGCAGGGATCGCCTCGTCGGCACATACAGACCGCGACCTGGTGCTGAAGGTGGGCATCCATGCCGGACCCAGCGTGGTCGTGACGTTGAACGACCGCCTCGACTACTTCGGTTCGACGGTGAACATGGCCGCTCGCCTGCAGGGTCAAAGCGCCGGCGACGACATCGTGCTGTCACACGCGGTAGCCGCCGATCCCGCGGTACAGGAGATAATGGCCGCCGTGCCCCAGCGCCAAGAGACGGTCGCGCTGAAGGGCTTTGCCGCACCCGTCGGTTTCGTGCGCCTGTCGTGCTGCCGAGAATGAGATACGTCAGCGTGACGAATTGCGCGCTACAGCACGGCGATTGAACGCTTCGGGCCGTCACGGGATTCGGAAAGGATGGGTGCGGTGATCCTCGCCGTCGACCTCGGCAAGACGTCCTGCCGGGCAACCGCGCACGGCCGGAGGGCCGAGGGGGTGGGCGCGCCGGGGCTTGCAGCGCCTGGCGGCTTGCGGGCCGCGGAGGCGGCGATCCTGGCCGTCGCGCGCGAACTCGGCCCGGTCGACGAGGTGATCGTGGGCGCCGCCGGCGCGCGGGCGGCGCCGGACGCGGCGCGCGCGCTGGGTGTTGCGCTGCTGGCCTCGCTGCGCGTGGAGCGCGTCGCGGTGACCAGCGACGGGGTGATCGCACACGCGGGCGCGCTGGACGGGAAGCCGGGCGTCGTGCTGATCGCGGGCACCGGCGTCGTGGCGCTCTCGATCGGCGCGGACGGCGCGCTGCGGGCCGCCGACGGCTGGGGCCCGTGGCTGGGCGACGAGGGCGGCGGCGCGTGGATCGGCGCCGCCGGGCTGCGAGCGGCGCTGCGCGCCCACGATGGCCGCGGCCCGTCCACCACATTGCTCGACGCCGCCTGCGCCCGCTTCGGCGCACCGGAGACCTGGCCCGCGCAGCTCACCGGCGCCGCCGCGCTCGCGACCTTCGCACCCGATGTCCTCGCTGCGGCGGGCGACGCCGCGGCGCGGGCGATCGTCCGCGCCGCCGCCGAAGCGCTCGCCGCGACCGCCCGCGCGGTCGGGGATGGCCCGGTGGTAATGGTCGGCGGCCTGGCGGGGGTCGAGGCGCTGCGCGAGCAGCTCGACCTCGTCCCGGCCGTCGGCGACGCGCTCGACGGCGCGCTGCGGCTGCGGGCGATCCAC
>DATMMZ010000251.1:0-10991 GCA_035569455.1 Mycobacterium sp. | reverse complement strand
ACCGCGTCGCGACCGTGGACCGAGGCGAAGCTGGGCCTTTTGGTGCCCTGCCGTTCGCCCTGGATGTAGTCGGCGATGGCCGCCAGGTCGTTGGCCGGGCTGACGATGACGCCCACCGGCACGTCGATGTCGAAGATCTCGTGCAGCAGGTTGCCGAATGTCAACGCGGACAGCGAGTCTCCGCCTAAGTCGGTGAAGTGTGCGTCCGGTGACAGCTCGGTGGTCGCCGCACCCAGCATGGCGGCCGCGGCCCGGCTCACCGTTTGCAGCACCGGCGCGTCGGCTCCGTTGCGGCGCAGTTCGCTCAGCTCGTTGGCCTGGCCTTGGCTCAGGTCGGTGTAGAGCTGTTCTAGCCGCTCGCCGTAGTGCTGCTTGAGCTTCGGCCATGCCAGCTTGCGGATGCCGGTGAGCAGACCGTTCTCCAGCGTGAATGGTGTGGTTTCGATGATGAAGTCGCGTGGCACCTCGTAGGACTGCAGGCCGGCCTCTTTTGCGACGTCTTGCAGCGAATCGGCGATCAGCGGCTTGAGCTCGTCAAGATCGAAGCGCTGCAGTGCCTCTTCGGTGGGCACCACGACGGCCAACAGATACGGGTGTGCGCTGTTGCCGTAGACGTAGATCTGCCGGACCAGTGGGCTGTTGCCGAACACCGCCTCCAGCTTCGCGACGGTGACGAACTCGCCCTGCGCGAGCTTGAGCACGTTGTTGCGGCGGTCGACGTACACCAGCTTGTTGGGGGCGACCTCGGCCACGACGTCACCGGTGTGGTACCAGCCGTCGGCGTCTAAGACGCTCGCGGTGACCTCCGGCCGCTTGTAGTAGCCGGGGAACATGTTCTGGGTCTTGAGCAGCAGTTCGCCCCGCGGATACGGCCGGTCGGTGGCGAAGTAGCCCAGGTCCGGGACGTCGTCCAGCTTGTAGTCGATGACCGGCGGCCTTTGCACCTCGCCGTCGAACAACACCATCCCGGCCTCGGTGGAGCCGTAGCCGTCCAATAGGTGCATATCGAGCAGGTCCTCGACCCAGGTCTTCAATTCAGGAGAAGTGGGGGCCGAGCCCGTCATCGCGAAGATGACCCGCCCGCCCAGCAGGTACTGCCGCTGCTCGTTAATGACCTCGGCTTCCACGGTCGCGCGGTCAGCAGCGCCGTCCGCGAGGCGGCGGTCGACCTGGCGCTGGTACTCGCCAAATAGGGTTTCCCAGATGCGCGGCACGAAGTTCAGCTCGGTGGGCCGCACCAGCTCGAGGTCCTCCAGCAGCGTCGAGAGGTCACTCTTGGCGGCGAAGTAAGCGGTGCCGCCGTTGCCGAGCGTGCCGTAGAGGGTTCCGCGTCCCATGACGTGGCTCATCGGCATGAAGTTGAGGGTGATCGACGCGGCGCTCGGCCCGAACCAGTTTCTGCTGGACCGCCGCCACATCTTGCCGACATTGCTCTGCGGATACATCGCACCCTTGGGTGCGCCGGTGCTGCCGGAGGTGTAGATCAGCAATGCCAGCCAGTCGTCGGAGTCCTCGGGCACGGCAACCGGCACCACAGGCAGTGCGACGCCGCGCTCGATCACCTCGGCCAGGGTCTCGACAACCACCGCGGTGTCCGCCAACCGCGCACGGGCGGCTGCCACGGCCTCGCGCTCGTCGTCGACCTCGGGGTGGTGGTCGAACACCACAAGCTTCGCGGGTGCGTGCCCGCTGCTCAGGATCAACTCGACCGCGTCGGGCACCTGGTTGACGCTCGACGCAATCAGGGTGGGTTCGGTCTCGATGACGATCGGCTGCAGCTGAGCGGCGGCCGCGCTGGTCTGTAGCGGAACCGCCACCGCGCCGGCCTGGGCCAGCGCCACGTCGATGGTGGTGAAATCGACGCTGGTGAAGCCCAGCACGGCGACGCGATCGCCGGGTTGTAGCGAGTCGCTGGTCAAGGCGCGCGCAACGGCGCCGACACGGTCGCCGAGCTCACGGTAGGTGACGGTCTCGAAGCGGGGGAGCACCTCCAACACGGTGCGGCCGCTCTTCGGGTCTTTGACGAATTCCACGACGCGCTGCCCCAGAGCCGGGCGGTCGGCGTAACCCTCGAGCACCTTCTGAATGATCTGCGGCAGGCGCAGTCCAGGCTGCTCAAGGGACTCGGCGACCGCCGGGTTCGGCCTGGCCGCGGCAAACTGTGGGTCGTCAGCGGATAGTTCCTCGACGCGGCGTGCGAGCCGCTCCTCACGAGTAGTAATCGACATGACAGTTCCTTGGAATTACCGAGAAATAGGTTTCGCGCGACGCTGCGCTAACAATTAAAACGTTAGTTTAACTAACGTTATTCCGATAATACTCCCGGGTAGCCCCCACGGGGAAATGTGAGATCGGCCACCCGTCGGGCGGGTTCTAGAGGTCGGCCAGGATTCCGGCGAGGATGTCTAGGCCCTCGGTCAGCAGCTCGTCGCTGATGGTCAACGGAGGGAGCAGCCGGATGATGTTGCCGAACATGCCACACGTCAACACGATGACGCCGGCGGCGTGGGCCGCGGTGGCCAACTTCTCGGTCAGCTCGGCGTCGGGGTCGGCGGTTCCGGATCTCACCAGCTCGACGGCGATCATCGCGCCGCGACCGCGCACGTCGCCGATCCGATCGTCGCCGGCCTGCAGCCGCGACAGCCGGTCGACCATAACCCGTTCAATCTGCCGGGCCCGCTCGATCAGGCCGTCGCTCTCGATGGTCTCGATGGTGGCCAGCGCCGCAGCACAGGCGACCGGGTTCCCGCCGAACGTGCCGCCCAGGCCGCCGACGTGCGGGGCGTCCATGATCTCGGCCGGCCCGGTGACCGCCGACAGCGGAAACCCGTCGGCAATGGCTTTGGCGGTGACGATCAGGTCGGGCTCGATGCCCTCCAGGTCGCAGGCGAACATCGCTCCGGTTCGGGCAAAGCCGGTTTGCACCTCGTCGGCGATGAATACCACGTCGTTGTCGCGGCACCAGCGCAGCAGGGTTGGCAGGAATCCCTCGGCCGGAACGATGAAACCGCCTTCGCCCTGGATCGGCTCGATGAGCACGGCAGCCAGGTTTTTCGCGCCCACCTGCTTGTCGATGATGTCGATGGCGCGTGCGGCTGCCAGCTCACCGTCGGTGCCCAGTTCCTTGTCGAGCAACCCGTCCCGATAGGGGTAGGACACGGGCGCCCGGTAGATCTCCGGTGCGAACGGACCGAACCCACTTTTATAGGGCATCGACTTGGCGGTCAGCGCCATCGCCATATTGGTGCGGCCGTGGTACGCGTGGTCGAATGCGACCACGGCTGGCTTGCGGGTATACGAGCGCGCGATCTTGACGGCGTTTTCAACGGCCTCGGCGCCTGAGTTGAACAACACCGAGCGCTTCTCGCCGGAACCGGGGGTAATCCGATTGAGCTGTTCGGCGACGGCGACGTATTGCTCGTAGGGCGTCACCATGAAGCAGGTGTGGGTGAACTCGGCCACCTGCGCGCGCACCGCGTCCACCACGCGGGGCGACGAGTTGCCGATTGTGGTGACGGCGATGCCGGAACCCAGGTCGATAAGCCGGTTCCCGTCGACATCCTCGACGATGCCGTCGCCGGCGCGCACCGCGAACACCGGCATGGTGACGCTCACGCCCCGCGACACCGCCGCGGCCCGGCGTTTGGTCAGTTCCAGCGACGCGGGACCTGGGATTTCTGTGGCCAGGTAACGAGTCTGCTCGAGGCTGGCCACGGATCCCTCCTCACGCGGCGCGCCGGTCGCGTCGCGGATAAAGCCTAGCCTGTCAGGCGGTTGCGAGCGGGTCTGAGCGGGCGATGCGCACGGTGCCGGTCCAGTGCGGACCTGCGGCCTGCCAGACTGGATGGGGACACTGGACGTTACGAGGTGCACGACCTGCTGGGTCGGTTGGGCACCGTCCCCAAAAAGGTCGCCCAAAAAGCGACCAATACCGATACGAAAGACAGGCACGTCGATGGAGAGTTTGGTCTTGTTCTTGCCGTTCCTGCTCATCATGGGCGGGTTCATGTACTTCGCGTCGCGCCGGCAGCGGCGCGCGATGCAAGCCACGATCGACCTGCACGACTCGCTACAGCCGGGCGACCGGGTGCACACCACTTCCGGGCTGCAAGCCACCGTTACCGCGATCGCCGACGACACGGTCGACCTCGAGATCGCGCCCGGCGTGGTGACCACGTGGATGAAGCTGGCGATCCGCGACCGGATACTGCCGGACGTCGATGACGATGAAGACGACGAGTTGGACGAGTCCGGCCTGGATGACGCCGACCACGAGAGCCGTGCGACCAAAGATATCTAACCGGAGAACCGCCGGGCCGCGTTTGCCAAGCGCGCGCAAACGCGCCACGTAGGCTCTGTCGGGGAAAACCGATTCTCAAGGAGATATAAGGAACGTGGCATCGTCTTCGGCGCCGGTCCATCCTGCCCGCTATTTGTCGGCGTTCCTGGTTCTGCTCATCGGCGTTTATCTGCTGGTGTTTCTAACCGGGGACAAGCGGGCCCACCCCAAGCTCGGCATCGACCTCCGGGGTGGCACCCGGGTCACCTTGACCGCGCGTACGCCGGACGGCTCGCGCCCGAGCCGGGAGGCGTTGGCGCAGGCGCAGCAGATCATCAGCGCGCGGGTCAACGGGCTTGGCGTCTCCGGTTCGGAGGTCGTCGTCGACGGTGACAACCTGGTCATCACGGTGCCCGGAAACGACGGCAATGAGGCCCGCAACCTGGGACAGACCGCACGGCTTTACATCCGACCGGTGATCCAGGTGATACCGGCGCAGCCGGCTCAGGAACCCAAGCCTGCGCCCCAGCAGCCTCCTGCCGGAGCGCCGCCAGCGGCGCCGCCCGCACCGGGCGGGCCGGCCCCTGGCGCCGTACCGCCGCCGGCCCAGCCCGGCGCGCAACCACGGCCTTACCCGCTGGACCCAACCCCACCACCGAGCCCACCACCCAGCCCTGCGCCCCCCGCGCCTGGGGCGCCGCCGGCCGGGGAGCAGCCGGCCGACCTGCCGGCGCCCCCCGATCCACGCAAGGATCTCGCCGATCGCATCGCCGCAGAGAAGAATTGGCGGCAGAGCGCCCGCCAGGGCATTCAGTACCTTGCCCTGCAATACCAGGCCACCATGTGCGGCAAAGACGACATTTTGGCCGGCAACGATGACCCGAATCTGCCACTGGTGACCTGCTCGACCGACCATAAGGCGGCCTATCTGCTGGCGCCGTCGATCATCAGTGGCGACCAGATCCAGAACGCGACGTCGGGGATGAACCAGCGCGGTATCGGCTACGTCGTCGATGTGCAATTCAAGCCCGCGGCCGCCAATGTCTGGGCTGACTACACCGCTGCCCATGTCGGTGAACAGACCGCGTTCGCCCTGGACTCGCAGGTCGTCAGCGCTCCGCGGATCAACGAAGCAATTCCCGGCGGCCGGACCCAGATCAGCGGTGGCGATCCGCCGTTCACGGCCGGAACCGCGCGCCAGCTGGCAAACGTCCTGAAATACGGTTCGCTGCCGCTGTCCTTCGAAGCCTCCGAAGCTCAAACGGTCTCGGCGACATTGGGATTGACATCGCTGCGAGCGGGCCTGATCGCGGGTGGGATCGGTTTGATCCTGGTGCTGCTGTACTCGCTGTTTTACTACCGGGCACTGGGATTGCTCACGGCGTTGTCGCTGATCTGTTCCGGCGCAATGGTTTTCGCAATCCTGGTGCTCCTGGGCCGATATATCAACTACACCCTGGACCTGGCGGGCATCGCGGGTCTGATCATCGGCATTGGTACCACCGCCGACTCGTTCGTGGTGTTCTTCGAACGGATCAAAGACGAGATCCGGGAAGGCCGCTCGTTCCGGTCGGCGGTGCCACGGGGATGGGTGCGGGCCCGCAAGACGATCGTGTCGGGCAACGCCGTCACCTTCCTGGCCGCCGCCGTGCTGTACTTCCTGGCGATCGGCCAGGTGAAGGGATTCGCTTTCACCCTGGGCCTCACCACGATCCTCGACCTGGTGGTGGTGTTCTTGGTGACCTGGCCGTTGCTGTACCTGGCCTCCAAGTCTCCGAGGCTGGCAAAGCCGGCGTTCAACGGCCTGGGAGCTGTTCAACGGGTCGCGCGCGAACGCCGGGCATCTGCTTATTCGCAGACGGGACGGGGGTAGCGCGATGGCCACCAATGCCAAGGCCGGAGGCGGGACCAACAAGGGCGCCGGCAAGGCCGACAAGATTGACACCAAGGGCACCAAGGACCAGGACTCGGGCGCGGTCGAAATCACCGAAGCCACCGCGGAGCTGACCCACGACGCGGCCACCGACCTGCCGCACCATAGCTTCCTCTCTCGGCTCTACACCGGCACTGGCGCGTTCGAGGTGGTGGGGCGCCGCAAGCTGTGGTACGGCGTCAGCGGTGCGATCGTCGCGGTCGCGATCCTGTCCATCATCGTTCGCGGGTTCACGTTCGGTATCGACTTCAAGGGCGGCACCACGGTGTCAATGCCCGCCGCAGGCGGGAAAGGCACAGTTCAGGTCGCTCAGGTGCAGGACGTCTTCCGGAAGACCGTTGGCAGTGATCCCGAATCGGTGGTGATCGTCGGCAATGGCTCTTCAGCGACGGTGCAGATTCGTTCCGAACATCTGTCCAACGATCAGACCACGAAGCTGCGCAACGCCTTGTTCGACGCGTTCGAACCCAAAGGCACCGACGGTAAGCCCAGCAAGGCGGCCATCAGCGACTCGGCGGTATCGGAGACCTGGGGCGATCAGATCACCAAGAAGGCGTTGATCGCCCTGGCCGTCTTCCTGGTGCTGGTCGGCCTGTACATCATGGTGCGCTACGAGCGCTATATGGCCATCTCGGCACTGACGACCATGTGTTTCGACCTGACCGTCACCGCCGGGGTGTACTCGCTGGTCGGCTTCGAGGTGACCCCGGCCACGGTCATCGGCCTGCTGACGATCCTCGGTTTCTCCCTGTACGACACCGTCATCGTGTTCGACAAGGTCGAGGAGAACACCCACGGCTTCCAGCACACCACCCGGCGCACCTTCGCCGAACAGGCCAACCTGGCGATCAACCAGACGTTCATGCGCTCGATAAACACCAGCCTGATCGGGGTGTTGCCGGTGCTGGCGCTGATGGTGGTGGCGGTGTGGCTGCTGGGTGTCGGCACGCTCAAGGATCTGGCGTTGGTGCAGCTGGTCGGCATCATCGTCGGCACCTACTCGTCGATCTTCTTCGCCACTCCGCTGCTGGTCACGCTCCGTGAACACACAGAGCTGGTAAGCACGCACACCCGCCGGGTGGTCAAGCGGCGCAGCCCCGGCTCGCGCGGGGGTGCCGACGGGAACACCGCAGACGTCGAAAAAGAATCCGCCGGTGGCGAATCGTCGAATGAGAGCGCCGGGGACAGCACCGAGGCTGCCGCGCAGCCGGCCCCGGCGTCGAGCAAGCCGGCAGCGTCGAACAAGCCGGCGCCGGGTGCGCGGCCGGTGCGGCCCACTGGTACCCGGCGTCCAACCGGCAAGCGGAACGCCGGCCGGCGGTAGTGCGGATGGGTGCCTTGCGGTGGACCCTCGCGGGTTTGACCGCGGCGTTGGCGGCGCCTTTCGCGGTGACCGCGTGTTCCGGCAGCGCCGCCGCACAGGTCGACTACGTGGTCGACGGCACGCTTGTCACCTATAACACCAACACCGTCGTCGGTGCGGCATCAGCCGGAGCACAGGCGTTTGCCCGCACGCTCACCGGCTTCGGCTATCACGGCCCAGATGGACAGGTGGTCGCCGACCGGGACTTCGGAACCGTATCGGTCGTCGGGGGTGCGCCATTGGTGCTCGACTACCAAATCGCCGACAACGCCGTCTACTCCGACGGCAAGCCGGTGACCTGCGACGACCTGGTGCTGACCTGGGCGGCGCAATCCGGGCGGTTTCCCGCGTTCGGAGCCGCCACCCAGGCCGGTTACGTCGACATCGCCAACATCGAATGCATGCCGGGGCAGAAGAAGGCCCGCGTCTCGTTCGCCCCGGACCGCAGTGTCGTCGACTACACCCAGCTGTTCGCCGCGACCTCGATGATGCCCTCGCATGTGATCGCCGACCAGCTGAATGTCGATGTGACGGCGGCGTTGCTGACCAACAACGCGCCGTTGGTGGACCAAATCGCGCGGCTGTGGAACACCACCTGGGACCTCAAGCCCGGTATCGACCTCAAGCGTTTCCCATCGTCGGGACCGTACAAGATCCAATCCGTGTTAGACGGCGGCGCTGTGGTGCTCGTTGCCAACGACCGGTGGTGGGGTCCGAAGGCGATCACCAAGCGGATCACCGTGTGGTCCCAGGGGGCCGATATCCAGGACCGCGTCAACAACCGGGCCGTCGACGTGGTGGACGTCGCGGTCGGGTCGTCGGGAGTGCTGACCACTCCGGACAACTATCAGCGCAGCGATTCGCCGTCGGCCGGTATCGAGCAGCTGATCTTCTCCCTGCAGGGACCGCTGGCGCTGGCCCGCGAACGCCGCGCGCTCGCGCTCTGCACGCCGCGCGACGCGATCGCGCGAGACGCCGGGGTCGCGATCGCCAATTCGCGGCTGAACCCGGCCACCGAGGATGCCGTCGCCCAGGCCGACGGTGCCGCCGAGGCCGGCCAGTTCAGCAAGGCGGATCCCGCCGCGGCTCGCGAAGCGCTAAAGGGTGCGCCGATGACGGTGCGGATCGGTTACCAGGGGCCCAATGCGCGGCTCGCGGCTACGGTCGGGACCATCGCCAAGTCCTGTGCCCCGGCCGGCATCACGGTGTCCGGTGTCACCGTCGACTCCTCGGGCCCGCAGGCGCTGCGGGACGGAAAAATCGACGTGCTGTTGGCCAGCACGGGTGGAGCCAACGGCAGCGGATCAAGCGGATCGTCGGCGATGGATGCCTACGACCTGCACAGCGGTAACGGCAACAACCTGTCCGGCTACGCAAACCCCCAGATCGACGGCATTATCGGCGCGCTGGCGGTATCCGCGGACCCCGCCGAGCGTGTTCGGCTGCTGACCGAGAGCGCCCCGGTGCTGTGGGGCGACATGCCGACGTTGCCGTTGTACCGGCAGCAACGCACGCTGCTGATGTCGAAGAAGATGTATGCCGTGAGCAGGAATCCAACCCGCTGGGGCGCGGGCTGGAACATGGACCGATGGGCTTTGATGCAGTGAAAGACGCAGTGACAAGTGCGCGGGAGAGTGTTCCGCTGGCCGACGTCATCGCGTCGCTGACCCGGAACGTGGCCGATTTTCCCAAGCGGGGAGTCCAGTTCAAGGACCTCACCCCGCTGTTCGCTGACCGGAATGGGATGGCGGCGGTTACCGACGCGTTGGCAGCCGTCGCATCCGGCGCCGACCTGGTCGCCGGCATCGACTCCCGCGGATTCCTGGTGGCCGCGGCCGTGGCCAGCCGGCTGGGCACCGGCGTGCTGGCCATTCGCAAGGGCGGCAAGCTGCCGCCGCCGGTACACGCCGAGCACTACGATCTGGAGTACGGCAGTGCATCCCTGGAAATCCCCGCTGACGGCATCGATCTGAGTGGCCGCAGCGTCGTGATCATCGACGACGTGCTGGCCACCGGGGGCACTCTCGCCGCGGCGGCTCGGTTGCTCGAGCGTGCCGGAGCCGGCGTGACCGGGGCCGCGGTGGTCGTGGAACTCACCGGTCTGGGCGGTCGCGAGGCGGTCGCGCCGTTGCCGGTCCACAGCTTGAGCCGTGCCTAGCTCGAACTGAGCGATATCCTCGAGGGCGGAGGTGACCAACGTGGCGGACGATCAGAGCACGGCGCAAGCTGTTGCGCCGCCCGCGGAAGCCCCGCCGGTTGCGGCGCCGGTTTCAGCGACGCCGGAGCCGCCGGCCGAAAACCTCAAGACGAGCAGCAGCGCGTCTCGCCGGGTCCGGGCCCGGTTGGCCCGGCGGATGACCGCACAGCGCAGCACGCTCAATCCGGTGCTCGAGCCGCTGGTGGCGGTGCACCGGGAGATCTATCCCAAGGCAAACCTGACGATGCTGCAACGGGCCTTCGAGGTCGCCGACACAAGGCACGCCACTCAGCTGCGGCATTCGGGTGATCCGTATATCACCCACCCGCTGGCCGTCGCCAACATTCTGGCCGAGTTGGGCATGGACACCACCACTTTGGTGGCCGCGCTGCTGCACGACACCGTCGAGGACACCGGTTACACGCTCGAGGCGTTGTCGGAGGAATTCGGCGAAGAGGTAGGCCATCTCGTCGACGGGGTGACCAAGCTGGACCGGGTCGAGCTGGGCAACGCCGCCGAGGGCGAGACCATCCGCAAGATGATCACCGCGATGGCGCGCGATCCGCGGGTGCTGGTGATCAAGGTCGCCGACCGGCTGCACAACATGCGCACCATGCGCTTCCTGCCCCCGGAAAAGCAGGCACGCAAGGCCCGCGAGACGTTGGAAGTCATTGCGCCACTGGCGCATCGGCTGGGTATGGCCAGCGTCAAGTGGGAGCTGGAAGACCTGTCATTCGCGATCCTGCACCCCAAGAAGTACGAGGAGATCGTGCGCCTGGTCGCCGGCCGGGCGCCGTCCCGCGACACCTACCTGACCAAGGTCCGCACCGAGATCGTCAACACCCTCAACGGATCCAAGATCAAGGCGACCGTGGAGGGCCGTCCCAAGCACTACTGGTCGATCTACCAGAAGATGATCGTCAAGGGCCGCGACTTCGACGACATCCACGACCTGGTCGGTATCCGCATCCTGTGCGACGAAATCCGCGACTGCTACGCCGCCGTCGGCGTGGTGCACTCGCTGTGGCAGCCGATGGCGGGACGATTCAAGGACTACATCGCCCAGCCCAGATACAGTGTGTACCAGTCGCTGCACACCACCGTCGTCGGGCCGGAGGGCAAACCGCTGGAAGTGCAGATCCGCACCCGCGACATGCACCGCACCGCCGAATACGGCATCGCCGCGCACTGGCGCTACAAGGAAGCCAAGGGCCGCAAC
>DATMMZ010000250.1:0-2273 GCA_035569455.1 Mycobacterium sp. | reverse complement strand
CCTTGACGGCATCCAGCACCGAGGGCAGCAGCAGCGTGGTGGCGACGGGTCCGGTGTGCCCGCCGCCCTCGCCGCCCTGCACGATCATCGCGTCGGCGCCCCAGCTTGCGACCTTGCGCGCGTGTTTGGCCGCGCCGATCGACGGGATGACGACCGCCCCAGCCTCTTTCAGCCGCACTAACAGCTCCTGTTTGGGCGCCAGTGCGAACGACGCCACCTTGACGCCCTCGCGGATCATCAGCTCGACGCGGTCGCCGGCGTCGGCGGCGTCGGCGCGGATGTTCACCCCGAACGGCTTGTCGGTGGCGGCCTTGACCTTGCCGATGGCGGTTTCCAGCTCGTCCAGGGTCATGGTGGCCGACGCCAGGATGCCGAGTCCGCCGGCGTCGGCCGTGGCCGACACCAAGCGGGCGCCGGCCACCCAGCCCATCCCGGTTTGCACCACCGGATGCTCGACGCCGACCAGTTCGGTCAGCGGCGTGCGCAACTTCATGACTTTATCTCTCTGTCCCGCAATTCCTTCGGGTCGATGACCTCGCGGATCAAACGCAGTTCGTCGTCGCTCGGCAGCCTGGTCTCGTCGGCTTCCTCGAGGCCATGCACGTCGAAGGAAGTGGCTTCGCGGACGTCATCGGGCGACACCCCGGGGTGCAGGGTCAGCGCCCGCATCGTCCGGTCAGGGCCGCCGAAATCGAACACTCCGAGGTTGGACACCACCCGATACGGGTTGGCGAACCGGAACGCGGGATTGTCGGCGTCCACCTTGTCGTAGCCGATACCGCAGACCACGTCGACCGCCTCGCAAAACACCCGCTTGGAGTGGCTGCCGACCCAGTAGCTGGTCGCGTGGTTGATCGCGTTGCCGGGCGCTCCCCGGAGTCCGAACATCTGCCGGGTCGGATGCTGCAGCGGCCCGAAAGCCGAGATGTTCTGATTGCCAAAGCGGTCAACCTGATTGGCGCCCATCACCACGTGGCGCCGCCCCCAGGCGAGCGTCTCGAAGACTCGGCCAAACGGCATCCAGCCCTCGACGGCTCCGGTGGCACCCAGCGCAGGGGTGTCGGCCAGTAGCTGCGCCTCACCGTCGGTCAGCAGGATGTTGGGGGAGAAGGTCAATCGGGCCAGCCGCGCACCGACCGAGGCCATGTTCGTCATCGGGCTGACCATGATCTCGCCTGCGTCGCGGAACAATTCGGCGCAGGCAACGGCACACACGTCGGCTCGGGTGCTCACTTGGATGCCTCTTCCTGGAAGGCTTTCACCGCCACCTGATAGTCGTCCTCGCTACCGGACAGGTAGGTTGCCACGAACCGCTGCCAACCCTCTTCCGTCGACGCCGCCTCGGCGTAGTGTCGCTGGAACTTCTCGTCGCGGCCGTAATCCGGTGCGGCGGTTGTGAAGTGGGCACCGCCCGGTGCTTCCGCCACCGCGTCGACCATCATCCGGTTCACCAGCAGCGACTGTGGCGGTACCGCCTTGACCAGCTCCTGGGTCGACACGACGCGCTCCACCGACAGGTAGCGTTTCTCGGCGGCCATCAGGAACAGATCGTCGAAGTAGGGATCGATGCCGGTGTATGCGGCATTGCCTTGGCTGTCACCAAGATTGAGGTGCACAAACGCGGCGTCCAGGGTCAGCGCCGGCATCGCGATCAGCGTCTCGTGCCCGCCGCCGGGCGCCGGATACGGCGAGCGTACGGTGGCCAGCTCGCCCTCCCAGAAGTCGGGTACCGAACTGCCCAGCCCCGCGCGGATGGGTAGAAACGGCAGCCGCTGCGCTGCCGCTTGCAGCCCGCAACGCAGCATGCCCTCGTCCATTTCCCGGGCCTCGATCGCCCCGCCGGTGCGGGCCTTGGCGAACCACGGGTCGTAGAAGGGCGGTGAGTCCAGCGAGACGAACCCGTAGTAGACGCGTCGTACCTTACCGGCCGAACACAGTAATCCCAGGTCGGGTCCGCCGTAGGTGACCACCGTCAAATCCGTTACGTCCGTGCGCAATATCGCACGCACGAAGGCCATCGGCTTGCGCCGCGACCCCCAGCCGCCGATGCCGATGGTCGTGCCGCTGCGCAGTTGCGCGACGGCCTCGTCGAGGGTGGTTCGCTTGTCGCTCATGGCTTCTTCACGAACGCATCGCGGTGCTCGTCGGACACCCCGGCGAGGTTGAGCTCAAAGGTAAAGCCTTGCTCCATGCGATAACTCGAGTTGACCCTTTGCACGTCGATGAAATTCAGCGCCTCCTTGGCGGCCCGGATTACCCGGGTGTCCTTGGCG
>DATMMZ010000249.1:0-7471 GCA_035569455.1 Mycobacterium sp. | reverse complement strand
TCGATCCCGACCATCCTGCGACCCCACACCGGCGGCGAGAAGCGCGTCTCCGCGAGTGGTGACACGCTGGGCGCCATTCTCAACGATCTGGAGGCCAACTACTCCGGTATCTCCGAGCGCCTGATCGATAACGGCAATCTGCACCGCTTCGTCAACATCTACGTCAACGACGAGGACGTGCGGTTCTCCGGTGGCCTGGATACCGCGATCGCCGACGGTGACTCGGTCACCATCCTGCCCGCTGTGGCGGGTGGGTAAGCGGAGCGCATGACGCGATACGACTCGCTGTTGCAGGCCCTGGGCAACACGCCGCTCGTTGGCCTGCAGCGACTCTCGCCGCGCTGGGATGACGGGCCGGAGGGTCCGCACGTGCGGCTGTGGGCCAAGCTGGAGGACCGCAACCCGACCGGGTCGATCAAGGACCGGCCGGCGCTGCGGATGATCGAGCAGGCCGAGCGGGACGGGCTGTTGACGCCTGGCGCGACGATCCTTGAGCCCACCAGCGGTAACACCGGCATCTCGCTGGCGATGGCGGCCCGGTTGAAGGGTTACCGGCTGATCTGCGTGATGCCCGAGAACACCTCGGTGGAACGGCGTCAGTTGCTGGAGCTCTACGGCGCGCAGATCATCTTCTCGGCGGCCGAAGGCGGGTCCAACACCGCGGTGGCCAGGGCCAAGGAGCTGGCCACGGCCAACCCGTCCTGGGTGATGCTCTATCAGTACGGCAACCCGGCCAACACCGACGCGCACTACCGCGGCACCGGCCCCGAGCTGCTCGCCGACCTGCCCGAGATCACCCATTTCGTCGCCGGCCTGGGCACCACGGGCACCCTGATGGGCACCGGCCGGTTTCTGCGCGAGCATGTTGGAAGCATCAAGATCGTGGCCGCCGAACCCCGCTACGGCGAGGGCGTTTATGCGTTGCGCAACCTCGATGAAGGATTCGTGCCCGAACTGTATGACCCAGATGTGCTGACCACCCGCTATTCGGTCGGCGCCGCCGACGCGGTGCGCCGCACCCGCGAGCTGGTGGACTCCGAAGGCATCTTCGCGGGCATTTCAACCGGTGCCGTGCTGCATGCCGCCCTGGGAGTCGGAGCGAAAGCGCGCCAGGCCTCAGAGCGCGCCGACATCGCGTTGGTGGTCGCCGACGCCGGCTGGAAGTATCTGTCCACCGGCGCCTACACCGGTAGCCTGGAAGATGCCGAGAACGCTCTGGAAGGTCAGCTATGGGCATAACCGGGCGAGCCGGAAATCCGCGCACACCCGCCACACAGCCGAAAAAACGGCCCCGCTGGATGGTGGGCGGGGCCACGATCCTCACCTTCGTGGCGCTGCTCTATGTGGTCGAGCTGATCGACCAGCTGAGCCACCATTCCCTGGATGTCAACGGCATCAGGCCGCAGACAACCGACGGCCTGTGGGGGATCGTCTTCGCACCGGTTCTGCACGCCAACTGGCAGCACCTGGCGGCCAATACCATTCCGCTTCTGGTGCTGGGATTTCTGGTGACGCTGGCCGGACTCTCTCGCTTCGTCTGGGCCACCGTGATCATCTGGATCCTGGGCGGGTTCGGCACCTGGTTGATCGGCAACGTGGGCAGCAGCTGCGGCCCGACCGACCACATCGGGGCCTCCGGCCTGATCTTCGGCTACCTGGCCTTCCTGCTGGTGTTCGGGCTGTTTGTCCGCAGGATCTGGGACATCATCATCGGGCTGGTCGTGTTGTTCATCTACGGCGGTGTTCTGCTGGGCGCCATGCCGGTGCTCGGCCAGTGCGGTGGCGTGTCTTGGCAGGGTCATCTGTGTGGTGCGGTCGGCGGCGTCGTGGCCGCGTACATGTTGTCCGCCCCGGAGCGCAAGGCCCGCGCACTGAAAAAAGCCGGCACACGTTCGCCGCGCCTTACGACATGAGCTCCCCGTTGGCGCCCGTCGGGGTCTTCGACTCCGGCGTCGGGGGACTCACGGTTGCCCGCGCGATCATCGACCAACTGCCCGACGAGGACATCGTCTACGTGGGCGACACCGGCAATGGTCCCTACGGCCCGCTGACCATCCCGGAGATCCGTGCGCATGCGCTGGCCATCGGTGACGACCTGGTCAACCGCGGCGTCAAGGCGCTGGTGATCGCATGCAACTCGGCGTCTGCAGCGTGCCTGCGGGACGCTCGCGAGCGTTACGACGTGCCCGTCGTCGAGGTGATCCTGCCGGCGGTGCGACGTGCGGTCGCCACTACGCGAAATGGGCGCATCGGTGTTATCGGCACACGGGCCACCATCACCTCGCACGCCTACCAAGACGCGTTCGCCGCCGCCCGTGACACCGAGATCACCGCGGTGGCGTGCCCACGCTTCGTTGACTTCGTCGAGCGCGGTGTGACCAGCGGTCGGCAGGTGCTCGGACTGGCCGAGGGCTATCTGGAGCCGCTGCAGCGCGCCGAGGTCGACACGCTGGTTCTGGGATGCACGCACTACCCACTGTTGTCCGGACTGATTCAACTGGCGATGGGCGACAACGTCACGCTGGTCTCCAGCGCCGAGGAGACCGCGAAGGAAGTGTTGCGGGTGCTGACCGAGAGGGACCTGCTGCGTCCCCATGACGCGCCGACCGCGACCCGGGTGTTCGAAGCCACCGGCGACCCTGAGGAGTTCACCAAATTGGCGGCGCGATTCCTGGGTCCGGCAGTGACCGGTGTTCAACCCGTTCAGCGTCATTCTCGTGTCTATTAGGTGCGCGCACAGATTCTCATCACCGAATGCTGCAATGTTTTCCTCATTGCGCTAGCGGGCATGGCACAGTAGTGACCGTGCGAATAACCGTGCTCGGCTGCTCGGGCAGTGTTGTGGGTCCGGATTCGCCTGCATCGGGTTATCTGCTCCGGGCACCGGACACGCCGCCGTTGGTCGTGGACTTCGGCGGGGGAGTGCTCGGCGCGCTCCAACGGCACGCGGACCCCGCCTCGGTGCACGTGCTGTTGTCTCACCTGCACGCGGACCACTGCTTGGATATGCCTGGCCTGTACGTCTGGCGTCGCTATCACCCGTCGCGCCCGGTCGGCAAGGCGTTGTTGTACGGGCCGAGCGATACCTGGTCGCGACTGGGGGCGGCGTCATCGCCGTACGGCGGGGAGATCGACGATTGCTCGGACATCTTCGATATTCACCATTGGGTCGACGGCGAGCCGGTGACTTTGGGCGCGCTCACGGTGGTGCCGCGGGTGGTGGCTCACCCAACCGAGTCGTACGGCTTGCGCATCACCGACCCCAGCGGTGCGTCGCTGGTCTACAGCGGTGACACCGGCATCTGCGACCAGCTTGTCGAGCTGGCTCGTGGCGCTGACGTCTTCCTCTGCGAGGCCTCCTGGACGCACGGGCCGGACCGTCCGCCCGACTTGCATCTGTCGGGCACAGAGGCCGGGAGAACGGCGGCGCAGGCAGGTGTTGGTGAGCTGCTGCTGACGCATATCCCACCGTGGACCTCGCGTGAGGACGTGATCAGTGAGGCCAAGGCCGAGTTCGATGGTCCCGTGCACGCGGTGGTGTGCGGTGAGACGTTCGATATCGGGCGCCCCTGAACGTCTAGGGTTGGCGTCGTGTCCAAACGAGATGACGGTCGCCTTGACGACGAGCTTCGCCCCGTGGTCATCACTCGCGGGTTCACCGAACACCCGGCGGGTTCGGTGCTGATCGAGTTCGGTCACACCAAGGTCATGTGCACCGCCAGCGTCACCGAAGGGGTGCCGCGTTGGCGCAAAGGGTCCGGCCTGGGTTGGCTCACGGCGGAGTACGCGATGCTGCCGTCGGCCACCCACACCCGGTCGGACCGCGAGTCAGTCAGAGGCCGGGTCAGCGGGCGGACCCAGGAGATCAGCCGGCTGGTCGGCCGGTCGCTGCGGGCGTGCATCGACCTGGCGGCGCTGGGGGAGAACACGATCGCCGTTGACTGCGACGTGTTGCAGGCCGACGGCGGCACTCGGACCGCGGCCATCACGGGCGCCTATGTGGCCCTGGCCGACGCGGTGACCTACTTGTCGGCCGCGGGCAAGCTTTCGGATCCCAGGCCGTTGTCGTGTGCCATCGCGGCGGTCAGCGTCGGCGTGGTCGACGGCAGGATTCGGCTGGATCTGCCCTACGAGGAAGACTCGCGCGCCGAGGTAGACATGAACGTCGTCGCCACCGACACCGGGACTCTGGTGGAGATTCAGGGAACCGGTGAGGGCGCGACGTTCCCGCGTTCGACACTCGACAAGCTGCTCGACATGGCGTTGGGCGCCTGTGACAAGTTGTTTGCCGCACAGCTCGAGGCGTTGGCGCTGCCCTACCCGGGCGTGCTGCCCGAGGGGCCTCCATCGCCGAAGGCTTTCGGAAGCTGACCCGGCTTGGGGCGGCCATCCGAACGAAAAAGCGGGGGATGATGAAACTGCTACCGCTGATCGCTGTCGTGATCGCGGCAGCGCGTACGCTCCGGCCATGGAGCTGCGCGGGAAACGGGTGTTGATCACTGGGGCGTCACGAGGCATCGGCGAGTCTTTAGCCCGTGCGTTCGCCGGGGCCGGGGCCACGGTCGCACTCGTTGCTCGGACCGAGGACGCGATTCGGGCGCTCGCTGCCGAGCTAGGTGGCACCGCCCATCCCGCCGACCTCTCGGACCCGAAGCAGGTCGCCATCCTCATCAGTCACGTGGAGGACGAAGCCGGGCCGGTCGACGTCCTGGTGAATAACGCCGGGGTCGGGACCCCTGGCGCCTTCACCGACGCGCCTGATGACGACCTGCGCCGGGTCACCGAGGTCAATTACCTGGCGCCGGCCGAGCTTTGCCGGCAGGCCATCCCGCGGATGCTTCGCCGCGGCGGCGGTCACATTGTGAACATCTCCTCGAACGCGGGCTGCGCCGTCGTGCCCGGCCTGGTCGCCTACTCCGCATCAAAGGCGGCGCTTTCCCACTTCACCGCGGGACTGCGAGCCGACCTCCGCGGCTTTCCGATCGGCACCACCCTCGTTGAGCTCGGCCCAATCCCTACCGACATGCTGGCCGGAACGGAGGATTATGAGCCGACGGCCAAGTCCTTCGAGCGCTTTTACCGCACGCGGCTAATGGTCCAGGTACCCCGCGAGAAGGTCGCTGCCGAGGTCGTTGAGGCCGTACGGAAGGGCCGCAGGCACGTGCGGCTCCCGAAGCGAGCCGTGCTCGCTCCGTTGTTGTCCGAGGCGCCGCGGCGCAGCATGGAACTGCTGCTCACCGGCGTGCCGCATCAAGTGAAGTAACCGCAGCAGACTGGTTTTGATGAGGTATCGGCCCCCGGAGGCGGCCCTGCTGAGAGGTATCGGGGCGTGGCCCGCAGGGTATGCGGCTGGTTAGCAGGGCAGTGGGGGCTGCCCCAGGGGTATACCTTCGCCCCCGCTGTCACGACCGGGCGACAATGCGTCCGAGCCATCCGGTACGGGTTTTGGATGTCGATCTGGGTCATCTGACCGATTTTTAGCGGCGCCACAAGGGGTTTGGGGTGCCGCGCCCGGTGTTCAACCCGCTGCGGCCGGTTCCTTGTGCCGCTACCTCTTCTGACGCACAGATGACCTAGCCCGACCCGACGGTGCGGCTGTCCTAGCCTTGGGACCGTAGAGCGGTGCTTACGTCAACAAGAGGTTTGGGAGTAATTGGTGACAGATCTGCTGGTCGCCAGCCGCAACCAGAAGAAGCTGGCCGAACTGCGCCGCGTGCTGGACGGCGCCGGGCTGTCGGGGCTGACGCTGGTATCGCTGAACGATGTGGCGCCGTTCGACGAAGCGCCGGAAACTGGTGCGACCTTCGAGGACAACGCGCTCGCCAAGGCGCGCGACGCGTTCGTCGCGACGGGTCTGCCCAGTGTCGCCGACGACTCCGGTTTGGAGGTGGCCGCGCTCAACGGCATGCCCGGTGTGCTGTCGGCGCGCTGGTCGGGTAGCCACGGTGACGATGCCGGCAACACCGCGCTGCTGCTGGCGCAATTGCGTGATCTGCCCGACGATCGGCGCCGTGCGGCGTTCGTATCGGCCTGCGCGCTGGTCTCGGACTCCGACGAGGTCGTCGTCCGCGGGGAGTGGCCGGGCACCATTGCCCGCGAGCCGCGCGGCGACGGCGGGTTCGGTTATGACCCGGTCTTTGTTCCTGATGGCTGTGAGCGCACCGCCGCGCAGCTGAGCCCGGCGGAGAAGGACGCGATATCGCACCGCGGTCGCGCGCTGGGTCTGTTGGTGCCGGCGCTGCGCGCTCTGGCCTACCGCCGGGCGTGACGCTAGTGTCGCGATCGGCCGCGAGCGTGACACTAGCGTCACGTTGGGCATCGCTACAGCCCGAAGCGCGCTTTGACGTCCTTGGTCTGGAAGTGCTCGACGATGATGCCCAGCAGCGGGATGGTGCCCGCAAGCAGGACACCTATGGTCTTGGCGACCGGCCATCGAACCTTGATCGCGAGATTGAAGGCGGCCAACACGTAGACGAAATACACCCAGCCGTGCACCACTTCGATCCACCGGATCTCGTGGTGGAAGGCGAGGTGCGAGACGATCTCGTAGCACAGCGCGATGAGCCAGATGCCCGTCGTCCACGCCATGATTCGGTAGCCGAGCAGCGAGGTGCGGATCCTGTCGACGGGGACCGCGCTCTGCTGCGCTTCGGGTGTCTCGGGTGTGGTCATGCGGTGGTCCTGTTCTCCTTTTCGGCGTCTTTCTTGGCGAGCTCGGTCAGGTAGGCGTTGTACTCGCGCAGTGTCGGATCGTCAGGCGGTTGCTGTACCGGTGCGGGTCGCTCTGGGAGCAGCCCCGCAGGTATCTCGGTCATGGCGCTGCTGTTGTGCGGCTCCGGCGGCGTCTCTTCGTAACGGACGAACTTGCGGTACGCGTAGACGCAGAACCAGGCGAACAACGGCCATTGCAACGCGTAGCCGAGATTCTGGAACGTGCCCGAGGCCGACTGAAACCTCGTCCACTGCCACCAGCCCAGGGCCAGGCAGCCGCAGGCCGCGACGATCACCAAGGCGATCAGCGCCGGTCTGCGACGACGGGTAGCGGACACCCCACGACGGTACAACGCGGTGTTCGTCGGGCGCCCCGCGCGAGGGTCGGGCATCATGCCTTCGGTACCCCAAGTCAGGCGCCGTAGCCGCCGATTGGTCGCTAATCGGGGCGGTAGGATCGCTAAGCGCGCGGGCGTGGCGAAATGGAATACGCGCCGGCTTTAGGTGCCGGTGCTCGAGAGAGCGTGAGGGTTCGAGTCCCTTCGCCCGCACTAAAACTACCGGTGTTCGGGTGCAGTTCAGGGTGGTTTCGCTGGTTGTCTGGCGGTGGTCGCGACTATCTCCCAACTAGCCGAAAGGAGCGCCGATGAGTGCCAAGCCCGACGTCCACATCGAGATTGTCTCTGGAAGGCTGATTCCCGAAACGTGGGTTGAGATGGAAAGCGTCGGCCCGTTCTTCAAAGCCAAGAGCGCTGGGATG
>DATMMZ010000248.1:0-2602 GCA_035569455.1 Mycobacterium sp. | reverse complement strand
TCGGCCACCGGGACGGTGTCCAGATGCCCGGCCAGCAGCACCCGCGACGGCCGGTGCAGCGAAGTACGCGCCAGCACGGCATTGCCATTGCGAACGATTTCGAAGCCGGATGTCTGCGACCGTAACGCGGCCTCCACCTCGCCGGCGATGCGCGCCTCATCCCTCGACTCGCTGGGGATGTCGACCAACGCCGCGGTCAACTCGATCGGATCCCCACGCAAGTCCAGCACGGCCCCAGGGTATCTGTTGCCGAGCTGGGGGTACCTCCCGCTTGGCAGAGGAAGTAACCTTTCCGCCGTGACTGGAGCTGCAGGTATTGGGCTGGCGACGCTGGCCTCCGATGGATCGATCCTCGACACCTGGTTTCCCGCACCGGAACTGACTGATTCTGGCACCAGCGCCACGTCCCGGCTCGCATTGTCCGACGTTCCCCCGGAGCTGGCTGCGCTGATCGGCCGCGACGACGACCGCCACACCGAGACCATCGCGGTCCGCACGGTCATCGGCTCACTAGACGATGTCGCCGCCGACGCTTACGACGCCTACCTGCGGCTGCATCTACTTTCACACCGGCTGGTGGCGCCGCACGGGCTGAACGCCGGCGGCTTGTTCGGCGTATTGACCAATGTGGTGTGGACTAATCACGGACCGTGCGCGATCGACGGTTTCGAGGCGGTCCGGGCACGGCTGCGCCGCCATGGACCGGTGACCGTCTACGGCGTCGACAAGTTCCCGCGGATGGTCGATTATGTCGTGCCCACCGGGGTGCGCATCGCCGACGCCGACCGGGTGCGGTTGGGCGCCCACCTGGCACCCGGCACCACCGTCATGCATGAGGGCTTCGTGAACTACAACGCCGGCACCCTGGGCGCGTCGATGGTGGAGGGCCGCATCTCAGCGGGTGTCGTGGTGGGCGACGGCTCCGACATCGGCGGCGGGGCGTCGATCATGGGCACGCTGTCCGGCGGTGGCACGCAAGTCATTTCGATAGGCAAGCGCTGTCTGCTCGGCGCCAACTCGGGGCTGGGGATCTCACTGGGCGACGACTGCGTCGTCGAAGCAGGCCTGTACGTCACCGCGGGCACCAAAGTCGCCACGCCCGACGGCAAATCGGTCAAGGCTCGGGAGCTCTCGGGCGCCGGCAACCTGCTCTTCCGGCGCAATTCGGTCACCGGTGCTGTCGAGGTGGTCGCCCGCGGCGGTCAGGGCATCACGCTCAACGAGGATCTGCACGCCAACTGAGTCAGCGGCCGCCGCTGGGCAGCTCCAGCTCAGCCGGCTCGTGACCGACATGCACACCCTCCGTGGTGCGCAGCGCTGTTCCGTTGGTTTCCGGCAGTACATAGGTGCACACCAGGCTGACCAACGCAAGGGTGGCCAGCATGAGACCGATCGCCCAGCCGCCATAGGTTGCCAGCAGCGTTCCGGAGATCAGGGGCGGCAGGGCGCCACCAATGACGCCGGCAAGGTTCACCGCCAGCGCCGATCCCGTGTAGCGGTAGCGGGTGGAGAACAGCTCCGGGATAAAGGCGGCAGTCGGTGCCGAGCCGATCGCGGCGACGGCGTACATGCCCATGATTGCCACCGCATACAAAATGGGGTTGCCGGTATCCACCAGCGGGATCACCACAAACGACCACGGCAGACAGCCTGCCCACCCCACCAGCATCATCCGGCGGCGCCCGACTCGATCGCACAGGGTGGCCGAGAGTGCGACGGACGCGATGCTCGCCAGGCCGCCCAGCACACCGACGAACAAGATGACGTTGCGGGAATACCCCAGGTGGGAGTGGGCGTAGGTGGTCAGGTAGGTGCCGGCCATGAAGACGAACCCAAAAGATACGAGGACGCTGCCCCCGGCCATGGCGATCTCACGGCGCTGGAGGTGCAGCACCTCTGCGAGCGGCGCTTTGGGTACCAGGTGGCGGGCTCTTTCCTCGGCGAATAGCGGGGTCTCGTCGATCTTGAGCCACACGTATAGGGCGATGACGATCAGCCCCGCGCTGATCAGGAACGGTAGGCGCCACCCCCACTGCATGAATGCGGAGCTGTTTTCGCCGATGGTGAAGTTCACTCCGAGAAAGGTCAAGCCGTTCAGTACCAACGCGGTGCCGCCCCCGAGGTGGGTGAACATGCCATACCGGCCACGTTTGGCGGCAGGTGCATATTCGGCGCTCAGCAGCGCCGAACCCGCCCAATGGCCGCCGACGGCAAACCCCTGCATTAGCCGCAGCGCGACCAGGATCAACGGCGCTGCCACACCAATGGCTGTGGTGCTGGGAACCAGGCCCACGGTCACGGTTGACAGGGCCATGATCACCAGCGTGGCGACCAAGGTCTTTTTACGGCCCAGGTGGTCACCGAAGTACCCAAAGACGGCCGCACCAACGGGCCGGGACAGAAACGCGGCGCCAAATGTCCCCATCGAGGCGATCGTGGCCACGGCGGGACTCAGGTGCGGGAAGAACACGGTGGGAAACACCAGCGCTGCCGCCGTGCCGTAAATGAGGAAGTCGTAGAACTCGATCGCCGAGCCGACAAGGCAGGCGGTCGCTACCCGCCGCATCGGTGCGACCCGGGGACTGGCTTCAACCGTCGCAGC
>DATMMZ010000247.1:0-18599 GCA_035569455.1 Mycobacterium sp. | reverse complement strand
GCGCCGTAGGACGCGCCGATCAGCAGCGAGATATGCGGGACGGTCGAGTTGGACACGGCGTTGATCATCATCGCGCCGTGCTTGATCATGCCGCCCTCTTCGTAATCCTTGCCCACCATGTAGCCGGTGGTGTTGTGCAGGAACAACAGTGGCGTGTCGAAGCGGTTGGCCAGCTGGATGAACTGGGTGGCCTTCTGCGACTCCTCGCTGAAGAGGATGCCGCGCGCATTGGCCAGGATGCCGATCGGATAGCCGTGCAACTGGGCCCATCCGGTCACCAGTGACGAGCCGTACAGCGCCTTGAACTCGTCGAATTCGGAGCCGTCGACAATGCGGGTAATCACTTCTCGTGGATCGAACGGAATCCGCAAATCCGCGGGCACGATGCCGATCAGCTCCTCGGTATCGAACAGCGGCTCGGTCACGGGTTTGGGCTTTGGCCCCAGCTTCCTCCAGTTCAGGCGGGCGACAATGCGACGTCCGATCCGTATCGCGTCGAGCTCATCAATGGCGAAGTAGTCGGCCAAACCCGATATGCGGGCGTGCATTTCGGCACCGCCCAGGGATTCGTCGTCGGATTCCTCGCCGGTGGCCATCTTGACCAGCGGTGGGCCGGCCAGGAACACCTTCGAGCGTTCCTTGATCATCACCACGTGGTCGGACATGCCCGGCACATAGGCGCCACCCGCAGTCGAGTTGCCGAGCACCAGCGCGATGGTGGGTATCCCAGCCGCTGACAGTTGGGTCAGGTCGCGGAACATCTGCCCACCCGGGACGAAGACTTCCTTCTGGGTGGGCAGGTCTGCCCCGCCGGACTCCACCAGCGAAATTACCGGAAGCCGGTTCTGCATGGCGACCTTCTTGGCCCGCAGGATTTTTCGCAAAGTCCACGGGTTGCTGGTGCCGCCCTTGACGGTGGGATCGTTGGCGATGATCACGCATTCCACCCCGGACACCGCGCCGACGCCGGTGACGACGCTGGCGCCCACCTGGAACGCGCTGCCGTAGGCAGCCAGCGGGCACAGCTCCAGGAATGGGGAATCCGGGTCGACCAGCAGCTCGATGCGCTCGCGGGGCGTCATCTTGCCGCGGGCGTGGTGGCGCTCGACGTACTTGGGACCGCCGCCCGCAAGCGCTTTGGCGAGTTCGCCGTCGATCTCGTCGAGTCTTGACGTCGCCGCCGTCGCCGCGTCGGCGTAGGCGCTCGCCTTCGGGTCGAGCGTGGACTGCAGGACGGTCACGATTGATACCCCAGTATTTTGGCGGCCAATGCGGTCAGGATTTCGGTGGTTCCGCCACCGATACCCAGGATCCTCATATCCCGGTATTGGCGTTCGACTTCGGATTCGGCCATGTAGCCCATGCCGCCGAACAACTGGACGGCCTGGTTGGCAACCCATTCCCCGGCCTTGACGGCGGTGTTCTTGGCGAAACAGACCTCCGCGATCAGGCCGGTCTCGCCGGCGAGCTGACGCTCCACCACGTGGCGCGAATAGACCCGGGCGACGTCGATGCGCCGAGCCATCTCGGCAAGCGTGTTCTGGACCGACTGCCGGGATATCAGCGGGCGGCCGAACGTCTCCCGGTCTCGGCACCACTGCGCGGTGATGTCCAGGCATCGTTGTGCGCTCGAATACGCCTGCGTGGCCATGGCAATGCGCTCGGAGACGAACGCCTGGGCGATTTGGGCGAATCCACTGTTCTCGGCGCCGACGAGGTTGGCTTTCGGCACGCGCACGTCGGTGTAGGACAGCTCGGCGGTGTCGGAGGACCGCCAGCCCATCTTGTCCAACTTGCGGGTGACCGCGAAGCCGGGTGTGCCCTTCTCGACCACGATCAGCGAAACGCCAGCGGCGCCGGGCCCGCCGGTGCGTACCGCAGTGACGACGTAGTCGGCGCGCACCCCGGAGGTGATGTAGGTCTTGGCGCCGTTGATCACGTAGTCATCGCCATCCGATACGGCTGCGGTCCGCAGATGCCCGACATCGGAGCCGCCGCCGGGTTCGGTAATGGCCAGCGCGCCGATCTTCTGGCCGGCCAGTGTGGGTCGCACGTATGTCTCGATCTGCCGCTCATCGCCGGATGCGATCATGTGCGGCACGGCGATGCCGCAGGTGAACAACGATGCCCAAACCCCTCCGGGCGCGCCGGCCTGATGCACCTCTTCGCAGATGATCACCGCGTCGGCGCCGTCCCCGCCACCGCCGCCGGCCGATTCGGGCAGGCCCGCGCCCAGCAATCCGGCCGCTCCGGCGCGCCGATGCAGGTCGCGGGGCAAGTCGCCGGTGCGCTCCCACTCATCGATGTTGGGCAGGATCTCGCGTTCGGTGAACGCGCGCACCGTCTTTCGTAGTTGTTCGCGCTCGGGCGTGGTCCAGATACTCACAACAAACTCTCCGGGATGTCGACGTGGCGGCTGCGCAACCATTCGCCCAGCCCCTTGGCCTGCGGATCGAAACGCGCCTGATAGGCGACGCCCTGACCGAGGATCCCCTCGATGACGAAGTTCACCGCCCGCAAGTTAGGTAGCAGGTGGCGGGTTACCTCGAGGTCGGCCGTCTCGGGAAGCAGGTCCTTCAGCAGCTCGACGGTCAGCGTGTTGGCCAGCCAGCGCCATTGGTCGTCGGTGCGGACCCACACCCCGACGTTGGCGGATCCGCCCTTGTCGCCGCTGCGGGCGCCGGCGATCAGGCCCAGCGGCGCCCGCCGGGTCGGACCGGCGAGCAGCGGCTGCGGAAGGGTCGGGGGATCGGCCGGTGCGAGTTCCAAAGTGTCTGTGGCGCAAGGGATGTCGGTGCGGGTGCCGTCGGAATGCACCGCGGTGTGCGGCACCAGGCCGGCGTCGACGTAGCCGGGCACGAACACGCCATACACCTGCCCGTCGCCGGGCGGGGCCGTTGAAGTGAACCCCGGATAGCTGGCCAGCGCCAATTCGACTGCGGCCGAGGAGAATTGGCGTCCCACGTTGGCCGGATCGGGATCGCGGACCACGCAGCTCAGCAGGGCGCTGGCGGTTTCTTCGGTGTCGGCGTCGGGATGGTCGGTGCGGGCCAGGGTCCACTGCATCTCAGCGGGCTTGACGGTCAAGCTGGATTCCAGCTGCCGTCGCACCAACTCGGCCTTGGCCTCGATGTCCAGGCCGGTCAGCACGAAGGTCATCGCGTTGCGGAATCCGCCGATGCTGTTCAGCGACACTTTAAGCGTGGGTGGTGGCGGTTCGCCGATCACCCCGCTGATGCGCACCCGGTCGGGACCGTCGGACGACAGTTCGATGCTGTCCATCCGCGCCGTCACGTCCGGGTTGGCATACCGGGCACCGGTGATCTCGTAGAGCAGCTGCGCCGTGACGGTGTCCACGCTGACCAGGCCGCCGGTGCCGGGGTGCTTGGTAATCACCGACGAGCCGTCGTCGTTGACTTCGGCCAGCGGAAAACCCGGGTGGGTCAGGTCAGCGACTTCGGTGAAGAACGCGTAGTTGCCGCCGGTGGCCTGGGCGCCGCACTCGATCACGTGGCCGGCGACCACGGCGCCGGCGAGCTGGTTGTAATCGGTGGGGCCCCAGCCGAAGTGCGCCGCCGCGGCCCCGACAATCACCGAGGCGTCGGTGACCCGGCCGGTGACCACGACGTCGGCGCCGTCATTGAGGCAATCGACGATGCCCCAGGCGCCCAGGTACGCGTTCGCCGTCAGGGGCGTGCCGAGCCCTAGTTCCGCGGCGCGGGGCTGCAGGTCGTCGCCTTCGACGTGAGCGATCCGGGCCGGGATGCCCAGGCGCTCGGCCAATGCCCGTACCGCGTCTGCCAGCCCCGCCGGGTTCAGGCCCCCTGCATTGGCGACGATGCGCACCCCACGGTCGTGCGCCAGTCCCAGGGACTCCTCGAGTTGGGTCAGGAAAGTCTTGGCGTAGCCGCGGTCGGGGTGCTTCATCCGGTCGCGGCCGAGAATCAGCATGGTCAGCTCGGCCAGGTAGTCGCCGGTGACGTAGTCCAGTTCGCCGCCGGTGAGCATCTCGCGCATCGCCGATAGCCGGTCGCCGTAGAAACCTGAACAGTTCGCGATACGCACGGCACCGGAGGATCCATACGGACCAGACGGAGAAGCCATGCGTGTCTACCCTCCATTGGGATTGTCGGTGGGCGCAACCAACCAACCGGTAGGTCAGCATAGTCGGATGCCGACGGCGCCGCGAACGCCGGTGGTGGCCCATTTTGGCTACCAGCACGTCACCGACTATCCTTAATCGGAATTGTCGCCGTTCGGCCCGCGGGGCATGCCGCGCGACAGAGACCCGAAACCCCCAATCGAGGAGTAAGGCCCGACCATGGCGACACCCAAGCGCAGGATGTCGCGCGCGAATTCCCGAAGCCGGCGCGCGCAGTGGAAGGCCGCCAAGACCGAGCTCGTCGGTGTGACGGTGGCAGGCCATAAGCACAAAGTGCCCCGTAGGCTGCTCAAGGCGGCCCGTCTTGGTCTCATCGATCTCGACCGTCGCTAATCTCGGCAAATACCCGGCGCGCCTCTCAGGCCGCTCTCAGGCGCTAGGACGAAACTAGTGGCCGTGCGAATACTTGTCGTCGACGACGATCGCGCAGTGCGCGAGTCGCTGCGCAGGTCGCTTTCCTTCAATGGCTACTCGGTCGAGCTGGCCCATGACGGGGTCGAGGCCCTCGACAAGATTGCCAGTGACCGGCCCGACGCGCTCGTGCTGGATGTCATGATGCCGCGCCTGGACGGCCTGGAGGTGTGCCGTCACCTCCGCAGCACCGGCGATGACCTGCCGATCCTGGTGCTTACCGCCCGCGACTCGGTCTCTGAGCGAGTCGCCGGCCTGGACGCCGGCGCCGACGACTATCTGCCGAAGCCGTTTGCCCTCGAAGAACTGTTGGCACGCGTGCGGGCGCTGCTGCGCCGCACCAAGCCCGATGACGGGGCCGAGTCGGTGGCTATGACATTCTCCGACCTGACCCTGGACCCGGTAACCCGCGAGGTCACCCGCGGACAACGCCGGATCAGCCTGACGCGCACCGAATTCGCTTTGCTGGAGATGCTGATCGCTAATCCGCGGCGGGTACTGACTCGCAGCCGCATCCTCGAGGAGGTGTGGGGATTCGACTTCCCCACCTCGGGCAATGCGCTGGAAGTGTATGTCGGTTATCTGCGCCGCAAAACTGAGGCCGACGGCGAGCCGCGGCTGATCCACACGGTGCGTGGAGTCGGCTACGTGCTGAGGGAGACGCCTCCGTAATGGTCCGGTTCCACCGCCGGCGGGCCGCGCCGCTGCGAACTACCAGTTCCTTATCCCTGCGGTGGCGGGTAATGCTGCTGGCGATGTCCATGGTGGCGATGGTTGTCGTGCTGATGGCATTGGCCGTCTACGCGGTGGTCTCCAGGGCGCTGTACGGCGACCTCGACAACCAGCTGCAGAGCCGGGCGCAGCTGCTGATCGAGAGCGGTTTGCTGGACGCCGACCCCAAAACTGCCATTCAGGGCATCGCCTATTCGTCGGATGTCAACGCGATGCTGATTGACCCCGGCAAGTCGAGCTACAAAGCTGAACTGCCGGGCGAGACCCTGCCGGTCGGTTCGCCGGAAAAGGCCGTCATGCGCGGCGAGTTGTTCATGTCACGGCGCACCGCATCGGATCAACGGATTCTGGCCATCCACCTGCGCAACGGCAGTTCGTTGCTGATCTCCAAGAGTCTCAAGCCCACCGACGCGGTTATGACGAAACTGCGCTGGGTGCTGTTGATGGTCGGCGGCATCGGCGTCGCGGTCGCCGCGGTGGCCGGGGGAATGGTCACCCGGGCGGGGCTGCGCCCGGTGGGTCGACTGACCGAAGCAGCCGAGCGGGTGGCACGTACCGACGACCTGCGGCCGATCCCGGTATTCGGCAGTGACGAATTGGCAAGGCTTACAGAGGCATTCAACTTGATGCTGCGGGCGCTGGCTGAATCGCGGGAACGGCAGGCGCGTCTGGTCACCGACGCCGGACATGAATTGCGTACCCCGCTGACGTCGCTGCGCACCAACGTCGAACTGCTGATGGCCTCGATGGAACCCGGAGCGCCGCGGCTACCCGAGCAGGAGATGGTCGGCCTGCGTGCTGATGTGCTTGCGCAGATCGAGGAATTGTCCACGCTGGTAGGGGATTTGGTAGACCTCACCCGAGACTCTGCCGGCCAGGTGGTGCACGAGCCGGTTGACATGTCCGAGGTCATTGATCGCAGTCTGGAACGGGTCAGGCGGCGGCGCAACGATATTCACTTCGACGTCGAGCTGATCGGATGGCAGGTCTACGGTGACGCCGCGGGGTTGTCGCGTGCGGCGCTGAACCTCATGGACAACGCGGCCAAGTGGAGCCCGTCCGGCGGCCATGTCGGCGTCAAGATGAGGCAGCTCGACCCTTCGCACGCGGAGCTCGTGGTTTCCGACCATGGCCCAGGGATTCCACCGCACGAGCGGCGTCTGGTTTTCGAACGGTTCTACCGATCGACGACGGCGCGCGCGTTGCCCGGCTCCGGCCTGGGGCTGGCGATCGTCAAACAGGTAGTGCTCAACCACGGTGGATTGCTTCGCGTCGAAGACACCGTGGCTGGAGGTCAGCCCCCTGGCACGTCGATTTATGTGCTGCTACCCGGCCGCCCGATGCCCAAGTCGGCGTACCAGACGGCTGGGGCCGACGTCAACAGCGATGCCAAGACCGACCCCGTGGTACCTGTGGCCGGGAACGGGGCAAGCTCTCGGGATTCAGCGAGTGTTATCTCTGTGGACTCTTAGTCCGCGTGGGCACGGTAGGGTGACACCCGTTTACCTGCACAGCGTCATGGCATTTCCTCGGCCCACGCGATATGCCCTTCGAAGCCAAAGCGTTTTCGCCATGTCGCGGCAGCGATCCCTCAACTGGTTGTACACTGCGGCATCGCCGTGAGCCCGCGCCAGCAGCGCACGCAGCCGCAGCAGCCAGATGTCGCGGGACACCAACCCTTGGTCGGCCTGAACCGCGTCGGCTCGAGCTACGACCTGTGTTTCGCCTTCCTCGCCCACACGGGCCTTTCTTTATGACAGCCAGTCACTCAATTACCCAAACACCTTTATTTCCAGAGAGCGTTCATGGGTTCGGCGTACATGTCGTTGGCGGTGAGCGGGGCCAGGCCCAAGTTGCCTTCAATAGTGGCCATCAGGCTGTACTGGTTGGCGTAGTTGGGGTCGACGAATGGGCCGGGTTGGAACCCCGCATTTATGGCGGCCTGGTTCGGGATGGCGATCATCACAACGTGGTTGCCTTCGTTACCGAAACCCAGTGAAATATTATTGAAGTCCTCGTCCATCGTGATGTATATGACATCGCTCTGCGACGAATTCCACGTTGGCGATGCTTCAATGGTTTGCACTTCTTGCTGGACGAACGCGTCGCCGGCCGCGACGTTGTACTGGTGCGTCGTGAGCTGGCTGGCAAGCCAGCGGGCCTCGCTAAGAGGAGAATCGACAGGGCCTTCCATGTTGTTGGCCTCGTCGGCAGCGATCCACGCGAATCTTGGGGCGGTGTTCGGGTTCGCGAGATCGGTGGACAACTGCGTCAGCGGGAGCAGGTGTGTCTGCAGGTAGGCGGGGGTGTTGTTGAAGACGTAGCCGAATTCGAGGAAGGGTAATGCGTCGCTGGCGTAGTTACCCTGCGACATCGTGGCACCCGGGAAGGGCATGCCCTGCGCGTAGCCCACCCACGATATGCCCGCCTGATCCATTTCTTGCATGAGGCTGGGTGCGTTGATGACGTTCGAGGCGGGGTTGTAGGCGATCCCGAAATCCGATCCGCCCATGATCCGGAAGTAGTTGGGGTCGCTGGGATGGCTCAGCGCGTAATAGTTGGACACATAATCTTGGGTCTTTATCAGGCTGTTGATGTACGGCGCGTTGGGGCTGCCGATGATGTCGCCGACGCCCTTGTTCTCCATGTAGATCAGTTGCACGTGATCGATGTGGCCGACGTTGGACGTCGGTACGGTGAGCTGCGCCGGGGTGAGGCTTGGATCGCCGACGGTGAGCGACACGTTGTCGGCGTAGGCGTCGTTGTAGCGGCCGAGGATAAGGTTGTGGTCGGCGAAGGTCGTGGTCACCACCGCGGAGGTGGTGCCGGCCGGGATCATCCCGGAGATCTCGCGTGGCTGAAACTCGGTGAAACCCAGGCGATCCAGCAGCGTGACCGACCCGGTCGAGCCGGTGCCCAGAACGGCCCCATTGGCGCTGAGGAAGGTGACGTTCACTGAGGCCGATGACGGGTTCAAGAGGCGGCCGCCGAGGTCTGCACTCAGCGTGTACGGCGTTCCGGCTGCGCCGGTCAGGTCGACGGTTTGGCTGATGGTGGACGTGGCCACGGGTCCGCCGCCGGCGAAATTGTTGCCGCCGCCCGGGGGCGCCTGGCTCAGGCTTGGAAAGCCCAGGAACTTCGGCAGATTTGGGAACGGAAACGAGAGTGGCGACGGATAAGTCGCGCGCAGGGCGCCGTAGGGGATCACGGTCGGGGTGCCGGTCTCGGTCCAGCCCGGAATGGTTACCCCGCTGTAGCCCGACACCGACGGGTCGGCCACTTCGAAGCCGGGGTTGACCAGCAAGTTCTGACTCATCGGCGTCGCGGAGGTCCCGGGGGCACTGGGGGCGATCAGCGGGCGCCCGGTCAACGCGTATGAGGGCGCGTTGATCAAGCCCAGCAGATCCTGCTTCAGGTTCTGCAGCGACGATCCGTTCGCGGCCTCGGTGCCCGCAAAGGCGCTCGCACTATGCAGCAACGTCTGCACAAACCCGACATGAAAGGCCGCCGTGCGCGCGCTGAGCGCCTGAAAATCCGCTGCGTAGTTGCCCAACAACCGCGTGATGGCCGCCGACACCTCATCAGCGGCCGCGGGCGGAATCACCGTGGTAGCCGGCGCCGCCGACGCCCTAGCCTCCCTGATCGCCTCCCCGATCCCGCTCAGGTCCGCCGACGCCGCGGCCAACGCCTCAGGTGCTGCGATCAGGAAAGACGACATCTTGGGCTCCCGTACCTCAGAGCGACACACAACCGAGGAACCGATCTTCAAGAAAGCGCACTGATACTACGCCCCCCGGAATCGATAAGCAGGCAATTCCGCACTTCTACCTACTGTGCTTCCTCGTCCAATTGTTGTGGGTGTTGCGGCGCGACCCGCGCTCTCGGCTCACCTCAGACCTGTTCATTCGTCGCCACCGGATCAGGGCTGGTGTCTTTCGCCGCGCAGTGCCATGTCGCCGCTGCGATCCGGCCAACGGGTAGCGCGCTACACCGTGCCTCGCGGCGGGGGTCTGGGCCGGATTTCGCCGATGTGCGAGGTAGGAGCGCGTCGGTTGTAGATTCTGCGTGGGTGTCCGCTCCGCCGGCGGCTGCTCCTTCAGGGGTCGTGACGTTTCTGTTCACCGATGTCGAGGGTTCGACCGGTCGGTGGGAGGCAGACGCCGATGGCATGCGGGCGGCGGTGGCCGCACACGACGAGGTGTTGCTTCAGGCGATCGAGGCCCATGGGGGCTGGCTGTTCAAGCACACCGGGGACGGTGTGTGCGCCTCGTTCGCGTCACCCTGGTCTGCTGTCGATGCCGCGGTGACCGCGCAGCGGGCGCTGGAGTTGCCGGTGCGGATGGGGATCGCGACCGGCGAAGCCGGGTTGCGGGGGACCGACTACTTCGGCGCGATGCTCAATCGTGCTGCGCGGGTGATGTCCGCCGGGCATGGCGGTCAGATCCTGTTGGCCGAGTCGGCGGCGGTGTTGATCAGTGGAGTTGATCTGGTGGATCTGGGGCCGCGGCGGTCGCGGGATCTGCCCACCGCGGTCGGGCTGTTCCAGGTCCGAGCGGCGGGCCTACGCACGGACTTTCCGCCGTTGCAGGCGCTGGATGCGAGTCCGGGGAACCTGCGGCCTGCGGTGACCAGCTTCATTGGGCGTGAGTCCGAGGTCGCCGAGGTGCAAGCCGCGGTGAAGGCTCATCGGTTGATGACGTTGACGGGGGGTGGGCGGGCTGACGTGCGGTTCGCAACGCTTCACCGGTCGACTGAAACAACTTGGACAGCAAGGGCATACGAATCGACGCGACTAGCGAACGCGCGCAGGGCCATTTAGCAGACTGCAACCTTCGGTAGCGCCGGCCCGTAGGTGAGAGCGCCGCACTCGCAGCGCCAAGTCATCCGTGTTTGGTGACATTGACCGATTCGTCGCTGGGGAGCGTATGCGCTTGCGGGGTTACTCACATCGGGGATTGTGAAAATTCCTGCCTCCGGGTTGTTTGACGGCGCTCGCGGCGGCGCAGGTTGGCGGCCGCAACGCGGATCATCATGTTCGGTTGCAGCAGCCGAGTGGGCGCGTCGACGAGTGCGACGACCTTTGTGAACTGTTCGGCGACAACGAGATCGGACTCGGCGGCGGTCTGAAGCCGGTCGACGTACCTATTGGCGAGGCGCAACGACTTTGGCCTGGGGCCTTCGACCTCGGGCAAGTTGAGATCACCGCCAACTGCGAATCGCCAGGCCACCCCGATCGGTTTCGCCGCGGCACGGAAATAACGCCGCGCCAAGCCATTCGCGCCGTGGTGCAGACATTGGCGCAGGGCCTGCGCCTGCAGGGCGGCCACCGTCATGCCCTGGCCGTAGATGGGATTGAAGCTGCAGATTGCGTCGCCGAGAACCAGCAGACCGGCGGGGAATCGCCGCATCTTGTCGTAGCGTCGCCAGCGACTCTCGGGGTAACGGAAGCGACAGACTTCGGTGAGTGGCTCGGCCGCACGGATCGCCACCAGCACATGGGCCGGAGCCAAATCCTCCGCGAAGGCCAACATTTCGGCTCGCTCGCTCGGCGGCTCGCGACCCGCTATGCCGGCTAGGGTGAACATCCAGGTGTTGTCCTCGTGACCGAATAACGCAATCCCGGTGGGCCGGCCCGGGACAGCACTGACGATGACGACCCGCTCCTCGAGCGTGCCGGGCGCGATGCGCAGCAGCTGGCTGGAATACACGACACGCACACCGACTTGCTCTTCAGACGGGCGCCCGTAGCCCAAGGTGTCCAAGAACGCTGGTGTTCGCGCACCCCGACCGGTGGCGTCCACGACCAGATCCGACGTCAACATCCGCTCACTGTCACCGTCACGGGGGCGGACTCGCGCGCCGGTGACACGATCCCGCGACGTGGTCGACGTCAGATCAACAAAGTCATAACCCTCCAGAAGCGTGATATTCGCCGTCTCACGCACCCGTCGCCGAACAAGACTCTCCAACAATGGCCTGCTAGGGAAGAACAGTGGCGGGATGTCTCTAAACCCTCCACTACGCACAAGCTGATGGCCAGCAAGAGAAACGAACGCCTTGGACAGATCGGTGTAGTCGACGACGGGAGCGCCGGCCGCGACGAGTTCGTCAAGGAACCCGGGAAACAGTTCAGCCAGGACCTGGGACCCTCGTCCCAGTAACCCATGCACATGGCGGCCCTGCGGAACCCCCCGCCGGTTCACTGCACCGTCGGGCAACACGTCCCGCTCCACCACGGTGACCGTCTCATAGAAGTCGGAAAGCACCCTCGCGGCCAATAGCCCGCCCATGCTTGCGCCGAGAACCACCCCATGCTCACCGATCTTCGGCACGAGCCACCACCCAACCCCGACGTTAGCTGATCGCAACCGACCATCCTCCACTTGCCGCACGCGGGCACGAGTAGTCCGCTACTTCACTTGATCCGTTCCGCGCGCAGGCTTTGCGCTTCATCGCGCAGCACAGCGGCTCGGTGGCGGCACTCGATCGATGCCCGACGCACTTCGTGGGCGTCGACCGTCACTAGACGGGCGCGCCGAATTGCGTCAGCTATGTCGCCGGTGTTGCGCTACTCCGGCGTGTAATTCTCCATGACACAGCCCCGTTTGACCTATCTATTTGAAGAACCCTCCCGAGCGTCAGCCAGGCATGAGCTGCGGGGCAGCCGTGCGACGAACAGCACCACGTCGCCGACAACGGCGGCGATCCACCACCGAAAGGCCGCCACGAACCCGACTACCAACAAGACGAGGAACAGCGGTCTCATGGCTAGCTGCCTTTAGGTGGGTTGCTAGCGTCCAGGTTGATCAGTTCACATGTAGTTCGTGCGGCCCCGCTACAGCTGCGAACATCCGGGTTCGCAGCTGGCAGAAAGCTGACTGCCTCTGACAGTGTGAGCGCCAAGGACAACGAACACCTGCTGACGGTTACCTACCGAAGGAAGATCGCGGCGCACCGTTGGTGATGGCAGTCGGTGCCCGGATGCCAGTAGCCGCGGCTAACGTGTTTTACGTGGTGTTTGCCGATGGTTCGACGGCGGGCGGCAGTTCCTCAAACGCACTCGCTATTGCTGCTCTCATCGTATCGATCAGCACCGCCGGCCCGTCATGGCCGAAGACGAATTGGGCACTGCGGCCGGGCAAGTCACTATCCGCGGCTCAGCAACAGCAGTGGGCCGCCGCCGCACCCGGTCGAAACAGCGATACGCCTGGAAGTTGCCCAAGGGCGCCACAACCCGATTCAGCGATCGTCCACCCACTCCAGAACTCCTCGTCTAACGCCAACTGAGTTATGAGCTTGATCGAACCGCCCCGAGGAGAGCAGGGGCGCCCCGATCAACTATTCAGACGCGGGCTAGGGCGATGCGGTTCCGGCGACCGGACTATGGCGTGGGGCGCGCACCGCGCTGCTCTCTGGCCAGAGCCGTAAAATTGTCGGGGCAGCCGGTTCGAAAGCAGCGTGGATCGCTTTGACCGTTGGGGACTTCGACGCCGTCTACCAGCGCGTAGCGGTATTCGATTTGCTCGGGATGGTTGCCGCCACAGTACGTGCCCGTGGGCACCTGTCGCTGGGTGAGTTGCATGTCCCCGATAGTACCAGACTAGAAGTCTGGTAAACCTTCACATTAGAACTTTTAGTATGTAAGATGCTCCGATTCAAGTGGATCGTCAGTATGACCGCACTCAGACGCCGCCGCCGTAGCCGCCGCGCCGACGTCAGCAATTAAAGAACCGGGGCCACGCGGGAGTAAACAGACGCGCTCCCGCGTGGCCCGACGAACGGCCCCGGCTCCGGAGGTATCAGAGCCGGGGCCGTCACCCTTGCCCGGCGCGCCAACGGGCGCCACTTGCCCCGGCGCAGCGCGGGCGGCCTACGCGGTCCAGCCCCGCCACACGGGGCTCGGTGTCACGACGGTGGCATCAAGTCGTGAAAAACGCACACGGAAAGCGGCGGACGGGTACGGTGGGGACCCGCAGGCAGACCCCCGTTTCGGGGACATCTGCGGAAACCCACGGACTCCTATTAGTGGACTCTCAGTCCGCGCGGGCACGGTAGTTGTGCAGCTACTGTTGAAACAACAAGCCCGAAGATAGAGGAAGAGCGACTCAGCGACATGACGAATCACCCGAGGTATTCGCCACCGCCGCAGCAGCCGGGATACGGTACCGCGCCTAATCAGCCTGTGCCCCCCGCCTATGCCCAGGGGCAGCAGCCCACCTACCACCAGCCATTCGACTGGCGCTATCAACCGTCCCAGCCCCACTACCGTCAGCCCCACGAGCCGTTCAGCGGTACGGGGCCGGGCCGGTTGCCCGGTGGTCCGGGGACGGGACCAATCCCCGGCGGCACCGGGCCGGGGCCAATCCCCGGTGGTAGGGGTCCCGGGCCGGGTCCAATACCTGGGATGTTTCCGCCTCCCCCTCCGATGGCGATACGCCAAAGACGGCCTCGCACAGGTGTGTTGGCCGCCGGCGCGGTGGCGATTGCAGTCGTATCGGCCGGAATCGGCGGTGCGGCGGCAACGGTCGTCGAGCTGGGCACCCACGTCGCCGGCAACGGCAGGCTGGTGACGGGCGCGGCTCCGAGTGTCCCGGCGGCGAACATGCCGCCAGGCAGTGTCGAGCAGGTCGCCGCCAAGGTGGTGCCGAGCGTCGTCATGCTGGAGACCGATCTGGGTCGTCAGTCGGAGGAGGGCTCCGGCATCATCCTGTCGTCCGATGGGCTGATCATGACCAACAACCATGTCGTCGCGGCTGCCGCGAGCCCGAAAGGCCCTGCTCCTGGCGGTGGCGCCCCTGGCGGTGGCGCTCCTGGCGGTGGCGCTCCTGGCGGTGGCGCACCGGCCAAAACGACGGTGACCTTCTCCGACGGTCGTACCGCAGCATTCACGGTGCTCGGCGCCGATCCCACCAGTGATATCGCCGTGGTTCGTGTCCAGGGTGTCTCCGGGCTCAGCCCGATTTCAATGGGCTCTTCCTCGGATCTGCGGGTGGGTCAGCCGGTGGTGGCGATCGGGTCACCGCTCGGGTTGGCGGGCACGGTGACCACCGGCATCGTCAGTGCGCTTAACCGGCCGGTGTCGACGACCGGCGAATCGGGCAACCAAAACACTGTGCTGGACGCGATCCAGACCGATGCCGCGATCAACCCGGGTAACTCCGGTGGTGCCTTGGTCAACATGCAGGGCCAGCTGGTCGGCGTCAACTCCGCCATTGCCACCCTTGGTGCTGATTCGGGCGATGCGCAGAGCGGCTCGATCGGCCTCGGCTTTGCGATTCCGGTCGACCAGGCCAAGCGCATCGCCGACGAGTTGATCAGCAGCGGCAAGGCGACACATGCCTCGCTCGGCGTGCAGGTGACCACTGACAAGGGCACCCCCGGCGCCAAGGTAATGGACGTGGTGCAGGGCGGTGCGGCCGCGACTGCCGGCGTGCCCAAGGGCGTGATTGTGACCAAGGTCGACGACCGCCCCATCAATAGCGCCGACGCTTTGGTGGCCGCCGTGCGGTCCAAGGCGCCAGGGGACAAGGTGACGTTGACCTACCAAGATCCCGGCGGGGGCACCCGCACAGTGCAGGTCACCCTCGGCAAGGCGGAGCAGTGATGAGAGCCGACGCGCCGTGGTCGGACCTCGGATATACGGTTGCACCCATGGAACAAGGTGCGGAGTTAGTAGTCGGCCGGGCACTTGTCGTCGTTGTCGACGATCGCACCGCGCATGGGGACGAGGATCACAGCGGGCCGCTGGTCACCGAGCTGCTGACCGAGGCGGGGTTCGTCGTGGACGGTGTGGTCGCGGTCGCGGCTGACGAGGTGGAGATCCGTAACGCGTTGAACACCGCGGTGATTGGTGGGGTGGATCTGGTTGTCTCGGTGGGCGGGACCGGAGTCACGCCGCGCGATGTCACCCCGGAGGCCACCCGTGACATTCTGGATCGCGAGATCCTGGGCATCGCCGAAGCCATCCGCGCTTCGGGACTGTCCGCGGGAATTATCGACGCCGGGTTGTCGCGGGGTCTGGCCGGTGTGTCCGGAAGTACGCTGGTGGTCAACCTCGCCGGTTCCCGCTATGCGGTGCGCGACGGCATGGCGACGCTGAACCCGCTCGCCGCTCAGATAATCGGGCAGCTGTCGAGTCTGGAGATCTGACTACACGCTGACCCGGTGCCGGGTCACTGTGATTCGGCGTCCGCGCGGGGCCCGTACTCCGGTGGTGGCGTCAGAGCGGTTCCGCCGTGTTTGCCCGACGAGCTGCCGTTGGTTTGGGCCAGAAGGTCGCGGATCTCGGTGAGCAGCACGATTTCGGCGTCGTCGGCCTGCTCGACCTCACCGCGCCTGCGCAACGTGTTGTAGGGCAGCACGACCAGGAAGTACACCACCACGGCAATGAGGAAGAAGTTGATCGCGGCCGTCAGGACGTCGTTGAGGTCGATCGTCTGACCGCCCCCGATGCTGATTTTCAAGATGCCGAGGTCGGACTTCTCGTTGACGCCGACCCGGTTGACCAGCGGCTTGATGATGCTGTCGGTGAACTTGGTGACCAATGCGGTGAAGGCCGTACCGATGACCACTGCGACGGACAGGTCGACGATGTTGCCCCGCGAGAGAAACTCCTTGAACCCTTTCAACATGGCAAGGTCCTTTCTGAACTCGGACACAGTTCGCTGCGTATCACGTGCCGAGCAACGGCCAGGACTCAGTGCAGGGTGAGGGTCACGGCCTGTCCCAGCGTCGAGCCTGCCACCGTATTCGCCACGCGAGCCGGAAGCGCAACCAACACTACGCGGTCACTGGCAGCGACCTGGCCTTTCTGCTTGTCCGACACGAGCACCACTATGGCGTCGGTGGCCACCACCCTCGAAATCGCCGGGGTGGTTGGCTGGCTGGCAGCCGGCGACTCGTTGGCCGGTGCAGCCAGCACGTCAACGACGTCGCCCACTCGGACCAGGTCGATCAGCGCGCCGTCCGCCAGGTGTAGCGGCACAATGCGGGCGCCCGGCCCGGCCGTCGACTCGGCCAGCCGGCTCCCCAGTAGCCGGACGTCGGTGAGCACTTCGCCGCGCCGTGTCGGGCCGGCGAGCGTGGACCCGACCACCGCTGCGAGGTCAGCTTGCGATCCGTCGGGAACCGTTGTCGTCAAACGCTTTTCGAGCCGGATATCATCGGGAGTCAACGCGGTGCCGGGGCGCAGATCACGCGCGGCCACCACCACCTCGGCACGATCATCGTCTGGATTCGACCGCAGTGCCGCCACGCCGGCCAACACGACGAGCCCGCCGGCGGCGACGCGCCGGGCCAGCACGGTGCGGGTCCAGTCCGGGCGCAACGACATCGATATCCTGCTGAACAGGGTTGGATTCAGCGATGGCTCCGCCACGCTGCACACGGTAGGCGCAGCGCATTGCCGGGGGCGCCCGTCAGGGAGCGCTCTGTGGATAACCTACTGAGTCGAGGCGGCCGCGGTGGCCGGCGTGGAACTGCTGTTCGACTTCTCGGCTGAGCTCGACGTCGTGCTTTCACTCGACCCCGAACTGGTCCCTGACTCGCTCGTCGAGGATCCGTTGGTCGAACTCTTTGTCTTCTTGCCTGATTCGCGGCTGTCCGTGCGGTAAAAGCCGCTGCCCTTGAATACCACGCCAACGGAGCTGAACAGCTTGCGCAGCCGACCGGAGCACTTCTTGCACTCCGTCAGGGCTTCGTCGGTGAAGGCCTGCACAACGTCAAAGCGGTCGGCGCACTGGGTGCACTGGTAGCTATACGTCGGCACAAAAACCTCCGGATGATGTGGAACTGGATTAGCACTCTACCGTGTCAAGTGCTAGAACCGCCACGTGACACTAATCATTCCCTCCGGTCATTCCCGGATCGGCAGTGTGATCACCCCGCGCTCCGGCGTGAGCGCGTGAGTCATTCGTACGTCGTGCGGCTCTGACGGCAACTCGTCGACGAACTCCGCGTCGCGCACCGTCGCGATCAGCCGCGCTTGGGGATCCCGGTCCGAAAGCGATCGGTCATAGAAGCCGCCGCCGCGGCCCAGCCGCACGCCCCGGCGGTCGACCGCCAGGGCCGGAACAAACACCAGTTCGGCCTCGGCGAGGGCCGACTCGGGCAGCCAGGGCTCGGGCGGCTCGAGCAGCCCCCAGCGCCCGCGGCTAAGTTTGCCGGGCCGATACTCACCCCACCGCAGCGGCAATGGAGTGTCGTCAGCCGTGGTGCGCGCAATCGGCAGCAGCACCCGCCCCGCTCGGTGCAGCAACACATTCAGCATCTCAATGGACCCGGGCTCGGTGCCCGCCGCCACATACGCGCAGACCGTGCTGCCGCTGCTCACCAGAAGCTCTACGTGCTCGTTGAGCATCCGGGCCTCAGCGGCCCGCACGTCGTCGGCAATGCTGCGCCGGGCCGCCAGCAGCTGTTTCCGCAACGCGGCCTTGCTCGCAGTCGCCACCCCTCAACGATGACAGGCCGGGTTTTCGCGCCGCCACAACACGTCGGCGGGCCTGGTGAGGGTTATCGTGTGAACAATGTCAAGCCCAGAAGTCCCGATCCCATTCACGGCGATCGTCCCGGCGGCCGGCCTGGGCACGCGTTTTCTGCCCGCGACCAAAACGGTGCCCAAGGAGCTGCTGCCCGTCGTCGACACGCCCGGCATCGAGCTGGTCGCCGAAGAAGCGGCTGCCGCCGGTGCCGAACGCCTGGTGATCGTCACCTCCGAGGGCAAAGACAGCGTAGTCGCGCACTTCGTCGAAGACCTGGTGCTGGAGGGCACGCTCGAGGCACGCGGCAAGAAAGCCATGCTGGCCAAGGTGCGGCGCGCGTCGGCTCTGATCAAGGTCGAGTCCGTGGTGCAGGCCGAACCGCTCGGGCTGGGACACGCCATCGGCTGCGTCGAGCCCGTGCTGACGGCCGACGAGGACGCCGTCATGGTGCTGTTGCCGGATGACTTGGTGCTGCCGACCGGCGTTCTGGAGACCATGTCGATGGTGCGGGCCGAATACGGCGGCACGGTGTTGTGTGCCATCGAGGTGTCGCCCGAGGAGATCAGCGCGTACGGGGTCTTCGATGTCGAGCCCATCGCCAACGGCGACAATCCCGACGTGCTGAAGGTCAATGGCATGGTCGAGAAGCCCAAGGCCGAGGACGCCCCTTCGCTGTATGCGGCAGCGGGCCGCTACGTGCTCGACCGGGCCATCTTCGGTGCGTTGCGCCGCATCGACCGTGGCGCCGGCGGCGAAGTCCAGCTCACCGATGCCATCGCGCTGCTGATCACCGAGGGCCACCCCGTCCATGTCGT
>DATMMZ010000246.1:0-6444 GCA_035569455.1 Mycobacterium sp. | reverse complement strand
CGGCAGGAAGGTCAGCTCCGCCCGGTTGGGGATCTCAATCCCGATCCGCACCGTGGTGGACGAGAGTTGCGACAGTTGCACCAGCGTGCCCGTGTAGCTGGCGGCCTGGGTCTTGGCGACCTCGGATGTGCTGCGGATCTGCAGGACGAGATCCGAGCGGGGCTTCATGACGCAGGGCAGACAGTTGCCCGCGGCGGCCTCGTCGTCGGAGAGTGCGTCGGACAGGTAGCTGCCGCCGTCGTAGCTCCCCGACTCACAGAATGCCTTGCACGTGCCGCAGACGCCGTCGAGGCAGTCCACCGGGATGTTGATGCGCTGACGGTAGGAGGCGCCGGCGACCGTCTGGTCCTCCCGGCAGCTGACGAAGCGGGTGACCCCGTCCTCGAACCGAAGCGCCACCTGGTGGACGGGCGCCTCGGATGCGCTGCCCGTTTGCGTTTCTGCCTGCGGTGTGACGGTCATCAGTGCTCCTTAGATGTGGTAGATGTCCACCACGTGGTCGATGTAGTCGTTCTTGAGCACCACCGTCTTGCGCCGGATGAGGGGCTGGTCGCCGGAGAAGTCGATCGTGTAGAACGACGTCCCGTAGTACGGGTCGATGTGGTCGTAGCGGAAGTACATCGTGTGCCAGTTGAAGCGCAGGTCGACTACGTCGCCGCGACGCTCGATGACCTCGACGTTGCTGATGTTGTGGCTGGTCCGCGGGTCGGGCAGCGACGTGGCCGAGGAGCGCTCGGTGCGGATCCGGAAGACCCGGTCGGCCAGCCCACCCTTGTTGGGGTAGTACATCAGCGAGATGTCACGCTGCGGGTCCTCGACCAACCGATCGTCGACGTCCCAGGAAGGCATCCAGAAAACGACGTCGTCGGCATAGCATTCCAGCCATTTCTCGAACTCACGGTCGTCGAGATAGCGGGCCTCGCGGTAGAGGAACTGCTCGATTGTGTTCTGGGTGATCGATTTGCCGCCGGACTGGGTGCCGGCCGGCGTGTTGTCGGTGACGCTCATAATCAGCACTCCCTTCCGTTCGCGCCGGCGGCCCTGCTTGCTTTCTCCTTTTGCACGGCGGCGCGCATCGTTTCCAGCCAGTAGTTGTCTTGGACAACGAAAAGTCCCTCGTCCTCGGCCTCCATCCCTGACGAGACGACGCCGTGCATGCCGAGCGACTCGGCGAGCGGGTCGGGACCGGACACCCAGTGCCCGGCGCCGCGGCTGACGTCGTTCCACGGGGCGGCCTCGGCGCGGAAGGTCTGTTGGCAGGAGCGGAACTCCTCCAGGTCGTCGGGGGTGGCCATCCCGGTGGCGTTGAAGAAGTCCTCGTATTGGCGGATCCGGTTCGCCCGGTCCTCGGGGCTTTCACCCTTGGGGGCGATGCAGTAGATGGTGATGTCGGTACGGTCGGGTGCGATCGGACGGATGTGCCGGATCTGCGTCGAGAACTGATCCATCAAGTAGACGTTGGGGTACAGGCACAGGTTGCGTGAGCCGGTGACCATGAACTCGCCCTTAGACTTACCGTGCGTCTCCTTCAGGCGTTCGACCTGGCCCCACAGCGGCCGGTCCTGCGGATTGGCGGCCCAGGTCCACAGGCACATGTGGCCGTGCGGGAACGCCCAGTAGCCGCCGCCCGACTTGGCCCAGCTGCCGGCGTCCAGCACCTTGGTCTGGTAGGTGGACTCGCCGGTGCTGCGCCGGGACGTGGTGGCGGCGTAATTCCAGTGCACCGAGGTGACGTGGTAGCCGTCGGCGCCGTTCTCGATCTGAACCTTCCAGTTGCCGTGCAGGGTGTAGGTGGAGGTCCCTCGCAATACCTCCAGTCCCTCGGGCGACTGGTCGACGAGCAGGTCGATGACTTTGGTTGCGTCACCCAGATACTCCGCAAGCGATGCCACGTCGGGGTTGAGGCTGCCGAACAGGAACCCGCGGTAGCTGTCGAAGCGGGCGACCTTCGTCAGGTTGTGCGATCCGTTCGTGTCGAACGCCGGCGGGTAGTCAGCGCCTTCAGGCTTTTTCACCTTCAGCAGGGTGCCGTCGTTGCGGAACGTCCACCCATGGAACGGGCAGGTGAACGTCATCCGGTTGTCGGTCTTGCGGCGGCAGAGCACCGCGCCACGGTGGGCGCAGGCGTTGATCAGGCAGTGCAGCTCGCCGTCCTTGTCCCGGGTGATCACGACCGGGCTGCGACCGATGTACGTGGTGAAGTAGTCACCGGGGTTAGGTACCTGGCTTTCATGGGCCAGGTAGACCCAGTTGCCCTCGAAGATGTACTTCATCTCCAGCTCGAAGATCTCCGGGTCGGTGAAAATCCGACGGTTGACTCGGTAGTTGCCGGCGTCCTTGTCGTCGATAACCGCGTCGGCCAGGACGGCCTCGAGGTGGTCCAGGGTGTCGGTGATCGGTGCGGTCATGTGTGCCTCCAACGGTGGTTTCCTCAACCCTCGCACCGCGTGTTACTGCTCACACCAGGCAAATAGCTAGTCCTAACCTGGGGTCAGATTCATCAAGCAAGTCAATCAATATCCGCAGACTTGGTCTTTGTTATATATGGATGTCTGCCATACGGTCGGTTCGTGGCGCTAACGCTGACCGCTCGGCGTTGAGATCGATCCGGACGAGCTGGCCCGCTACCGCGCCGACCGATAAAACCCGAGGAGACAAGCAATGACCGCCTTCGACACCCCGGCCGAGCAAGCCAGCGCCGCCGCTTCGGGAGCCTCGGCCACCGCGCGATTCGTGACCGACAAGGCAGCGTTCGCGGCCGTCAAAGACACCCCGCCCGAGCGGGTCGACCTGCTGGCCCGCGAGATTCTCGACGCCATCCACGCCACCATCCGCCGCCACCAGGTGACCTACGACGAATACAACGCGCTCAAAACCTGGCTGATCCAGGTCGGCGAGGACGGCGAATGGCCGCTGTTCCTCGACGTGTGGGTCGAACACGTCATCGAAGACGTCGCCACCGCCGCGCGCCACGGCAACAAGGGCAGCATCGAAGGCCCCTACTACGTGCCCAACTCCCCCGAGCTCGGCGCGGTGGCCACCATACCCATGCGCGACGACGAACAAGGCAGCCCGCTGAGGTTCACCGGCACCATCACCTCCACCGACGGCGGTCCGCTGGCCGGCACGGTCGAGCTCTGGCACGCCGACGCCGGAGGCTACTACTCCCAATACGCGCCCGGCATCCCGCAGTGGAACCTACGCGGCAGCTTCTCCACCGGCCCCGACGGCACCTTCACCATCACCACCATCCGCCCGGCGCCCTACCAGATCCCCACCGACGGCGCCTGCGGCAAACTGATCGCCGCCGCCGGCTGGCACGCCTGGCGCCCCGCGCACCTGCACGTGAAGGTGTCCGCACCCGGCCACCAGCTGCTGACCGCCCAGCTCTACTTCCCCGGCGACCCCCACAACACCGACGACGTCGCCACCGCGGTCAAACCCCAACTCATCCTCGACCCGATCCCGCAACCCGACGGCAGCCTCACCGTGGTTTACAACTTCGTCCTCGACCCGGTCCAGGACTGACCATGCTGTTCCACGTACGCATGCACGTCCACCTCCCCCACGACCTGGACCCCACCACCCGCGCCGAGACCATCGCCCGCGAAAAGGACTACTCCCAACACCTACAACAAGCCGGCAAATGGCCCCACATCTGGCGGATCGTCGGCGAGTACGCCAACGTCTCGATCTTCGACGTCGAGTCCAACGAGGAACTGCATGCCCTGCTCTCCGGGTTGCCGTTGTTCCCTTACATGGACGTCCACGTCACGCCGCTGGCGACGCACCCCTCCGACATTAGAGCGTAGCCGGAACGGCCTGTCCCTCACCGGCATCTGGCGCGTCCGCCAGTACCTCCGCTTTGAGCTTGGCGACGATCGTAGCTACCGCTCGGGCAGTTATCCTCCGTGGCTAAGCCAGTCGTCCAGGGCGATGCGTGCCGTCGCCATTGCCGGCGCACCGATCAATCAAGGCCTGGGATCCTGGGGAGCCAACTCGGCCATCCGCGGTGCGATTTCACTCGGCGATCGCCGTTTCGTACCGGACGTAGATGTGTAGCGGCCACGCATCCGATGCCTCGGATGACCTTGTGAACGTGGCTAATTCACGCACCTGGTCCTCGATCTCGGCGAATCCGAGAGCCAGCTCGTGAAATGCACCGACGACGGGCAGTCAGACGCGCCCGCTGGGCGGACAGCGCAGTGGTGACCGATCGAGCCAATGGGCATTCATGCCCTCGGCGACGGCATCTTCCCTGGAGTTGAAGTAGCGGAAGACGGTTGCCCGGCCGATTTCGGCCGCATCGGCGATGCGGGCCACCGTTGCCCCCGCCAGACCAACACTGGCCACTAACAGGGCGGCCGCCGCGATGCGCCGGCGCATCGCCGTGCGCCTGCGTTCGGTGAGCGACCAGCAACAGACATTCGCCCACTATTACGCGAATCGGCACCCAGAGGGCGAGACATCGTCTAACCATGAGGCTATGACTCAAACCCAGGCGCTGGATTCGTCCGATCAAGTCGCGCCCAAGTCCAGTGCCGCCTGGCAGTTCTATCAGAAGATGCTCGCCGACGTCACCACGATCGTGACCGAAGACGCCGAATCCGAACGGGAACTCATCGAAGGGCTGCGGGTCATCGCCCGAGTGTCATCGCTGTGCTCGCAGCTGTCGGTCGAGGCCGACCCCGACCGGCCATCGTTCTTCGATATGTGCTCCCCGACCAGGATGATCGGTGGTCCCAATCCCGACGGCAATTACTACCTGGCGATGATCCGCGGTGACCGCCGCTACCGCATCACCGGCACCCGCGGCACCAGTGCCTACCTCGGATTTCAGATCCTCGCCGGCACCGGCCTGACTCCGCGGCGGATGGCCAATTACGTCAGCGACGTCGACTTGGCGTTGTGCGACGGCGAATTCGCGCTGGTGCTCTCGGCGAACGAACCTGCCGATCTCGCCGGCGCGCAGTGGGTGAAGATTCCCGACGATGCATCCTCGGTCGTCGTCCGGGAGTACATCGGCGATCGCGCGTGCGAAGAGTTGGCCACCATGTGGATCGGGGCCCTCGACCCCGACCCGGTGGCGCCGCTGACCGACAGCGAGCTCGCCGACCAATTCACCGCGATGGCGTGGTCGCTGATGAAGCTCGCCACGCTGCACCGCACCATCAAGCCCGAGCTCCTGGACAACGCGAACACACTGCTGACGGCGGAGGCCGCCGATCTGGGTGCGGCGGACACCACGCCGGACAACCTCTACATGATGGGCACCTTCCGGCTCGACCCTGACCAGGCGCTGGTGCTCGACATCGACCCACCAGACACCCGGTATTGGAACATCACGCTGGAAAACATCTGGCACGAGTGCCTGGAGCCGCGCCGTCGGCACAGCTCGGTGACAAATCTTGGGGTGCAGCCAGACACGGACGGGCGGGTGCGCATCGCGATCTCCGCGGAGGACCTCGGATTCGGCCATTGGCTCGACACCGGTGGCCGACATCGCGGATTCGTGGTCCTGCGCTGGCTGGACAACCCCGACCCGCCCGACGTCACGGTGTCGGTGCGCCAGCGTGCGGGGCAGGCGTGACGCTGCAGGAGCGATTCACACCGGGACGGCTCATCGCCACCGCCTGCGATGAGGCGGGAAGCGACGACTTCGGTGACGCTTCTGGTTACCAGGGCTGGCGCCTCGGGCTGCAGCATCTCACCGAAGGACTGATCAATGAGGCGCGGCTATCGGTCATCGGTGTCGAGATCGCCCACCTCGACATCATGCGCGCCCTGAAGAACCGGCTCGGCGTGATCGCATGGCGCAAGCAACACCCCGAGATCGCCACCAAGCCAATCACCCAGCCGATCTTCATCGTCGGCCAACCCCGTACCGGAACCACGATCCTCTACGACCTGCTCGCCCAGGATCCCCACCTGCGCGCACCGCTGACCTGGGAGGTCGATGCGCCCTGTCCGGTCCCGCAGCCCGAGACCTACCACAGCGATCCGCGCATCGCGGCGACGCAGGCCAGCATCGAGCTCTCCGAGCAGATCATTCCCGGCTTCCTGGCATTTCACCCGATGGGCGCTCTCGTCGGGCAGGAGTGCGTCCGCATCACGGCCAGCGAGTTCACCAGCATGATCTTTACGGTGCAGTACCGCCTGCCGAGCTACTATCGCTGGCTGCTGTATGAGGCGGACCACGCCGGCGCCTACCGCTTTCACCGAATCTTCCTGCAGCATTTGCAGTCTGGCGTTCCCGGTCAGTGGCTGCTGAAGTCGCCGGCGCACCTGTGGCACCTCGATGCGCTGCTCGCCGAATACCCCGACGCGTTGATCGTGCAGACGCACCGCGATCCGCTCAACGTCATCTCGTCGATCGCCGCGCTCACCCACCACCTACGACGGATGGGCAGCGACGAATCGAACATCGCGGAGTGCGCGGCCCAG
>DATMMZ010000245.1:0-4717 GCA_035569455.1 Mycobacterium sp. | reverse complement strand
ATCGCTGGGGGTACGCGACCTCACCGCGTCGCCATCCACCGCGGCATCAGCGAAGGCGGCCGCCGGCGGCGACACCGACACGATCGACGTCGCCGAGATCCACGCGCCGTTTACCCACCAACATTTGATCCTCGCCGAGGCCATCGGGTTACCGGCATCGGCGAAGGTGAATCCGTCCGGCGGCGCGCTGGCGGCCAACCCGATGTTCGTCGCTGGTCTTGAGCGGATCGGTTTTGCGGCACAACACATCTGGAGCGGTTCGGCCGAGCGGGTGCTGGCACACGCCACCAGCGGGCCCGCGCTGCAACAGAACCTGGTCGCGGTCATGGAAGGGAAGAACTGATGGCAGGCGCAGGGGCGAACCTCGCCGCGGTGCTGGGCACCGGACAGACCAAGTACGTCGCGAAGCGCAAGGACGTTTCGATGAACGGTCTGGTCCGCGAGGCGATCGACCGGGCGCTGGCCGACTCCGGTTCAACGTTCGATGACATCGACGCTGTCGTCGTCGGCAAGGCACCCGACTTCTTCGAGGGCGTCATGATGCCGGAGCTGTTCATGGCCGACGCCGTCGGTGCCACCGGCAAGCCGCTGATCCGGGTGCACACCGCAGGTTCGGTCGGCGGATCAACCGGCGTCGTCGCCGCCAGTCTCGTGCAATCCGGCAAATACCGCCGGGTGCTGGCGATGGCCTGGGAAAAGCAGTCGGAGTCAAATGCCATGTGGGCGTTATCGATTCCGATTCCGTTCATCAAGCCAGTTGGGGCGGGCGCGGGCGGCTATTTCGCGCCGCACGTTCGGTCGTACATCCGCCGCTCCGGTGCACCGGCCAACATCGGTGCCATCGTCGCGGTCAAGGACCGACTCAACGGCGCCCGTAACCCGTTGGCGCACCTGCACCAGCCCGATATCACCGTCGAGAAGGTGATGGCGTCGCCCATGCTGTGGGATCCGATCCGCTACGACGAGACCTGCCCGTCGTCGGACGGCGCCTGCGCGGTGGTGATCGGCAATGAGGAGATCGCCGATACCCGCCTGGCGCAAGGACATCCGGTGGCATGGATCCATGCCACCGCGCTACGCACCGAACCACTACAGTTCTCCGGACGCGACCAGGTCAGCCCGCAGGCCAGCCGGGACGCGGCCGCCGCGCTCTGGAAAGCCGCCGGCATCACCAGCCCGATCGACGAGATCGACGCCGCGGAGATCTACGTGCCGTTCTCGTGGTTCGAGCCGATGTGGTTGGAAAGCCTGGGGTTTGCGCCCGAAGGCGAAGGCTGGAAGCTCACCGAGGCCGGCGAGACCAAGATCGGCGGACGGATTCCGGTGAACCCCTCTGGGGGCGTACTGTCGTCGAACCCGATCGGCGCCTCGGGCCTGATTCGCTTTGCGGAGTCGGCGATCCAGGTGATGGGCAAAGGCGGGGATCACCAGGTTCCGAATGCGCGAAAGGCCTTGGGGCATGCCTACGGCGGCGGCTCCCAGTACTACTCGATGTGGGTAGTCAGCGCCGACAAGCCCGAGAAGGTAGACCCATGAGTGAACTGACCAAAACTAAGCACCCTGCCCACGAAGCCGGCCGCCGATCCCGTGAGGCGGTTATGGCAAGGGACAAAGAAGCCTGGCTGGCGGTGTTCGCCGAGGACGCCATCGTCGAGGACCCGATCGGGCCGTCGGCCTTCGACCCCGAAGGCAAGGGGCACCGGGGGCGCGATGCGATCTCTGCCTTCTGGGACTTGGCGATCGCGAACACCACCAAGATCGAGTTCTTCTTCCGCGACACCTACCAATGCGGCAACGAGGAAGCCAACGTCGGGCACATCCTCATCACGACGGGCGATTACCAGGTCACCGCGGACGGCGTGTTCACCTACAAGGCTAACGACGAGGGCCAGCTGGTCGCCCTGCGCGCGTATTGGGAGATGGACCGCGCCGCCGCGAACACCCGAAAAATCTAATCGGCACGCCGATCCGAGCGTTGCACACCCACCCGAGGTGCGACAGCTGCTCGGGTTTGATCGGTGAGGGCGGCACGGGCCAAGTCTTCAGGCCCCGCGACACGGCGATCCTGCAAGGTGTGGCGATCAAAATGCTGCCCACCGAGCTGGCCGACCAACCGGGGTATCGGGCACAGTTTCGCAGCGAGACCCACGCCGCGGCAGTTGACCGAGTCGCACATCATCCAGATTTTCGACACCTTTGAAGAGGACGGGCTGCTGTTTCTGGTGACGCCGATCATCGACGGCATCAACTTGGCGAGTTTGGCTGAGCGGGACGGCCCGATGAGTCCGGTGCGGGCCGTTCGGGTGATCGAGCAACTCGCGGGCGCGCTGGATGCCGCCCACGCGCAGGGCCCGGTGCACCGCGACGTCAAACCAACCAACGTCTTGATCAGCGGAACCGCCGGCCGCGAATTCGTCTAGCTGATCGACTTCGGTATCGCCTACCACAGCACGGCCACCAAGCTGCACGATGGCCGCTGCCGCCGAGCGGGCCCCAATCGGGCCCGCAAGGAACTTGCTAGATCGGCTCCAGCCCGGCCAGATGTCGCTGAGCCAGGTCGCGATAGGCCTGCGGGTTGAGATTGACCCACATTTCCGCGCCCGTTCCCGCAATCGGGCCCTTCACCTGTGCCGGCGATCCCACAGCCAGTACGCCGGCCGGAATCTGGGTGCCGGCCAGCACCAGCGAATGGGCGGCGATCAAGCTGCGCGCCCCGATCACCGCCCCGTCAAGAACGGTGGCGTGGTTGGCGATCAGCGCCTCAGACCCGACATGCACCCCATGGATTACACACATATGGGCCACCGTCGCTCCGGGACCAATGTCAACGGGGATGCCCGGTGGCGCGTGCAACACGGATCCGTCCTGCACGTTGGCGCCTTCGCGCACGACGATCGGCCCATAGTCGCCGCGCAGCACGGCGTTGAACCACACCGATGCCCCCGCCTCGACGGTGACGTCGCCGATCAGGGTGGCGGTCGGGGCCACAAACGCGGTCGGATCGATCCGTGGCGAGCGACCCTCAAAGGAAAACAGTGGCATCGTTTACATATACCGCAGTGTGAATACCCCCGTGGATAACTGCAGCCAGACCCGCCGTCATTGCGCTCGCCAGTCGTAAAACTGTAACGTGTTCTAGTTAGAGAGCCTAGTTGGAGGTGACAGGTGAGTACCGACACCAATGCGGTCGGCATCCGGGAAATCGATTCCGGCACCTTGCCGACGAGATATGCGCGCGGCTGGCATTGCCTGGGCGTCGCGAAGGACTTCCTGGACGGGAGGCCGCACGCGATCCAGGCGTTCGGCACGAAGCTGGTAGTTTTCGCCGACTCGCACGGGGACCTGAAGGTCCTGGACGGCTATTGCCGGCACATGGGTGGCGACTTGTCCGAGGGCACCATCAAGGGTGACGAGGTCGCCTGCCCGTTCCACGACTGGCGCTGGGGCGGCGACGGCCGCTGCAAGCTGGTGCCGTACGCCAAGCGCACGCCCAGGATGGCGCGCACCCGCTCGTGGACGACCGACGTGCGCGGCGGCCTGCTGTTCGTCTGGCACGACCACGAAGGCAATCCGCCGGACCCTGCAGTCAGAATCCCCGAGATTCCGGAAGCCCACACCGACGAGTGGACCGACTGGCGGTGGCACAACATCCTCATCGAGGGGTCCAACTGCCGCGACATCATCGACAACGTCACGGACATGGCGCACTTCTTCTACATCCATTTCGGTTTGCCGACGTATTTCAAGAACGTCTTCGAGGGTCACATCGCCTCGCAGTATCTGCACAACGTGGGCCGGCCCGACGTGGACGATCTGGGGACTTCATACGGTGAGGCGCATCTGGATTCGGAGGCGTCCTACTTCGGCCCGTCGTTCATGATCAACTGGCTGCACAACAGCTACGGCGGCTACAAGGCCGAGTCGATCCTGATCAACTGCCACTACCCCGTCACCCAGAACTCCTTCATGTTGCAGTGGGGCGTCGTTGTCGAAAAGCCCAAGGGCATGGACGAGGAGATGACCGAGAAGCTGTCCAGGGTGTTCACCGAGGGCGTCAGCAAGGGCTTCCTGCAGGACGTCGAGATCTGGCGGCACAAGACCCGGATCGACAACCCGCTGCTGGTCGAGGAGGACGGTGCCGTCTATCAGCTGCGCCGCTGGTATCAGCAGTTCTATGTGGATGCGGCCGACGTCGTCCCGGAAATGGTGGAACGCTTCGAAATCGAGGTGGACACCACCCGCGCCATTGAACACTGGAACGTCGAGGTGGCCGAGAACCTCAAGGCCAAAGAGATTACGGAAGTTCCGGGGGAAGTTCCCGCGGAGCAACACTGAGCGACATGCCTGACGATCAGCCGGCGATTCCCGACGTCGACCAGCTCGCCCGGTCGATGTTGCTATTGCACGGCGACCATCACGATCACGACGATCACGACGATGCGTCCGCGCGCAACGGCGGATCCGGATCCTGGTCCAAGTCAAGGGATTTCACCAACGACCCACCACGCGCCGCCGCGGTTGCGGAGGCCTCCCGCGCCGACCGCGAGCGTTACCTCAGCTCAGGCCTGCAACCGGTGGATTGCCGCTACTGCCATGTCCAGGTCACCGTGCGCAGGCTGGGCCCGGGTCACACTGCGGTGCAATGGAATACCGAATCATCGCAGCGCTGTGCGCATTTCGCCGAGGTACGCGAGTCCGGCGGTGACACCGCGCGCAC
>DATMMZ010000244.1:0-5243 GCA_035569455.1 Mycobacterium sp. | reverse complement strand
GCTTCGTATACCTCACCGGTGCGTGTCGCCTTCGAGGCGGCCATGGACCCATCATAAGGAGATATACGATTTTTGCCAGAATGTCGATAATTGTGGGTGGTGCGCGGCGAAACCGGTGCCGTCCGCGATTACTGGTGCGATTTCGGCCGCGCTCCACCGACGCCCGCATGCTCTGAACCAGCGCGGCTAGGTTCCGCCGGACTGCCCACCCCGAAGCGCTAACAGTCGCCGGCTGCGCCGGGTGATGTACATGTCGGCGTTGACCGCGCGATCGGCTGCGGGCCAGCTTCCAGGGCCTGCTAACACCGCAAACGAGACCAAGGCGATGGGCTCGCGACTGACCCTGACATCTAACCCCCGCATGTTACCCACGCATCAGCCAAGTAGACGTTATTAGCAATCGAGATCGATTTTTCTCTATTAAATCGCAATTCTGCAGACTAGCGTGTGGTTCACATCACTTTCATCTGCGCTGTAGCGCCACATCGAGGAGGTTGAACCCCGTCATGACCACCGTTCCCGTTCTCATCGTCGGAGGAGGCGGCGCCGGCCTGTCCGCGTCGATGATCTTGTCCACTCTTGGTGTCGAATCGTTGCTTGTCAGTGGTCTGCCGACGACGTCGATCCTGCCCAAGGCGCATGTCCTGGGGCAGCGCACCATGGAGATCTTCACCGAGGTCGGTATCGCTGACGAGATCTATACCCAGGGCACTCCGCAGGGCAACCTGGTGGCCACCGGTTTCTACGCCGGTGTGAGGGGATCGAATCCGAACGCTGGCCGCCTGATCGGCAAGCTCGATCTCTGGGGCGCCGGGTATCGAGACGCCGAATACATCGATGCCAGTCCCTGCCCCACGGCGAACCTGCCGCAGATCCGCCTGGAACCGGTCCTCAAGACGCACGCCGAGAAGCTCAACCCCGGCCGTGTCCGGTTCCACCACGAGTTGGTCGGACTTGAGCAGGACCCGTCCGGAGTGCGTAGCACCATCCGCGATCACCGTACCGGCGAAGACTACGAGGTCCGGTCGCAGTACGTGATTGCCGCTGACGGCGGCCGCACAGTCGGCGGGATCATCGGCATCGAACTCGAAGGCCAACGCAACATCCTCGACATGGTGTCGGTGCACATGACGGCCGACCTTTCGAGTGTGCTCGAGGACGACTCGGTATTCCTGCGTTGGCTTGCCAACCCTGACTTCGGCGGCACAATGACCGGTGGTGTGCTGGCCCCGATGGGCCCTGCCCATTGGGGCACACAGTCCGAGGAATGGGTTTTCCACATCGGCTTTCCCTACGGCGACCCGGACGCCGGCGATAGGGAGAAGGTCATCGCGCGAATGAAGACGCTGCTGGGCATGCCCGACCTCGCAGCCCAAGTTCACGCCGTGTCCGTCTGGACGATGGAGGGCGTCATCGCTGACCGATTTCGCGACGGTCGCGTCTTCCTCGTCGGCGACGCCGCCCACAGGCACCCGCCCACCAGCGGACTCGGGTTGAATTCGGCGATTCATGACGCTCACAACCTCTGTTGGAAGCTGACCCAAGTTCTCGCAGGACAGGCTGGGGATGCACTGCTCGACACCTACGAGGCCGAACGCCGCCCGGTGATCCTGCGCAACATCGCCAATTCGGTCAAGTGCGCCGAAGACCGGTTCCGACTCGACGCAGCGCTGGGGTTGTCCCCGGAAAAGTCGGCGGAGGAGAACTGGGCCTCGCTCGGGGTGATCTGGGATGAATCGCATCCCGCGCACGCCGAACGCTGCAATCAGATCAACAACGCGCTAGCCCTCCAGTCCGGTGAATTCCACCATCATGGTTTGGAGTTCGGTTTCACCTACCACTCGGCGGCGGTTGTCGACGATGGCAGCCCGGACTATGTGCCGATCGACGCCGTGCGCGTCTACGAAACGAGCACCAAGCCCGGACATCCTCTCCCCCACGCATTTGTTTCACGCCGCGGCAAGACGTTCCCCCTGCAGAACCTCACGCATGGCGGCAAGTTTCTCCTCGTCGCCGGCGAGGACGGTAATGCATGGGTGGAGGCGGCCGACAAAATAGCTGAGAGCACCGGGATCGCGCTGGAAGCAGTCACCGTCGGCGCCGACGATGCCGATCTGGCTGATACTCGCCTGGCCTGGTTGCGTAAACGCCAGATCACCCGTGACGGCGCGGTGCTCGTCCGACCCGACCGCTTTATCGGGTTCCGGTCCTCCGGCGCCGTGGATGATCCCCTGGCCGTCGTAACGGCTGCTCTTCAGAAGATCCTCGCCGTCGATGAACTCGGAGCCAGACGGTGAAGTTCGCCAACTGCGAGCGCCGAGCCCAGCGGTATCGAAGCGCACAGCTGAGGCCCGCGAGCTCGTGCAGGTGTTTGGCGAGGCGAAGCCGTCAACTTCGCGGCTCGTCTGGGCTGAGGAATCGGGTGATTTCGGCTGCGGCTCGGTCGGGTTCATCGAATAGCACCATGTGGCCGGCGCCGGGGATCTCGGCCATTGCCGCGTGGGGGATGCGGCGCGCCATCCGGCGAGCGTTGACGACAGGAACGATCGGGTCCCGGTTTCCGTGCAGCACCAGTGTGGGTTGCTGGAGCCCTCCGAGCCACGGCTGGCTCGTCCATCCGGTGATGGCGTAAAGCTGTTGGAGGTAGCCCCTCAGGGTGGGTGGTGATGCGACGCGTTCGTCGATGGAGGCATGCAGTACGGCGCGGTCGCGCGCGGTTCGGCCGCCCGCGATGATTGGGACGATCGCTGCGGCCAGCCGGCGGTCGTAGTAGCGCGCCGGTGTCATCATCAGCCAGGCAACAAGGGGGCTCGGGGGCCGCGCAGGCCAGCCGGCGGAGGTGGCGGCTAGGATCAGCCGATTCACCGTGGTGGGGTGTCGATGGGCCAGCTCCTGTGCAACGACGCCGCCAAAGGAGCACCCGAGCACGTCGGCAGGCCCAACACCGAGCTTGCACGTCAACTCCGCGACGATGTTGGCGATGCCGCGCATCCGCAGTGGGACGGGGGGCACCGATGAGCGTCCGGCACCGGGCAGGTCGAAGGCGATGATGTCGCGCTGGGGAAGGTGGGCGAGCAGCGGTCTCCACATCTCCAGCGATGCACCCAGACCGTTGATGAGCAGCAGTGGGGCGCCGTCACCGCTGCGGTGCACCCGCAGGCGCACCCCGGAACACCGGATGTCCTGGGTGCTCATTATCGGGTTCGCATCGCGGCGCGCGCGCCGTATTGCGCGTACCACTCAAGCGCGGCGACGTCATCGACCGCTCCAAGCGCGACCGCGTCTTCGAGTCGGTGGCCTTGAAGCAGCCGCTTGACCGGCACTTCGAGCTTCTTGCCCGTGAGTGTGCGGGGGACCGCGGGCGCCTCGATGATCGCGTCGGGAACGTGGCGTGGCGACGACCGGGCCCTGATTCGCGTGGTGATCATCGAGCGCAATTCGTCGTCGAGGGTGGCGCCGGGGGCCATCACCACGAACAGCGGCATGTCGTAGGCGCCGTCGGCGCCCTCGACGCCGACGACCAGGCTGTCGGCCACCTGTGGGAGTTGTTCGACGGCGGCGTAGATCTCGGCCGATCCGATACGAACCCCTTGACGGTTGAGCGTCGCGTCGGAGCGGCCGGACACGGTCACCGTTCCGCGCGGGGAGATCGTGATCCAATCGCCCTGACGCCAGACGCCGGGGAAGAAGTCGAAGTACGAGTCTTGGTAGCGGCGGCCATCTTTGTCGTTCCACAGCCCGAGCGGCATCGACGGCATGGGTTGGGTGATCACGAACTCGCCGATTGTGTCCTGCTGGGCCACGCCGCTCGGGCTCCAGGACTCGGCTTTGACGCCGAGGCCGCGGGCGCTGATCTCGCCGAAGTAGACCGGCAGCAGCGGGTTTCCGCCGAAGTAGGCGGTGCACACCTCCGTCCCGCCGCAGATGGAGTCGATCCGGGTGGCGGGCGGCAGTTGCTGTTCAAGCCAATCCCAGCCGCTCGACGGTAGCGGCGAGCCGGTCGGGATGACGGTGCGCAGTGCGGCTAGGGCGGCGTCGAGTTGGAGGCCGGCCTTTTGGCAGCTGGAGACGTAGGCGGACCCGATGCCCAAGATCGTGGCGCCGGTCAGTCCGGCGATCGACCAGAGCGCATCCTGGCGCGGATGCGCGGGGCTGCCGTTGTACAGGATTGGGGTCGCGCCGTGCAGCAGGCCTCCGACGAGGTAGTTCCAAGCCATCCAGCTCGTCGAGGTGTGGAAGAAAAACCGATCGGTGGGACCGAGGTCGATGCTGAGGCCCAGCGACTTGAGATGCTCGATGACGATGCCGCCGTGGCTGTGCACGAGCCCCTTCGGAATACCGGTTGTTCCCGACGAGAACAGCACCCACAGCGGATGGTCGAACGGCAGGGACGCAAACCTTGGCTCCCGCGGCGCGCCGATGATCTCGTCGAACGGCGCCGTCGCGGCGTCGGCGGGGAACAGCGACCGGACCGTCACGGTCTCGACCAGCGAGGGCAGTGCCGTGCGGAGGTCCGCCAGGGTTGCGCGGCGGTCGTGGATGCGACCGCCGAACCGGTATCCGTCGACGCCGATGAGGACTTTCGGCTCGAGCTGGCTGAAGCGGTCCACGACGCTCTGGGTCCCGAAGTCGGGCCCGCACACACTCCACACGGCGCCCAGGGCGGTGGTAGCGAGCATCGCGACCACCGTCTCGGGGATGTTGGGCAAGTACCCGACGACGCGATCGCCCGGTTCGACCCCGATCGCTTGCAGCGCGGCAGCGCAGGCGCCCACCTGGCCCCGCAGCGTATCGGCGCTCAGGGTGCGCGGGCCGTGCGTCTCGTCGAGATAGATCAGCGCCGCATCGGCGCGGCACGCACGCTCGAGGACCTCTTCGGCGTAGTTGAGCCGGGCACCGGGAAACCATGTCGCGCCGGGCATCTCGCGCGCCACCAGCGTAGTTTCAAACGGCGTCGGGGTTGACAAACCGTAAAAGTGCCAGATCGCATCCCAGAAATCCTCGAGCCGGGTGATCGACCACTCCCATAGCTCCTGGTAGCCGCTGACGGCCACGTCGCGGCTTTCGCGCAACCAGTCAAGGAATCGCGTCAGGTTGGCGTGCACGATCGCCGCGTCGCTGGGCTCCCAGATGATCCGCGGTGTGCTCACCCGCTCAGCCGCGCGATGGTTCCAGGCCGCGCACGTAGGCGCCCGGTGCTGGCTCGATCACACGGAATTTGCGGCTTCCGAGGCGCGCCGCTG
>DATMMZ010000243.1:0-5201 GCA_035569455.1 Mycobacterium sp. | reverse complement strand
ATCTCCGAAGATCTCTCCAGGCGCCTTTACCGAGCCGAAACACCTTGCGCAGAAAGGGAAAGACCATGCCCTCGGCGCACCCACCGACATCGCCCCCAGTAGCGAGATCTTCGGGTTCGAAAAAGCTGGGTCCGACGACGGTTTCGGATCGACTGGACAACTTGCCACAGCAGCACGCGGATGCAAACGCCGATCCCCCACAAATCTTCGGCGCGAGTCGAAACGCCCGAGACCCCGCGGTCGGGAGGAGGACCGCAGGTACCTCCAACCTCCGTCCGGTGCGTGACATGACTCCGTCGCTGGAGTTCCGCAGCATCCACGGCTACCAGTGCGCATTCCGGGTCGCCGGGTCAGGCCCCGCAATTGTCCTAATACATGGCATCGGCGGCAACTCTTCGACGTGGAACACGGTGCAGACCAGACTGGCTCACCGGTTCACCGTGATCGCCCCCGACCTGCTCGGTCACGGCAGATCGGACAAACCGCGCACCGATTACTCCGTGGCCGCTTACGCCAACGGGCTGCGTGATCTGCTGTCGGTGCTGGGCGTCGACCGCGTCAGTTTGGTCGGGCATTCACTGGGTGGCGGCGTCGCCATGCAATTCGCTTACCAGTTTCCCGAATTGGTGCAGCGCCTCGTGCTCGTCGCCACCGGCGGGGTGACCAGGGACGTCAGCATCGCGTTGCGATTTGCGTCGCTGCCGATGGTCGGCAAAGCACTTGCGGTGCTGCGCCTTCCGGGTGCGCTGCCGGCGTTGCGGCTTGCCGGGCGGGCACTCCAGCGGACTGCGGGTTCGACCGGATTCGGCCGCGACCTGCCCCACGCGCTTGGGGCCCTGGCCGAGCTTCCCGAACCGGCGGCTTCTGCGGCGTTCTCCCGCACACTACGTGCGGTCATCGACTGGCGTGGCCAAATGATTACGATGCTCGATCGCTGTTATCTGGTTGAACCCATTCCAATACAACTCATTTGGGGTCAGCAGGACTCGGTGATCCCGGTGCGTCACGCCAGGCTGGCACAGGCGGCCATGCCAGGTTCGCGGCTGACGATATTCGACCGCTGCGGGCATTTCCCGTTCCATGATGATCCGGACCGGTTCATCGAAGTGGTGGAGTGTTTCATCAACTCCACCCAGCCCGCCGCCTATGACCAGGAGCTGCTGCGACGCTTGCTGCGCACCAGGCTGCACCAGCACGCCACATCGGGACCGGTCGCCGCCCGCTCCCTGGCAGAAGACGTCACAGACTCGAGTGGTCAACTACGCGTGCTTGGCGCATCCGCTGAAGTCAGCTCTCAGCGACAAGTTCAAATGGATACCGCTGAGCGAGAACCAAGCCCTACCATGGCCTGTCCCTGAACATTAAAAGGCTAGTAGGTCCGCCGTTTGCTGGCAGTCCGAGCCGCCTGGTTGCGCCGGGGTGGCGATCGCTGCGGTGATGCGGGTGCCGCGTCCGGGCGCGGTGTTGACAACGAGGTGCCCGCCGATGGCTGACAGACGGTCGGTCATGTTGGTCAGCCCGGTGCCGATGGTCGCGGGGTCGAATCCGCGGCCGGTGTCGCTGATCGTGAGGGTAAGCATCCGGTCGTCGGCATTGGCCGTGATCGTGACCGTGGTGCCGACTCCGCCGTGTTTGGCGGCATTTTGCAGCGCTTCGCTGCAGCAGAAATAGAGGGCGGCCTCGATCGAAGCGGGGTAGCGGCCGAGGTCGTGCAGGTTGAGCCGCACGGGGATCGAGGCGCGCCCGGCGACCGCCGGCAAGGCTTGGGCCAGACCGCCGCTGACGAGCGCCGGGGGGTAAATACCCTGGGCGAGTCTGCGGATCTCGGCGATTGCGGTCTCCAGCAGCCCGGACGCTTCGATGAGCAGCTGCTGATATCGGTCGTGTTCGGCGGTGCGGGCGAGTTGGATGAGTACCGCCAGAGCGACAAGGTTTTGTTGGGCGCCGTCATGCAGGTCACGTTCCAGGCGGCGCCGTTCCTCGTCAGCGGCGGTGATAAGCCGGGTACGTGAGGCCGCGAGTTGGGCGGCGCGCTCGGCAAGCTGTGCCTCTGATGTCCTCAGTGCGTTGGCGTTATTCCACACAATCACCAGGATCTGAAGGGTGAGGTACGGCAGTCCTGCGACGATAAATGCAGTCTCGATCCAGCGAGGTGATTGCCCGTCTAGGTGCGAAATATTCTGAAAGCGTGCTAGTGCACCCAGAGCCAGTGCGCAGCCGGCAGTGATCACGGCGAAAGCCAGCCCTCGCTGCCAGCGGATATAGGGCTCGGCGAAAACGACGGGCACCAGGGCCCCGAGCATCCAAATCGGCAGCAGGGCCGGTGTGATGAACGTAAGGAGCAAAACGCTGGCCCAGGTACCGATACAAAACAGTGTGGTCGATCGCTGATATCTCCTGTGCCGTGCCAGGCGCAGCGCGGCGGCCAACACGCCACACTGCACGGCGCAGACCGCAACGATGGCCAGCAACCAGGGGGCCCGCACCACCCATGTGTACTCCCAAAGCGGCAGCAAGACGCCAAGACCGCAGTACCAGGCCAGGTGACCACCAAGGACCAGCAGAAAGCGTTCCGCCTTAAAGCGGTCAATGAGGTCGTAACCCAACAAAGACGAAGACCGGATCGCCGCGAGAAGGAGGACCTTCGGCACCCGCCAGTAGGGCACCGATCCGGCCGCCGTCGTGGACATCAGTCGGCTGTTCGCCATAACCGAGTCAGCAGAGCTGGACTTAGGTGTTCTTTGTGCAGGTAGGCCGCCGCGCCGCAGTCCGCGGCCCCAGCGGGAAGGTCCTCGACGTCGTAGGTTGACATCAGCACGACCATCAAGTCTGGATGTGCGGCGCAAAGTCGCCGCGTCGCTTCGATGCCTCCCATTCCCGGCATGTGAATATCCATCAACACGATTCCGACACCGCCGTCCGGAATGAGTTCGATCGAGGATTCACCGGTCTGGCATTCGCCGGCCATGACGAAATCGTCCATGGTGGCGAGGGTGGCGGCGGTAGCCAGCCGGAAACTGGCCTGGTCGTCGACAACCCAGACTCGCACCCGCTCGTCCAACACCTTGTCATCGTGCGGGGCCGATTAGCCGTACACCATGGTGTGCACACCACACTTTCCACGTGAACACCAGACCTTTAAACAGCGACGCAGTCGTCGAGGAACATCAGCACAGCCTTGACGCGCCGATCAACAGAGTCGTCGATGGTCAACTCCAACTTGGCGAAGATCGAATTGATGTGCTTTTCCACCGCCCGTTGAGACAAAAACAGCCGTTGCGCCACGATGCGATTGCTGAAGCCGGTTGCCAATTCGCCGAGAACCTCGCGTTCTCTGGGGGTCAATCTACTGAGCGGTGCCGCGGAGCGCGGCTGGGCGAGCAGCGCCTCCACCACCAGCGGATCGAGCACAGTTCCACCGGCCGCGACTTGGTGCACCGCCTCGCTGAGTTCGTCGAAATGCGAAACACGTTCTTTCAGCAGATAGCCGCGGGCCGCGGTACCGCCCGCCAGCAACCCCGCCGCGTAGTGCGGGTCCGCGTATTGCGACAACACGATCACCCCGGTGTCCGGATGCGCCGTCCGCATCCACCGTGCCAGCCGGATGCCCTCATCGGTCGACGTCGGTGGCATGCGAACGTCGGTGACCAACATCGTCGGTTGATGCTTTTCGACGAGTTCGACCGTGGAGTCGTAATCCTCGGCGACACCGACGACAGTCACGTCGGCGTCGGTCGATAACGCCCGGTAAATGCTGTCCCGTACCAGCAGGCAATCCTCTGCAATCAGGACCGAAATGCGAGCACTCACCGTGATACCGTCCTTCCCCGGTCGTTCATGATCACGCAATCACGATCGGTATGCGAAGCCGTCTGTGTGGATTGTTGAAAATATCCGCGCATCGGCGCCGCTTGGCTTGAGTAGTGCACTACCTGATTTGGCGACTCCTCGGCAGTTGTGGCGTGCGTGCGGGTGCGGCTCGCCAACCCGACCTGCAAAGCAGCGCTTTTCACCGTGCCACGATGAGGTCGCCGCGGATGGTGGCGGCCAACTGTTCGCGATCGGAGATGTCGTGACCAGATTCGCTATCTCGCGTTCACGCATCGTCAAGGGCAGCGGGCGCGCGGCGAAGTCCACTGCGGGCGTGCGAATAACGCCGCATTCGGCAGCGAGGCGGATCTGATAGACCCGCGGTACGGACAGCCCGGCCGCCTCGGTGATTTGCTCACCGGGGATGCCACTCTCGAATCCCTCGCGGATCAGGCGGCGCAGCTCGGCGTCGGCATCGTCGAGTGCCGTCCGACGACGATCCGCAACGACCGAGCGTCTTTCGGCGTGCGTTCTCAGCTAACACTTAAGCGAATACCGGTTAACCGGAACAGAGTAATGGGCGTCAGCCCCAACGACACCGCGTCGCAGCAGCGCAACCTGGCAGGCGCTGCCGCGGTGGCCATCGCGGCCGCACCAACGGCCATGGCTGAACCGGCAGCGGTCCAGCAGCCGCCGGGCCCGTGGGGCCCGCCGCCGCCGTTCCCGCCGCCGGTCCCGTGGGGTTGGTGACTCCTTCGGCCGGGCCGACGACGACGTGAACACGCCGAGCTGATAGCAGGGGCTGAACGCACGACCGCGGCGGCTACGGGGAGTACACGCCCCAGTTTCTTTAGAAGAGCCCCGTCTTGTGGTTCTGAGCAGTCGGTGTGGGGATCGTAGTCCAGGCGCGTTGGGCGAGAAGGCGCATGCCGTTGAGTCCGACGATGACGGTGGATCCTTCGTGTCCCGCCACGCCGAGTGGCAGCGGTAGGTGCCCCAGTAGGTCCCAGAGCACGAGTCCGGTGATGAACGTGGTCGCGATGGCTAGGTTGGCGATCACGATGCGGCGGGCGCGACGCGATAGTGCGATGACCGCGGGGAGGGTGGCGAGGTCGTCGCGGACGATGACGGCGTCGGCGGTCTCGAGGGCCAGATCGGATCCGGCGCGGCCCATGGCGACGCCGGTGTGTGCGGCGGCCAGGGCGGGGGCGTCGTTGACGCCGTCCCCGACGAGCAGCACCCGCCGCCCGCCGTTCTCGATGTCGCGGACAGCGGTGACTTTGTCTTGCGGCAGCAGCCCAGCGCGGATGTCGGTAATTCCGATTTGCGCTGCGAGTGTGGTTGCAGCGCGGGCGTTGTCGCCGGTCAGCAGAACCGGTGTGGTGTTGGTG
>DATMMZ010000242.1:0-7669 GCA_035569455.1 Mycobacterium sp. | reverse complement strand
CGCCGACCTGATGAAGTTCGACGGGTTTGTCTCCCTGACCGACCGGTTTAGGCTCCCCGCAGCCACGGTCGAGGCAGTCTGCCAGGGACAGCCGTGGCCAGATGTCGAGGCGCCCTTCCGTGCGAGAGGGTACAAAGACGCAGACGAGTACTGGCGCGACGTGGGGCGGAAGGCGGCCCAGGAATCTATCAACCAAGCACTCGATCTGAAACAAATGCTTGACCGATCCGGGCTTACTGAGCACCGGCTGGCGAAACGGCTTGAAATCAGTCCCGATCGGTTGGCCGCCGTGTCATTCCGCTTGTGGCAATACACATTTAGTGACGAACGTGACCGGCGGGCCGGGCCGGACGCCAATAAGCAGAAACGGGGCCAGGTGTCGCGCGCACTACTGGCGGAGCTTGAGGAGGCGCTCGCTGATGGCAACGATTAGCAAGTACCAAACGGCAAGCGGTGCAACGCTTTACCGAGTCCGCTACCGTACGCCAGACCGCGGCCAGACCGACAAGCGCGGCTTCAAGACGAAGCGGGACGCCGAGGCGTTCGCGAACAGCGTCGAGGTCACCAAACAACGCGGCGAGTACGTGGCGCCGTCGCTCGGGCGGGTCACGGTGGGAGAGCTAGGCCCGGCGTGGCTGGCCCGCAAGCAAGGGCATATGAAGCCGAGCGGGTACCTGTCCTATGAGAACGCCTGGCGGCGCTATGTCGAGCCGCGCTGGCGTTCCACCAAGCTGGCCGACATCCTCTTCACTAGCGTGCAAGCGTGGATCACCGAGTTGTCGACAACTCTCAGCCCGTCCAGGGTCACCACCATTCACGGGGTGCTCGCCGGGATTCTCGACGACGCGGTGCGCGACCGACTGCTCGCCAACAATCCGGCGCGTGGCGTCAAGCTGCCGCGCAAGTCCAGGCGTCGCAACGTCTACCTGAGCGCCGAGCAGCTGCACGGGCTGGCGATCGAGTCGGGCCGGTACGGGTCGCTGGTGATGCTGCTCGGGACCGTGGGCCTGCGGTGGGGCGAGGCGGCAGCGTTACATGTGTCCAGCGTCGACTTCCTGCGCCGACGGATCGTGTGCCACCAGAACGCAGTGTGCGTGTCCGGGCGCGCCGAGGTGGGCACGCTCAAGAGCGGCAGGAGCCGTTCGGTGGTGGTGCCGACGTTCGTGATCGACGAGCTGGCCCGGACGTGTGAGGGCAAGGATCGCGACGAGTTGATCTGGCCAGCCGCCGATGGCGGTTACCTGCCGCCGCCGAACAGCCGGTCATGGCTGGGCGGCGCGGTGCGGCGGTGCCAGAAGATCGATCCGACCTTCCCGGCGGTGACCGCCCACGCGCTGCGCCACACCGCAGCGTCGCTGGCGATCTCCGCGGGCGCCAACGTGAAGGTGGTGCAGCGAATGTTGGGCCGCGCTTCGGCCGCCATGACGTTGGACGTGTACGCAGATCTTTTCGATGACGACTTCACGGGAGTTGCCGACGAGTTAGATGAAAGTGTAGGCAAATTGTGGGCACGAGGTGGTTTGAGAGCCATCTAGCCGTGACCAATAGCCCGTCTACCAGCGCGGACGCTTTCCGCAACGGGGCGTCCGCGTTGGTATTTGACCTCAACGCGGGCTGCATCGTGGCGCGTCACTGGACCAGACATCCGCTGTGCTCCTGCTGACCGCGCGCCGCCAACCCGATCCCCGATCTACCTCAGTGGTCCCTGCCTCCGGAACGTTCGTCGAGATTGATGCATACGCTCTGGCCAGGGCGTCGAGAACGTCCTCATCCAAGGTGCGCTCATCCCGGTGCTTGCTATTGTTTTGCTGCCGTGGCTTTTCGGTACCACCCTTCGGACACGCATCGGTTGTTGCCAGATCAACACCTCGGCGGGCTAACCGTCATGGATGATGGGTGTGTGGCAGACATCAAGCGTGGCCGCGCCGCACGTAACGCGAAGCTGGCCACCATCCCGGTCGGTTTTGCCGGCAGGGCAGCGCTCGGATTCGGCAAACGGCTGACCGGCAAGTCGAAAGACGAGGTCCAGGCCGAGCTGCTGGAGAAGGCCGCCAATCAGTTGTTCACCGTCCTGGGCGAGCTCAAGGGCGGGGCGATGAAGGTCGGGCAGGCCCTGTCGGTGCTGGAAGCCGCGATTCCCGAGCAGTTTGGCGAGCCGTATCGCGAAGCGTTGACGAAGCTACAGAAGGACGCCCCGCCACTGCCTGCCAACAAGGTGCACCGGGTGCTCGACGCACAGCTGGGCACCAAATGGCGAGACCGATTCAGTTCTTTCGACGACACCCCGGTGGCCTCGGCCAGCATCGGCCAGGTGCACAAAGCGGTGTGGTCCGATGGCCGCGACGTGGCCGTCAAGATCCAGTACCCGGGTGCCGACGAGGCACTGCGGGCCGACCTCAAGACCATGCAGCGGATGGTCGGGGTGGCCAAACAGCTCGCTCCGGGCGCCGACATTCAAGGCGTGGTCGACGAGCTGATCGAGCGCACCGAAATGGAACTCGACTACCGGCTGGAGGCCGACAACCAGCGCGCATTCGCCAAGGCATATGACAACCACCCGCACTTCGCGGTGCCACACGTCGTGGCCAGCTCGCCGAAGGTGGTGATTCAGGAATGGATGCAGGGCGTGCCGATGGCCGAGATCATCCGCCACGGAACCCCCAAGCAGCGCGACCTGATCGGCACCCGGCTCCTCGAGCTCACCTTCGACGCGCCGCGCCGGCTGGAGATGTTGCACGGCGACGCCCACCCGGGCAACTTCATGCTGCTCCCCGACGGTCGGATGGGCGTCATCGACTTCGGCGCCGTCGCACCTATGCCCGGCGGTTTTCCGATCGAGCTGGGGATGACCATTCGGTTGGCGCGTGAGAAGAACTATGACCTGCTGTTGCCGACGATGGAGAAGGCCGGCTTCATCCAGAAGGGCCAGCAGGTGTCGGTGCGCGACATCGATGAGATGCTGCGCCAGTACGTCGAGCCCATCGAGGTCGAGGTCTTCCACTACACCCGTAGGTGGCTGCAGAGAATGACCGCCATCGAGATGGACAAGTCGGTGTCGCAGATCAGGACAGCCCGGCAGATGGACCTACCACCCAAGCTGGTGATCCCGATGCGGGTGATCATGTCGGTGGCCGCGATTCTCTGCCAGCTGGATGCCCACGTGCCGATCAAGGCACTCTCGGAGGAGCTGGTCCCGGGTTTCGCCGAGCCCGACGCCGCCGTTGTCTGATACCGCCTAGGCCGCGGCGGGACTCAACCCCTTGCGCGGACGTCCGCGGGGACGTTTGCGACTCACGATCGAGCCTCGGTCGAAAATCTCACCACCCCACACCCCCCACGGTTCGGCCCGTTCCAGCGCCTCCGCCAGGCACTGGCGCCGGATCGGGCAGGCCGCGCAGAGCATCTTGGCGCGCTCCAGGTCGGCTGGGGTGTCGGCGAACCACAGGTCGGGGTCATCGGCATGACACGGCAACTCGGGCAGCGGCTGTCTGGGGACCGTCAGTGCCGACATGTCCTGGTCACCTGCTTCCTGGTCTGGTGGCTGTCCTTCTTCGGTGATCCGGACCAGGTTGAGAGGCTGCTAACCCAAAAACTGTGGCCACGGATCCTTGTGACTTCGGGTCCGTGGCCATCTGGTGAAAACCGGGCTGGTTACGTAGCGCTTACGTATAGCCCCGATCCACGGACGCGTCAGTCGCGGCGGCGACGCGGTGCTTACCCGCGGCCGCCGTCATAGCGGCGGCGGTGGCATGGGAGGTTCCCGCGGTTGGCGCCGCGCCGGCCACGCCTACGCCGAAAGCATTCATAGTGATCATCGTGGCCGCCTCCTCTCGTGTTGCTTGTATTGCCTGCCGATGCCAGCCATCATCACAGCCAGCAGGGTGCGTTTCGAGAGTAGACGGTAGCAGTCGCCGGTGACAAACGATTTTTGACCTGCGCGTTTGCTTCTCAGGCGCGGGCGCGAACCAACTCCAGCACCTCGGACCCGTATTGCTCCAGCTTGCGAGCGCCGATACCTGGAATCGAGATCAGGGCCGCGTCGTCGCCGGGCATCATCTCGGCGATCGCGATCAGCGTGTTGTCGGAGAAGACGATGTACGGGGGCACCTTTTGTTCCCTGGCGATGTCCAGCCGCCAAGCCTTGAGCTGCAGCAACAACTCCTCGTCGACGTCGCCGGCACATGTTTCACACCGCCGCAGCATGACCGCGGCCGGCGTGGTGAGGTTGTTGTTGCAGATCCGGCAGCGGGTCGCGGCGGCCCGGCTGCGCCGGGATTTGCTCGGCGCCGGATCTTGACGCGTCTGCGGCGCAATACCGTTGAGGAACCGCGACGGCTTACGGCTCTGGCGTCCGCCGGGACTCCGTGCCAGCGCCCAACTGAGCGCCAAATGAACTCTGGCTCTGGTGATTCCGACGTAGAGCAGCCGACGCTCTTCCTCGACGGGTTCGCTCTCGGGACCGTGCGCCAACGCGTGCGAGATGGGAAGCGTGGCGTCGGCCAATCCGACCAAGAACACCGCATCCCACTCGAGTCCCTTGGCGGCGTGCAGTGAGGCCAGCGTGACGCCCCGCACCACCGGCGGGTGCCGCGCGTCGGCCCGCGTCCGGAGCTCGGCCAGCAGCCCAGGAAGTTCCAGCTGTGGACGCTGCGCGACTTCGTCGTCAACCAGCTCGGCTAGCGCTTTGAGCGCCTCCCAGCGATCCCGCGCGCGTGTGCCGACCGGTTCCTCGGCCGTCAGGCCCAGCGGTTCCAGGACCCCGCGGACCACGTCGGGCAATGGGCCGCCGGCGCCACGCTCGGCCGCACGTTGCAGCGCCAGCAGGGCCTGCTTGATCTCCTGACGGCTAAAGAAACCCTCGCCGCCGCGGACCTGATAGGCGATCCCCGCCTCGGTCAGCGCCTCTTCGTAGACCTCGGACTGGGCGTTGACCCGGTAGAGCACCGCGATCTCGGATGGCGGGATGCCGGATTCGATCAGCCGGGCGATCGATGCCGCAACCGCGGCAGCCTCGGCAGTCTCGTCGGGATGCTCGTGGAACGACGGGGCCGGACCCGGTTCACGTTGGCCGGACAGCTGCAGCTTGCTGCCCGCGACCCGTCCCCGGGCCGCGGCGATCACCTGGTTGGCCAGCGATACCACCTGTGGAGTGGAGCGGTAGTCGCGCTCCAGGCGCACCACGGTGGCGTCCGGGAACCGCCGCGAGAAGTCGAGCAGGAAGCGAGGTGAGGCCCCGGTGAACGAGTAGATGGTCTGGTTGGGGTCGCCGACGACGGTCAGGTCGTCTCGATCGCCCAACCAGGCCGAGAGGACCCGCTGCTGCAACGGGGTCACGTCCTGGTACTCGTCGACGACGAAGCAGCGGTAGCGGTCCCGGAACTCCTCGGCCACGACGCCGTCGTTCTCGATGGCGGCCGCGGTGTGGAGCAGCAGGTCGTCGAAGTCGAGCAGTGTGACCGATTCGTCGCGGACTTTGAGGGCCTCGTACGCGGTGTAGACGCCCGCGATTTTTTCGGCGTCCATCGGGGTGTCGCGACCGGCGGCGGCCACTGCGGCCGAGTACTCCTCGGGGCCGATCAGCGATGCCTTGGCCCACTCGATCTCGCCGGCCAAGTCGCGCACATCATCGGTGCTGGTATTCAGCCTAATTCGGCTGGCCGCCCGGGCAACGACGGCGAACTTGCTGTCCAGTAGCTGCCAGCCGGTGTCACCGATCACCCGCGGCCAGAAATACCGGAGCTGACGGTGTGCGGCCGCGTGAAAGGTCAGGGCCTGCACGGCCCCGACACCGGAACCAGTCAGCGCGGCGGCACCGAGCGCCCGCAACCGCGAGCGCATCTCCCCCGCGGCACGCTGGGTGAAAGTGACCGCCAGCACCTGGCCGGCCGCGACGTGACCGCTCGCGACGAGCTGGGCGATCCGGTGAGTAATGGTGCGGGTCTTGCCCGTTCCGGCTCCCGCAAGCACACAGACAGGTCCGCGCGGAGCGAGCACGGCTTCGCGCTGCTCGTCGTCCAGTCCGGCGGTCATTGGGTCTGCGACCATCGGCATGGCGTCCATCTTGGCAGTGGTGGCCGACAAACCCGGTATGTCGCCACGCCGTTTCTTCCCGCCCGCCGCACGGAATGCATCGTCGCGGGGCTACGTTAACGGGCTATGACCAATGCTCCGCTCACCATTTACACGACGTCATGGTGCGGCTATTGCCATCGGCTCAAGACAGTGCTCAAGGCGAACGGAATCTCCTACGACGAGGTTGACATCGAACACGACCGCACAGCCGCGGAATTCGTTGGCTCGGTCAACGGCGGCAACAAGACGGTTCCGACGGTGAAGTTCGCCGACGGGTCAACACTGACCAACCCCAGCGCGGGCGAGGTCGAAGCAAAGCTCGCCGAGGTCGCCGGCTGATAGTGATGCTGTGGCCGCTTCAATCGAGCGCCGCCCACGATTCGATGATCACGCGGGCGATCGAGATCGACCCGGGCAGCAGCAGTTTCGAGGTCGATGCGCTGCTCCAATCGCCGGCTTCCAGCGCTGCGCGCACCTCATCGCGGGTGAACCAAGCCGCCTCGGCGATCTCGCCGTCGTTGAACGAGAACTCCTGGTCCGGGTCACCGATGGCATGGAAGCCGACCATCAGCGAACGCGGGAAAGGCCAGGGCTGGCTGCCCAGGTAACGCACATCGCGGACGGTCAGGCCGATCTCCTCGCGGATCTCTCGCACGACGCAGACTTCGAACGACTCGCCGGCCTCGACGAACCCGGCCAGCAGCGAGAACATCCGCTCGGGCCACACCGCCTGGCGAGCCAGCACCGCACGATCGCCGCCGTCATGGACGAGGCAGATCACCGCGGGGTCGATGCGCGGGAACTCTTCATGACCGGTGACCGGGTTGACTCGTGCCCAGCCCGCCCTGGCCAGTTTCGTCGGTGAGCCGTCCGCTGCGCTAAATCGTGCCTTGTCATGCCAATTCAATAGCGCGATCGCCGACGACACCAGTTGGCTGCTGGTGTCGTCGAGGATCGGGCCAAGGCTGCGGAGGTTCAGCACCTCGGCTTGCACGTCGAGATCCTCGGGCGCTTCCAGCGCACCTCGGACGGCCCAGACATGGCGGCCACCCTCGATGCGGGCGAGGAATACCGCGTCCGGCGGCGGTTTGTCGGCCAGCGCGGCCGCCGAGCCGAGCACCACCCTGCCGTTGGCGACTAGCACCTGATTACGGGAATCCACGCGCAGTAGGGCCGCATCCGCCCACCCCGCTATAGCCGCCTCGACATCGGTGCGCAGGTTATCGGCCCGATCGGCGCCGACGCGCGACAGTAATGGAACACTTTGCAGCTGGAAGTCCACGCTAGGCCCCAGTGCCCTCGTCACGACCCACTAGACCCCTCTGGTGGCGACCCGCTGCGCCCGGCTCCGCCGCGCTTGCGATCGCCACTAGTGGCTCACGTGTCGGATGTAGAGCAGCCGGTCGGAGGCCTCAATGGCGTCCACCTCGGGTGCACCGATGCGCAGCAGGTGACCGTCGCGCACCACACCCAGCACGATGTCGCTCAGATGCCGTGGGGATCCGCCGACCTCGGTCTGCTCGACCTCGCGTTCGGCGATAGCCAGCCCGGCGTGCGGAGTCAGCAGATCCTCGATCATCTCCACGACGCTGGGCGT
>DATMMZ010000241.1:0-17045 GCA_035569455.1 Mycobacterium sp. | reverse complement strand
TTACACCGCGGTCGGCGAGCAGGTCGTGTTGGCACAACGGATGGAGTCGGCCGCCCCGCCCGGCGGGGTGATGCTCGGCGAGTCCACCGCACGGCTGGTCGAGCACGCCACCGTGCTGGGGGAACCTGAGTGGGTGCACGTCAAGGGCGCCGAGGAGCCGTTGCGCGCGCGTCGGCTGCTCCGGGCGGCTGCGGAGCGCAGGCAGATGGGCCGGCGCGAGCCGACCCTGGTCGGGCGTACCTGGGAATTGAACACCCTGACCGGCATCCTCGATCAGGCGATCAGCGGTGCCGGGTGTGTGGCCGGGGTTGTCGGCCCTCCCGGTATCGGCAAGAGCCGTATCGCGCGCGAGGCCGTGACGCTTGCCATCGGCCGCGGGGTCGACGTGTTCACCGTCTCCTGCGAATCTCATACCCGCGAGGTCCCGTTCCTGGTGGTGGCGCGACTATTGCGGACGGTGTTCGGGGTCAGCGACCTCGACGAGCACGCGGGTCGGGCTCGGGTGCGGGCCGGCATCCCCGACGCCAACCCCGAGGATCTGCTGCTGCTGGATGATCTGCTGGGGATCGGTGATCCCGACATCGCACTGCCCGCCATCACCCCCGATGCCCGGCGGCGCCGGTTGGCGGCCTTGTTGAACGCCGCCGCCCTGGCCCGCACTACGCCGGCGCAGTATGTGATCGAGGACGTGCACTGGATCGACGAAGTCAGTGAGGCCATGCTCGCTGAGTTCGTCATGGTGGTGCCGCAAAGCCGCGCACTGGGGCTGATCACCTACCGCCCCGAATACGAGGGCGTGCTGTCGCGGACACCGGGCGCTCAGACGATCTCGCTGGCGCCGCTGAACTCAGCGCAGACCACCGCGTTGACCGCCGAGCTGCTGGGTACCGACCCGTCGGTGGGTGCTCTGGCCGCCCGGATCGCCGACCGGGCCGCCGGGAACCCGTTCTTCGCCGAGGAGATGGTGCGTGATCTGGCTGAACGCGGTGTGCTGGACGGCGATCGCGGCGCCTACCTCTGCCGTGATGACGCCGCCGACATCAGCGTGCCGGGCACTCTGCAGGCCACCATCGCCGCCCGCGTCGACCGCCTCGGTAGGCCGGCCAAACAGTTGCTGTATGCCGCCTCGGTCATCGGTGAGCGGTTCAGGCCCGAGTTGCTGGCCGCCCTACTGGGTGACACCGAGGGATCGGAGGCTATCGACGAGTTGCTGCAGGTGGAGCTGATCGATCAGGTGATGTTCATGCCGCACGCCGAGTATGCGTTTCGGCACCCGTTGATCCGCGCCGTGGCCTACGAGTCGCAGTTGAAGTCTGGGCGCGCCGAGCTGCACCGCCGTTTGGCCCTTGCGATCGAACAGCAGGAGCCGGACTCGGTTGACGAGAACGCCGCCCTGATCGCCGAAAACCTAGAGGCTGCCGGGGATCTGCGTGCGGCGTTCGGCTGGCATATGCGCGCCGGCACCTGGTCGGCCATGCGCGACATTCGCGCTGCCCGCACGAGCTGGCAGCGGGCCCGCCAGGTCGCCGACCGGCTACCGGCCGACGCCCCAGATCGGACGTCGATGCGGATCGCGCCCCGCAACCTGCTATGCGGCACCCTGTGGCAGGTCGGGGGCAGCATCGCCGACACCGGTTTCGACGAACTGCGAGATCTGTGCACAGCGGCTGACGACAAAGTGTCGCTGGCGATCGGCATGGCCGGGTTCATCATGGCGTTGACTTTTCATAACAGCTTCCGCCAGGCGGCCCAAGTGGCCTCCGAGCAGAGCGAGCTACTCGAATCGATCGGAGATCCGACGCTAACCGTCGCTCTGCTGTTCGCGGCGATCTACGCCAAATGCCAGGCGGGCGAGATGATCGAGGCGCTGCGATTGGCGGATCGACTCATCGATTTGGCCGACGGCGACCCCACCAAGGGCAACTTGATCTTCGGCTCACCGCTGAGTACGGCGATCGCGATGCGGGGCCACGTCAAGATGTGCCTGGGAATCCGGGGTTGGCAAGACGACGCCGCCACCTCAATCGCGATGGCCGCTCCTCTCGACGCGACGAGTTATGTTTTTGCCCTCTTGTGGAAGTACGTTGCCTCCATTCCATTCGGGGCGCTGCCGCCCGATGCGACCGCCATGCGCGAGACGGCCGAGGCGCTGCGCATCGCCGAGCGTTCCGGCGAAGACTTCGTTCTCGGAATGGGCCGACTCAGCCGAGGCCTCGCCCTGGTTAGTTGCGACGGCCCGCAACGCGAGGCGGGCCTCGACCTGTTCACCGAGGCCCGCAACGCCGCCGTGACGGAGCGGTTCTCCCTGAGCGCGCTGACAATCGTCGACCCCGAGTTTGCGATGGAGAAGGCCCGCAACGGTGATCTCGATGGTGCCATTGAAATGGTGCGGGCAGTCGTGGACGGCGCGTACGAAAGCGGTGACATGATCTGGCGCGGAAGGGCCACCAACGTTCTGGTGGAACTGCTAGTTCGACGCGGGTCCGCTGCTGACCAAGACGAGGCGCAGGCGGCGATCGACCGACTGGCCGCGGTACCCACAGATCCCGGCTTCGTGCTCCACGAACTCCCCTTGTTGCGTTCGCGGGCGCTGCTCGCGCGGGCGCACGGCGACGAAAACAGCTTTCGGAACTTCATGGAACGCCACCGCGCCAAGGCAGCAGACGCCGGCTTCGAAGCACTCATGGCCAACGCGGACGCGACTGTCGTTGCGCCCCGGCTATGACGCTGCGCCCAAGTAAGTTCTGAAAATCAGTGAACCACAACGACTCTCACAAACCCTTGATCATTGTCGGGTGCCCGGCCACACGACATCACCACGGCGCGGAGGCAAAAAGAGCCTTGATCAACCAATTCTGTGTAATTGCCGGAGGTCGGTTGGTACGTTCTTGGGGGTGGTTCGGCCAACGATGACGAATGTCCGACTTCGACTCAGGAGTTTTCGCCATGCCAGAACTGGGTGACCACGCGGTCGTCCTCGGGGCGAGCATGGGCGGGCTGCTTGCCGCGAGGGTTCTGGCTGATTTCTTCGGGACCGTCACTGTGGTCGAGCGGGATGTGTTGCCGGACGGTCCCGCTATCCGACAAGGGGTACCGCAGGGTCGGCATGTCCATGTTCTGCTGGCCCGGGGTGCGCAGATCTTGGATGAGCTCTTCCCCGGGTTCCTCAATGAGCTGGTGGCCGATGGTGCTCCCGTTTGGGACGACGGGGAGCTCTCCGAGCTTCACTTGTCGTTCGGCGGCCACGAAATGCTCAGGTCGGGCAAGATAGGACTTGAGCCTAAGGCGCTGGCGGTGTACATGCCGAGCAGGCTGTTTCTGGAATGCCATGTCCTGCGGCGCCTACACGCGATTAGGAACGTGACGATTCTGGGCGGCCATGAAGTAGCCGAGTTGAAGTCGACGGCGGATCGGAATCGCGTCACCGGAGCGCGGGTGGTCAGCCGCGACAGCGGTGCCGAACGAGAGTTGACTGCGGATGTAGTCGTGGACGCGATGGGCCGAGGTGCCCACACGCCTGCTTTTCTGGAGAGCCTCGGGTACGGCCGACCGGTCGAGGACCACATCGTCATGCATACGACCTACGTAAGCCAACTGCTGCGGATCCCCCGGGGCACGCTGAAGGAGATGCTGGTCGACATCAGCCCTGCGCCGGGCCGGCCAACCGGGATGTTTCTGACCGGCAACGAGAACGATACGTGGATGTTCACGGTGTTCGGGATGGTCGGGCACGAGCCGCCTCGCGACCTGGCCGGCATGCTGTCATTCGCCCAGGAGTACTGCCCCGACCACCTGATTGCGGCAATGCGGGGCGCCGAACCAATCGGCGAGGTGGCACATCACCGTATGCCGTCCAGCCAGTGGCGACGCTACGACAAGATGCCCCGACTCCCGGACGGTCTGCTGGTCTGCGGCGACGCGATCTGCAGCTTCAACCCCGTCTACGGGCAAGGAATGACGGTGGCCGCTCTGGACGCTGCCGCGCTGCGGGACTGTCTGCGTTGCGGCGGCACCGACCTGCCCCGGCGATACTTTCGCGCCTCGGCGAAACCGATTGGCGTGGCCTGGCAGATGGTAGCGAGCCTTGACCTGGCCTTCCCGGGGGTGGCAGGGCGACGGTCGAGGTCGATGCGCGTTACCACCCGGCTTGTGGACTGGGCGCTGACCGCCTGTGAGTCCGACCCCGTTGTCGCCGCTCGCTTCTTCAAGGTCAACGGCCTCATCGACCGCCCGATTCGCCTACTCCATCCCGCGTTTGTTTACCGGGTTGCGGTCGCAAACCTGCGCCGCCGGCGAGGCGATGGGCAATCTCGGCAAGCCGAACTGGCCGGCCGAGGCAACAGCCGTGAGACGTGACCTGCCGCGGCTAGTTCGAGATCACCGGCCTCGACACTTGGCCTCGACTCGGAAACAGATGGAGCAAAGTCGTAGACGCGCCCGCTGTCAGCGCGCCGAACTCCGAAAGAGGCAGCGCAGCGTGTGCCAGTGCTTTGGCTCTCCGAGCACGTTGGTGCCGTCGTACTCGAGCTCGTCCAGGCGGATCACCTCAAGACCTGACGCCAGTTCGAGCACCTCGTCCGGACGCAGTACCGTGGCGCGCCAGGGCGTCGGGGCCCAGGAGTCGCGGGTGCCCAGGAACGTGGCGCAGAAGATGGCGCCGTCAATGAGCCAGTTGGCGATTTTCGGCATGAGCGTGTGGAGGTCTGCGCGCGGAATCAAATGCAGCACGTGCATCGCGACAATGATGTTGTAGCTGCGCTCCGCCAATTCGACGTCCCGGATATCGGCGCACTGCAGGAGCAGTCGAGGGTTACCCAGTGCGGCGGCGAGTTCAGCCGCGTGCGGATCGGGATCGACGGCGTCGACGATGAATCCGGCCGACAGCAGGTGGCGAGAGGAGCTCAGCGATCCGGCCCCGATGTCGAGGGCCCTACCGCCGGCGAACCCTCCGAGTAACGAGACGGCCTCGACGACGAGCGCGTTCGGCGTGTGATCGCGACAGTGAAGTGCGTAGGACGGACGCCGCGAAACGTGACGGTCAGCCGACACGAAGCAGCTTCATGTCGACCAATGTCGCGACCAGCGCGACCTTTTCGTCGTCGGTGAGGCCGCCCGGCAGCTCCCGGACATAGAAAGCGCCCGTATCGACAATGAATCGCAACGCGTCCCGGGCGATCTCGCTGACGCTGAACAGAACTCGACCGTTGCGGCCGATTAGATCGATCATGTCGTCGGTCGAGCCCAACTCGAGTTGTCGGGCACGGTCGTTCAAGATCCGCCGATGCGGCGTGACGGAGGTCGAGTCGTCCCAAACGTCCGGCAGTTCGACGCCGAAAATCTCCCGGTATCGATCCCCGAATTCGGCGAAGGTGGCTTCCGGTGCTCGATCTTCGAATCCCGGGTCGGGAGCGTTGCTCGGCGCGTGGTGGGCGTAATGGCCAAAGTACTTGTCGCAGAACGCGGAATATTCGACAGTGAAAAGGACGAACTGGTGCCACACCTCGTCCACGCGCAGCGAGTACATTTTCCAGGCCTTGGTCCGGTCGACCTGGTTCAGCACCAGATACCGCTTGACCTCGGTGAACAGCGCACTGCCCTGCTCGGCCGAGTCGACGACGCGATCCTTCACCAACTTCTCGACCAGGTAAGGAGCCTCGAAGTCGAGCGCGTCGAAAACGGCGGGACGCGCATCGACAATTTCCTGCGGCGTGGCCATCGTCGTCAACTCACCGTCTACACCTTGCGAGTGTGACAGGTCCACCGGCAGCTGCTTATACAAGGATCGCAGCCGGAGACGCATTCGCAGTTGGATGTGCACGGATCAGCGGAAGCCTCGATCGGCGCCTGGCGCAGCATGCGGAGCCGGCCGTGCCGACTCTCGATCCTCTCGGCTGCGTTGGCTGTCGCCATTGCGGTGGACGTTGCCACAACCCGTGCCGCCACGTCAGCATCCGCGCGTACCCAGATCATGATGGCCCCGAACGGCGCGAAGGCCTCGGGAATGTCCTCGACGTGCAGGATGTCGGATTCCCGGATCTCAAAACTTCTTGCCAGGTCTGCCAGGCTCGGATAGATAGTGAGGTATCCCTCTCGCCCGGAGGCGCCCACATAACCGCGATACGCCTTGACGTCCGGCCCGCCTTCGGTGAGCAGCTTGGCCAGAATCGGGTGCTCCGAAAGCTGATGACTGTCCTTGCCCTTGGTTGCCATGCAACGCCTCTCCCACGTCGGTCGTCGTCGAAAGAAGTATGCCTTCCGTATTCACGGGACGGAGCGCCTTGATCAAATGTGTCGCGATGGCCTCGATGCGGGGGAAGCCTCACAGATCCACGACAGTGCCCGCCGCTGGGTCGACTTTTCCGTCGAGGAGCTCCAGATACACCCGCTGGATGTCGTCTTCGCTCGAGATCCGTTCAACGCGAAGCCAATTCGACGCCCATTTCGCAAACGGCGTCCATGCGTCGGCGACGTTCTGGTCGAGTTTCGCCGGGCCCCAGTCCGCGCCACGCTTCTTGATCCGGTCCGGGGCGAAGAAGAAGACGGGGCGCGGTCCGTCGAGATCGCCTGTTCCCTGCGCCATCTTGGTCCAGTGGGTCATACCGACCGCGGCGCTGTGAGCGAGGCGGTCGCCGTAGTGGGCGTGGATGTCGCTGCGGACTGCCCCGTCGCCCGAGATGTCGACATAGACGGCGCGCTCGCCTGGAAGCTGCGAGACCTGGTCGTAGGCGTATACCGAGCTGTAGACATTCAGTTCCTCGACGAACTCGCGGTTGCTCGCGGATGTCAGGCCCACAGTCTCGATGCCCTTACGCTTGGCCAGCAGGTAGGCCGCGATGATCGCTGTCTTAGACGAGGCGCTGGAGATCACGATCGTGTCCGTGCCGAAGAAGCCCTCGTCGGCGAGGAAGTCATCGATGAGAAACGACGTGAAGAACAGCGGAAAGAACAGGATGTGTTCTGCCTCTAAGTCGGCCGAGTAGACGGGGTCGGTCTCGACGTCACGGTAGCCCTGGTAGGCCGATGGCAGCGTGGCGCGGTGCGGGGCCGCGTCGACGAACCCTTTCTCGTTGACACGGTCGGGGACCACCAGCAGATGGCTGGCGCACGGCAAATAGCCGTATACACGCATGCCCGGCGCCACGTCGGGGTGCCGCGAATCCTCGACGTGTGCGTAGCCCCAGACATTCAGTTTCCCCCATTCGGGATCAGAGGCCGGGAAGAAGTTCCAGTAGCTCATCGCCTCGCCGAAGACCGCGTAGGTGATGTTGTTCGATGTCAGCCCGAAGGACTCGACGCGAAGCAGGGCCTCGCCGTCGTCCGGCGACGGCGGGTCGTTGTGTAGGAACCGGCTTGTATGTAGGTCGTTGCGGTGAAGTTCGAAGTCCACTCGCCCAGCCTATTGCGTGGGAACGGTCTGCGGAATCGCGCAATGCCTATTCGGCACGACCTCGCTCTGGCCAGCGGCTTCGGCACGGGCGGCCGGTCACCCCGGTGACCGTCGACCCCATGATCCAGCGCGAGCTACCGGAGTTAGCGCCGGCCGACGAATAAACATGCCAAGGTGCGGTGTCTATCTCGGCATGACAACGTTCGTTTTGGTCCACGGAGCCTGGCACGACGGATCGTGCTGGGACCAGATCATCAAACGTCTAGAGTTCCTTGGCCACACCGCTTTTGCGCCCACCATCGCCGGCCACGGCAAGGGCGTCGACAAGCGAGTCAGCCACTCCGAATCGACCCGTTCGATCGTCGATTTCATCGTCGACAACGATTTGACCGACATCGTTCTGGTCGGTCACAGCTTCGGGGGAACCATCATTAGCAAAGCGGCAGAGATGATTTCGGATCGCATCAGGCGTCTCGTGTTTTATGCTGGCTTCATACCGGATGACGGTGAAAGCCTCTATGACAATGTTCCGCCGGACTATCGCAATCTGTTTGACAGGCTCGCAGCGGAATCGCCGGACGCAACAATCATGCTTCCCTTCCCAATCTGGCGCGAGGTATTCATGAATGATGCCGATCTGGAGTTTGCCCGCGCATGCTACAACCGGCTGTCGCCCGAACCGAGCCAGCCGTTCATCGAACCACTAGATCTCAAGAAGTTCTACGCCTTAGACATTCCTCGCAGCTATCTCCTCCCAACCGAGGACACTGCCGTATCGGCAGGCGAATGGGGTTGGCTTTGGCTTCCGAAGATGATGGGCCGGCTCGGCCTCTACCGGATGGTGCGGATGCCCGGCGGCCACGAGGTACATCTCACCAATCCAAATGGCCTAACGAACAAGATTATTGACGCCGGCCGTGACTAACGCTTAGGCGAGGCCGTGATCGTGAGCCACGTCAACCAGCAACGCACGCAGCCTGCGGCGCGCGCTATGTAGGCGCGACATTACGGTCCCAATAGGAATGTCTAATGTCTCTGCGATCTCTCGGTAGAGGTAACCGTGGACGTCGGCATAGTAGACGGTCATTCGAAGGCTTTCGGGCAACGTTTCGAGCGCTTCGACGATCTTGCGATCCGGTAGGCTTTCGAGTACGTCGAGCTCTGCTGCGCGGCACCCTGCCGAGTCACAATGGCGGAGCCGTGCCTCGTGCTGCCAGTGGCCGATGTCGCCGCTAAGGTGCTCCGTTGGGCGGGACCGCAACTTTCGATGGTTATTGATCCATGTGTTGTGCATGATGCGACAAAGCCATGCGCGCAGACGCGATTCTTCACGGAACGAGTGAAATTGACTGTAGGCCTTGAGCATCGTGTCCTGAACGAGATCCTCGGCGTCAGCGCGATTGCGGGTGAGCCTTCGAGCGGCGTTATAGAGGTCGTCGAGCAGCGGGATCGCATCGCGTTCGAATCGCGCCGTCAACTCCGCGTCGCTGTCCCAACATTCGGTGCTCATAGTTACATGATCAGATGATGTAGTTGCGCCGCAAGTTCTAATTTAGTACCTCACCGATGTCAGCGGTCGGGCCCAACCGACCATGTGGCCGCCTATCGTCAGTACTGCCCTGTGGCCGTGGCATGGGAGATCGCTTGCCGGGCTGCCTGAACGATCAGAGACACGGCCACAAAAGCGGAGTCAGCCTGCGCGCGCGGCGGTTCGCAGTTCCAGAGGCCCAGTTGCTGGAAGATCGGTGACATATTTGCCGATCAGCGCTTGAGCTGGTGGTGCTCAGTGCGCCGTGGCGTCTTCGTTGCGGTTTGTGTGGCGAGCGTCATAGAAGACGACGCAAACCGAGCGAAGAAGTGGACACGGTCAAGGTGTCAAACACGGTGTGATCGACCAAACGCGAGTGGCCAATTGGGCCAGACTTTCGGCAGAACTCAACCAGCGCCACGACTTCCCCGTCAGCGGCGCCGGCGCGGACGGCTCAGTCGTAGCACGTCGGGGCTTGCGGAAAGCCCTGATGCCAAGGCCCTCTGCTGTCGTCACGAGAGGTTGAGCGCATGTCGTTTCTAAGCGTTGTGCCGGAGGCGATGTCGGCGGCGGCCACGGATTTGGCGAATATCGGCACGACGATCGGCGAAGCGACCGATGCTGCGGCATTGCCCACCACGGGCATAGCGGCTGCGGGTGCCGACGAGGTGTCTGCCGGCATCGCGGCGCTGTTCAGCGCTTATGGCGAGGGCTTTCAGGATCTCAGCGCAAAAGCGGCGTCATTCCATCAGCAGTTCGTGCAGTTGCTGCATGGCGGCGCGGCACAGTATTTGAACACCGAGGTCGAAAACGCCGAGCAAACTGCGCTTAAGGCCATCAATGCCCCCACCGAAGCGTTGCTGGGTCGCCCGTTGATCGGCAATGGCGCCAGCGGCACCGCGGCCGACCCGAACGGCGGAGCCGGCGGGCTGCTATCGGGCAATGGTGGTGCCGGCTTTTCGGAAACGAGCAGCGGTGTCGCGGGTGGCAATGGCGGGGCCGCCGGGCTGTTCGGCAATGGTGGTGCGGGCGGGGCCGGCGGGGCTGGGGCGTCTGGTGGCGCCGGCGGCCAGGCGATCCTGGGCAACGGCGGCGCCGGTGGGGCCGGCGGAAACGCCGGAACCGCCACAACTTCAGGCGCTGAGGGCGGCGCGGGCGGCGCCGGGGGTCAATCAATATTCGGTAACGGCGGCGTCGGTGGGGCCGGCGGGAACGGCGGAACGACTCCGGGCACCGGGGCTAACGGCGGAACCGGCGGTGTCGGGGGTTCCACAGCGTTCGGCCACGCCGGAGCGGGTGGAGCCGGCGGGAACGGCGGAACGACTCCGGGCACCGGAGCTAACGGCGGCGCCGGTGGAAACGGCGGCGAGGCGATATCGGGCACCGGTGGCTCCGGCGGGCGTGGCGGGGCAGGCGGAACCAGCGGACTCGTCGGCGCGGACGGCGGCGAGGGCGGACAGGGCGGTGAAGCCCTAATCGGTAATGGCGGCTTAGGCGGAGTCGGCGGTGCAGGCGGAACCACCGACGGGATCGGCGCCTCTGGCGGCCCCGGCGGTGGCGGCGGCCAGTCCCTCCTGGTCGGCAACGGCGGGGCCGGCGGCGCCGGCGGAATCAGTGGGGTCAATGACAACCCCGCACAACTCGAGGGCATCGGGGAAGTTTTTGGCGGTGACGGCGGCGGTGGCGGCGACGGGGGCATTTTCTTCGGCAACGGTGGGGTCGGCGGAGTTGGCGGGAACGGCGCCGCCGGCCCCGTAGCCGGCGCCCTCGGGGGCGACGGCGGCGGTGGCGGCGACGGCGGACTCGTCGCGGGCAACGCAGGCAGCGGCGGTGCGGGCGGCAGCGGAGGCGCCGGCCTCGCTGGCGCTCCCGGCGGCGCCGGAGGTGACGGTGGCACCGGCGGTTCGACCGGCAAGAGCGGCAACGTTGGAGCTGCCGGACTCGGCGGTGCTGGCGGATCCGGAAGTCCCGCTGGAGCTGCGGGATTACCTGGATTTACCGGTACCAGCGGTGGCCGAAAACTGTAAACGGGACGACAAACTTTGATCAAGGTGGCTACCTAATGCGACCGCTTCGCGAACGAGCGCGACGAGAACGGTTGAAAACCAACATGAAATTGTCCGCATACATTTGCTGGGTCTTGCTGGCAATCATCCTTGTGCCCACGGGCGTCGCACGTTCCGACACTGCCGACGATATTTTCGTGAAAGCTCTTGCCGGTCAGAGAATTACCGGTGATCCAAGTCAGCCGATCGCGGAAGGTCACACCATTTGCGACGACGTTGCCGGCTCTTATCTAGCTGGCAACGTACCTGGTTGGACCTTTCCGGCCCTGGGTCCTGTCATGGCAGACCTGCATCTATGGCTCTTTCAGGCGAGATTCTTCATCAATGCGGCAGAAAGCGCATACTGCCCTCAATTCCATGGGCTGGAGCGTCGACGGGTTTTAACTGCCTGGCTGACCGAGTTGCGTACTGCGGCGGCTGCTAAGGCGCTCGGATGGAGGTGACTCCGGCCATCTGGCGGGAGTCGCGTCGTCAAGTTCTGATTTAGAACTCGACCGATGTCCGTGGTGTTGCATAATCGATGACATGGCCACTTATCGCCAGTACTGTCCTGTCGCTGTCGCGTCGGAGATCGTTGCCGAGAGATGGAATCCGTTGATCGTGCGCAATCTGATGTTTGGCGCCGATACCTTCTCCGCCATCGCTAACGGCGTGCCGGCGATGTCTCGGTCAATGCTGCTCAAGAGGCTCGGCGAACTGCAACGTGCCGGAGTCATCGAAACGCGGCTCAAGCCCGATGGCCGCGGGTACCACTACCGTCTCACCGAAGCCGGCGCTGACCTCGTCGGGGTTATCGGCGCACTCGGGGCATGGGGCGAACGGTGGGTACACGTGACGGCAGAACAATCCGATCCCGCGTTTGCGCTGTGGACGTTGTGCCAGGTGCAGGTCAACCGGTCTGCGCTGCCCGATGGCCGGGTCGTGGTTGCTTTCAAGTTTCCTGAAGAGCGGCCAAGGAACCGGCGGTTCTGGATGCTGGTCGAGCACGGCAGCGCCGAAATGTGTCACTCCGATCAGGGCGGGCGGCCTGATCTGATCGTTGAGGCGAGATCGCAAGCGTTCGTCGACTGGCACCGGGGTGCTCGAACCTGGCGAGATGTGCTTCGAACCGGCGATGTCACCATCAGTGGCCCGCAGCGGCTGCGCCGAGCATTTCCCACCTGGAACCTGCACGCGCCCGTCGTCGACCCGCAATTTAGTCGATTGACGGGGTGACCACCTTTTCCTGGCAGACCGGCAACTAGCAACCGAGGAAGGCGAGCGGCGCGGCCTCGCTCCGGCCACCGGCTTCGGCACGGGCCAGCAGCGCTGCGGTGCGTTCGTTAAACGGCGCTGAATACGACACCCATTGCGTGCACCCGCCGCGCCTGAGGCCGCCGGTGACCCCGGTGACCGTCGACCCGATGATCCACGGCGAGCCGCTGGTGCCGTCGACTTGGCCCGCGCACAGGAACGAGGGGTAGCCCCTGAGGGTGATCCCCGTGCTGGTTTGGCAGCCGATCGGAGTGCCCCCGACGCCGGCCGCATAGCCGATGAGCCTGACCTGACTACCCGGTGCGGGTGCACTGCCTAGCAGCAGTGCGGAGCCCACCTGCGCCTCTATCGATCCGCCGCCGGGGCGGCTGACTCGCGCAAAGGCGTAATCGACTCGCGGATCCTTGAACGCGACCCAAAGTGGATCGAGATAGACGGCGTCAACCGTCCAGACGTTGGAAGGTGCGGCCGCGTTGGCGAAACCGGGAACGAAGGTTGTCGTGAAACCCTTGGCCAGGCAGTGCGCAGCGGTCAGTATCAGGTCGCCCGTGGACGAGTGCACCACGGAGCCTGTGCAGGTGTGCAGATTGAAGACTCCCAGAAAGATCGGGCCCACCCGTGGGTCGGGGTTCACCGGACCTGCGACGGGGATCTCGTTAGGGACGTCGGCAAGCTGTGCGCGCATGCTGGCGGTGCGTACCGAACCGGCGGGTTGGCCGCAGGCCGCCAGCAGCAACATCAGCACCAGGAGCATCGCCAAAATACGCATCGGGCCTGATCATGACGGAAGCGCGGCGGTCCAAGGCGCTTTTGGCACGGCGATTCGAGTGAATACCAGCGCGAGTTTCTCAAATAACGGCTTGGCTTAGTTGCCAGCCCGTCTCCGCGAACTGGGTTGCCGCTATGGGGGTGACCACCGGATTGCCGGGGTTAACAGCAACTGAGAGCCCATTCCTACTGTGCTGCTGAGTGTTTCGACGAATGCATCGGATAGGTGGTTGACCCGTCGTAGTTCCCACAGCGTCTCTGCGGTCAGCCACGCGAAGTCACGGGCCTTCTCAATGTCCCACGAGCAGATGAGATGCGTGACGGGTTCAAAGTGGTTGTCGATCGAGTTTTCGACTTCCGTCAGGAATGACCGCCGGATTTCGGCTTCGACGCTGGCCAGCAATTTATTGACTGTGTTGTAGTCGTCGCGTACGCCTGGGTCGTCGGGGTCGCATCCTCGCGCCGTGCACGTGGCGACAACGGCAAGCGGCAGGTCGTTTTCGATATGCGCGTTCATACCGGCTAGCGCGAATTGAATCGGCAGTATCTTTGTGTTCGCGCGAGCAGTGAATAGGGGAGCCCAGGCCTTCGGTTTCTCGCTAGAGGCGTCGTACGCGCTGAACCAGTAGTCGGCGAAGCGGACGTCCAGGTCGCTGATGAATGCATCGTCACGAAAAAAACCGCCCGCGGTGAGGCGGTCCTGCACCATTTCGGTCACCTTCAGATATACGCCGTTGAACACGCCGGCACCGTCGCTCGTCGGCAGGTCTGAGGCGATGTCTCGCATGCGTGCGAGGACTTCGGTCACTGTGGTTGGACTCATATCCACAGGCGGTTCCGGTTCAGTTTCATTGGCGGCGGGTGACTTTCATGCTACCGGCTGGGGTGCGCGGTCGAGGAAGTAGTCCAACGCTGAGCGCGGTCGGTCCGGCGCGAAATGCGCGTCTTGCCAACTGCTGTCCAGCTTGAGCAGCCCGCTTGGGTCGCCGCTGGTTTGACTGTCGGCCAGCGAATGGATACTGCCGCCGGCCAGTTTGTCGCGCAGATTCTGCTCAATGCGGGCTCGGAATACGTAGTGGTCGTAGAGGTCGAGCACGTGCACAGCGTAAGCGATGGCCAGGGCTTGGTTGCCCCGCACGATCACGAGGTTGTCGTCGTTACAGTAGGACGCCTTGTATCCGAGGTTGTGGCTGCCGGTGATGACGGCGCAGTTGTCGGCGTCGCAGGGGTCGATGACGATGATCTTGTCGTGGATGATCGCGTGCCCGGCACTGAGCAGCTCGGGGCGGAAATTGCCGAACGGCACCCGTATCGCGGCGGCACGGATCATCACTACGCGGCTGTTGTCCCCGCCAGGCCACCAGATCGCGGGTGGCGGCAATTTGCGGGTGACGCCTTCGGCGTCGACATAGGTGGTCGGGCCCGGGCCCGCCGTGGGAGGCGGCATAGCCGCGGGATCGCTGATCGCGCCAAGTATCAGTTTGTTGGTGTTGGCGGCGAGGTCGGCGGCCTCGCCGATGATGTTGTTCTTCCCGGAAACTCCTGGCATGAAGGTCAGGAAGAAGACCGCGTCGTTGGCCTGATCCATCAGCCGGTACACCTCTGCGAGGTCTGGCGGCCGGGTGGGATCGTGCGACGGGACTGAAGTTTTCGCAGTGTTGGGGGAGCGCCACAGCTGGGCGGTGCCACCGCCGTCGAGGTTGCGTTCGGGCAGCGCGGTGGCATCGGCACTCCGCAGTGTCGGGCCTTGTTTGGCGGAGTCGCCCGCCGCCCCGGTGACTGGTTTGCCGTCGATGGTCACCGTGAGGGGCTCACGCGGCGGCTGCTCGTCCGCGCGCAGATCTTTCCAGTACTGCCAGTAGTCGGCGGCCAATGCTGGGTCCTCGATCAGGATGGTGTTGTTCGATTGGGTGCACAGGCCGGTTGGTGTCCAGTTGGTGCTGCCGGTCATCACTGCGGCAGCGGTGCCGTCGGCGGCGACGTAGACGGCGAACTTGTTGTGCCCGATGCGGGCGGAGTTGGTGAACATCCGGTCGACCACATGTGGCGGGGTGTGGGTGTCGGCGGCGTGCAGGCGTGCGCGTGCCAGGTCGTTCTCGGTGTCCCATACGGCGGGCTGACGTTGGTCGGGCGGTATGTTTTTGGGGTTGGGGTTGAGGCTGCCGGTGCTGGTCAGGATGACTTGGGCGCGGCCGGCGGCGACGGCTTGTACGAGCTGGTCCACCAGTGGCAGGTCGGCGAGTTCGTAGAGCGCCAGATACACCGTGCCGCCTTCGGTTTGGCTGCGGTCTATCAGTCTGGTGACGAATGCGAATACGTCGCCGTCGAGAAAAGTGCGGATCTTCGAGGCTGGGTCGGCGATTTCGGCTTTCAGTGTCGACAGCAGGTGCTCGTCGCGCGCTGCGACGGCTTTCGTGCGGGTGGTGTGGTCGGCGGCGCGGGTATTGGCGATCAGTTGAGCCGGGGGTGCTTTGTGCACTGATTCCAGTTGGCGCACCAGGTTCTGGGTGGACAGGATCCCGTTGGTGAAGGCGACCGATGCCGCGCCGTAGTCGTGGGTGACCTCGATGGTGTTGGTGATGGTGGGTTCGCCGATCATGAACAGGGGATGCTCGGGACCTTCGTAGTTGGGCGTGCCGTCGGTGCCCTGGTAATGCGCAGTCGCCGAGGGCGGCACCGGGGTGCGTCCGGGTCCGTCCGGGCCGACCGGCACGATCTCGTAGTGCACAGCGAAGCCGATTGGTCGTACCGCGGTGGTGTTGCGGCTGCGCCGCAGTGTCAGGTCGCGCCACTGGAAGCTCTGGATCGGCCAGACCGAGGAGTCTTGTTCGATCCAGTGCGGGTTGCTTTGGTCATTGAATGCCAACCAGGTCGGCAGCACGCGGCGCTGTCCCGCGTCGGCTCCCGTTTCGTGCACTCTGGTCACCATGAACCCCAGGCAATCCGTCAGTGGGTTGGCCATGTCCCACGCCAGATAGGCGACTTCGCCGTTGCACCAGGCGCCGGCCCGTATCACTTCTTGCATGTCCGCCTCCTGCAACGATCGGTTGAGTGTCGAGCTCATCGTGGCGTTGCCGACGCCGTATCCGCACGCGTAATGCACTACTCGATCAACGGTATTTAGCGATGAGTCGGTGAGCCGGTATCCGGCAACAGATCCTGCCCCAACGCACGAAATGTCTGACGGCTAGCCATGAATCGGCAGCACCGCGGGCCGGTTTTCGAGTAGTCGACCACGAGTGCAGTCCACTTGCGGGCGCCGCCAAACCAGACAAGCGGCCGACGACCTCGGCTCGTCGTCGCTACACCAAGTGCTTTGGCGATTCGACCGAAAGGAGAACCGATGTCACGAGAGCTGTTCTTCTACAACGCCGATACCGGATCATGCGCGACGGGCCGGCTTGGCGAGGATGGAGCCACGTCAACACCGTTTTGTGAGTACGTAGCGATCCCTTGGCCTCGCGTCCGCACCCCCGGCTTGGCGTGTAGGACGCGTCACAGAAGCGCGCCAATTACATCGGTCAATTGCGGGGCAAATTACTGGAAATAGCCGGCCAATTTCAAGCGGAGACACGCTGCCGGGTCTCGGCCTCCCGTCGGAACACCGCTCGACGACGAAACCGCTCAACGCCGCCGCCCTCAGAAGTAGTCTGTGCCGCATGACCGAAGGCACTTCGCCGCCGCCAATGGAGCCCCAGCAAAACCCGAGCGTCAACGAGCAAGAGCCGGAGAAGTCAGCGTCACGCCGCTCAAACGAGTTCTGGTTAGCGCTGGCGGGAATCTTCGCGACCGTAGTTGTGGGTATGACCGCCAGCATGCTGGCCTACCGCACGTCCGGCAACCAAATCAAGGCCGAGACCGACCGCACCGCTGTTCAATTTACCAAGGAGCAGCGAAAGTCCGCGTACGTCGATTTCCTTACCACGTATACCGATTTATCGGAAGCTGAATTCGAATTTACTCACCAATTGACGCTGATTGATGATTTCGACATGAAGGGAGTGCAAGACAAAAGCGATTTGTACTATGCGCAGACTTCCAA
>DATMMZ010000240.1:0-2342 GCA_035569455.1 Mycobacterium sp. | reverse complement strand
CTTCGGTCAATCCACGAAACCACTGCACCGCCCAGTACTGCAGCCGCGGCGTTGTCGGGATGACCCTCGAACTCCGAGGACAGCTGGATCAGTTGAGACTCGCTTAGCGGTGTCGAATCCATCTGTGCGACAAGACCATTTACTGCCGCCAGGCCCCCGACCACGGCCGCCGCGGAGGAGCCCAGACCACGGGAATGCGGGATGGCGTTGCGGCAGCGCACCAGCAGGCCGCAAGCGCTGACCCCCACGGCCTGCAGCCCGCGCTGGACGGCGCGCACCACCAAGTGTTCGGGCCCCAGCGGCACCTGGTCGGCGCCCTCGCCGTCAACCACCACAACCAGGCCGGAATCTATTGTCTCGACAACGATCTCGTCGCTGAGGCTCAATGCCAGACCAATGCTGTCGAAACCCGGGCCGAGGTTGGCGCTGGACGCCGATACCACGGCGGTCGCCACCAGTCCGGCAGGCAGTATCTGGGTCACCAACAGGCTTTCACTAGGTTCGACGGGTGGCGACCCGCTGCGTCCGGCTTCTCCGCGCTTGCGATCGCCACCGGGTCTGACGGGTGGCGACCCGCTGCGCCCGGCTTCGCCGCGCTTGCGATCGCCACTAGGCCAGCCCCAACCGTTCGACAACGAGCACAGGATCGACAGGCAGCGGTGACACGCTCGGCATGTCCCTGAGCGCCGTGTCGGGATCCTTGAGACCGTTGCCGGTGACCGTACACACCACAGTCAACCCGCGAGCCACCCAGCCGTCGTCGAGGGCTTTGAGTAAGCCCGCGATGCTGGCGGCGGAAGCAGGTTCGACGAAAACGCCTTCGACACTGGCCACCAGATGGTATGCGGCCAGGATCTCCTCGTCGGTAGCGGCCAGGAAGCGCCCGTTGGATTGCTGCTGCGCCTCGACGGCCGCCGTCCACGACGCCGGCGCGCCGATGCGGATCGCGGTGGCGATGGTCTCGGGGTGGCTCACCGGTTGGCCGAGAACCAGGGGCGCCGCACCTGCCGCCTGGGTGCCCAGCATCCGGGGCAGCTTGTCGATCAGTCCCTCGCGGTGGTACTCGGTGTACCCCTTCCAGTACGCCGTGATGTTCCCCGCGTTACCGACCGGCAGGGCATGCACGTCGGGTGCGGTGCCCAGCGTGTCGACGATTTCGAACGCCGCCGTCTTCTGGCCTTCGATGCGCACCGGGTTCACCGAGTTGACCAACGAGATCGTCGGGAAGTCGGCGGCCATTTTGCGGGCCAGTTCCAGACAGTCGTCGAAGTTGCCGTCGATCTGGATGATCTTGGCGCCGTGCATAACCGCTTGCGCGAGCTTGCCCATCGCGATCTTGCCTTGGGGTATCAGGACCGCGCAGGTGATGCCGGCGCGCGCTGCGTATGCCGCCGCCGACGCCGAGGTGTTCCCCGTCGACGCGCACAGCACGGCCTGCTGGCCGCGCGCCAGTGCATCGGTGACCGCCATCGTCATGCCGCGGTCCTTGAAAGAGCCGGTGGGGTTGAGGCCCTCGACCTTGAGGTAGACCGTGCAGCCGGTCCGTTCCGAGAGTCTGATCGCGGGGATCAGCGGCGTACCGCCCTCAAACAGGGTGACGGGGGTCCAATCGTCGCCCACCGGTAGGCGGTCACGGTATGCCGCGATCACGCCCGGCCAGGGTTGATGGGTGGCCGTCCGCGGAGTGCTCACTGGCTGGTTCCTTCCAGTCGCAGCACGCTCGCGACATCCTGCACGACGTCCAAGTCGGCCAGCGCATCGACGGTTTCGGAAAGCGAGGCGTCGGTGGCGCGGTGGGTGACGACCACGATGCGGGCCCCCACCCGTCGCCCGCCCTCGTCGACCACACCTTCCTGGCGGACCTCGGCGATGCTCACCTCACGCTTGGCGAATTCTGCTGCGACCGAGGACAATACGCCAGGCTTGTCGGCGACGTTCATGCTGACGTAATAGCGGGTTGAAATTAAACCCATTGGTGCGATGGGAAGTTGAGCGTACTTGGACTCTTTTGGCGCCCGGCTGCCCAGCACCCGGTTGCGCGCGGCCATCACCAGGTCACCCGTCACCGCCGAAGCGGTGGGGGCGCCGCCCGCCCCTTGGCCGTAGAACATCAGCCTCCCCGCGGCCTCGGCTTCGACCACCACGGCGTTGAATGCTCCGCCGACGGTGGCAAGCGGATGCGACAGGGGCACCAGCGCCGGATAGACCCGGGCCGAAACCCGTTGCTGGCCGTCGCCGGTGGTGATGCGCTCGCAGATGGACAGCAGCTTGATGGTGCAGCCCAACGCCCGCGCGGACGCGAAGTCAGCCGGGCTGATCTTGGTGATGCCCTCGCGATAGAC
>DATMMZ010000239.1:0-2095 GCA_035569455.1 Mycobacterium sp. | reverse complement strand
GAACCGCCGCAACCAGTCGCCGTAGTCACCGATGCGCTGGATGGAGCAACCGGCGTCGATGAGCCAGTCGACGAACTCGTCGAACCCGATGCCGTCGTCGTAGGGGTTCATCACGTGGTAGGTCTGGAAACTTGCCACGCTCTGGGCCCCCAGCGTTGAGATGGCCTCGGCGATGAACTCGACGGGCAGACCGTCGTAATGCGCACGCTGCCGGTTGCCATCGGCGTCGAGTTCGTAGAACGAACCCGGCGCGATACCGGTGGCCACCAGGCTCAGGATCATCCGGGTGACCATGTCTGGCACATTGAGCTGACCCGCATACGTGGTGTCCGCCAGGATCATGTCGCAGCGGAACACCGCGACCGGAAGGCCACACAAGTCGTGCGCCTCGCGCAGCAGCACCTCACCGGCCCACTTGCTGTTGCCGTAACCGTTGGCATAGCTGTCGTTGATCTTGCGGGTCGGGCTGATGACCCGGATGTCGGCGTCCTCGGTGAACTGCGCAGGCTCGATCTGATCGCCCACCCCGATCGTCGACACATACGTGTACGGCTTTTGCTTACTGGTCAACGCGATCCGGATCAACTCGGCGGTGCCCAGCGCGTTGGGTCCGAACAGCTCGCTGTAGGGCAGCACGTGGTTGACCAGAGCGGCAGGGTCGACGATCAGGTCGACGGTGTCGGCCAACCGCTGCCAGGTCTGCTGGTCCAGGCCGAGGTTGGCCTCGCCCTTGTCGCCGGCGATGACCTCCAGGCGGTCGGCGGCCAGCTCCCGGTAATGCGCCAGCAGTTTCAAGTCGCCGCTGTCAAAGGTCGTGTCCAGCCGGGCCCGCGCGTCCTCGTCGGACTTGGCCCGCACCAGGGCGATCACTTTGCCGTCGACCAGATCCATGCGCTCTAGCCAGTCCAGGGCCAGGTAGCGGCCCAGGAAGCCGGTCGCGCCGGTCAACAGGACGGTGCGCACCTCGGCGCTGGGCCGCGGCAGCGTGGGCGCGGCAGCCAGCGTCGGCGCATCGATGAACTTGTCCAGCGTGAGGTCACTCGTATGCACCTCGGTCGCGTCGCGACCATGGACCGAGGCGAAGCTGGGCCTTTTGGCGCCCTGCCGCTCGCCCTCGATGTAGTCGGCGATGGCCTGCAGGTCGTTGGCCGGGCTGACGATGACGCCAACCGGCACATCGATGTCGAAGATCTCGTGCAGCAGGTTGCCGAATGTCAACGCGGACAACGAGTCGCCGCCTAAGTCGGTGAAGTGCGCATCCGGCGACAGGTCGGTGGTCGCCGTGCCCAGCATGGCGGCCGCGGCCCGGCTCACCGTTTGCAGCACCGGCGCGTCGGCGCCGCTGTGGCGCAGTTCGCTCAACTCGTTGGCCTGGCCATCGGCCAGATCGGCGTAGAGTTGTTCCAGCCGCTCGCCGTAGTGCTGCTTCAGCTTCGGCCACGCCAGCTTGCCGATGTCGGTGAGCAGACCATTCTCCAGCGTGAACGGTGTTGTCTCGATGATGAAGTCGCGCGGCACCTCGTAGGACTGCAGGCCGGCCTCTTTCGCGACGTTCTGCAGCGAATCGGCAATTAGCGGCTTGAGCGTCTCAATGTCGTTGCTAGCCAACGCCTCTTCGGTGGGGACCACGACCGCCAACAGGTGGGGGTGTGCGCTGTTGCCGTAGACGTAGATCTCTCGGACCAGTGGACTGTTGCCGAAGGCCGCCTCCAGCTTCGCGACGGTGACGAACTCGCCCTGCGCGAGCTTCAACACGTTGTTGCGGCGGTCGACATACACCAGCCGGTCGGGACCGACCTCGGCGACAACGTCTCCGGTCCGGTAGTACCCGTCGGCGTCGAACACGTCGGCGGTAACCTGGGGCCGCTTGTAGTAGCCGGGGAACATGTTCTCGGTCTTGAGTAGCAACTCGCCTCGCGGATACGGCCGGTCGGTGGCGAAGTAGCCCAGATCAGGAACGTCGACCAGCTTGTAGTCGATGACCGGCGGACTTTGCACTTCGCCGTCGGCGAACACCATCCCGGCTTCGGTGGAGCCGTAGCCGTCCGTCAGATGCATCTCGAGCAGGGATTCAACCCAGGCCTTCAGCTCCGGG
>DATMMZ010000238.1:0-6210 GCA_035569455.1 Mycobacterium sp. | reverse complement strand
TGAGGGATGAGCTACCGTCTGTCAGCGCGGTTGGCGATCCAGAACAGGCGTCCACGGGTGTGTCCGTGGTGTCCATGCCCGCACGTTGTGCCGGTACGTGTCGTACTCCCGCCCGAATTGGCGCGCCAGCGTGGGTTCCTCGTAGACATGCACGAATGACGCTGTGACAGCCCATATTACGAGGGCATACACCGCCAAGCCGAGACTGCCGAACAGCACTGCCTGGCCTAGGACGACGACAATCAGCCCAACGTACATCGGATTGCGGACGAACCGGTTGAAGCCGGTGACCACCAGCCGCTGGGGCGGCGCCACCGGAACGGGTGTGCCGCCCGCCTTGGCGAATTGCACGAACGCATGCACCAGTGGGACGAGGCCCGCGACGATCAGCAACACGCCCACGCCTTCGACCACCCGCCCCGGCGCGCCGAGATCGGGTAGTGCCCAACGGGTGATCAGCCACGGAATGACACCCACGACCGTCCCGGGCCCGACCACGAAAAATGCCGCCGAACCGGCGGCAGCCGGCAATATCTTCATCTCAGTTCCCTCTCTCATCGTTGTTGGTGGGTCGCTTTATCTCAGGCATGTCGGGCAGCTACCGGTGGATCGACGGATCGGGCCGTCGCATCGGTGGTATCCGGATCGAGTTGGGCTGCTGCCGCGCCGAGCAGCGCCCAGGTCAGCGAGGTGGTGGCGGCGATGAGCCGTCCCCGCGGCGATAGGCCGCGGGTGGCAATGGCGTCGGCGGCGTCCCACAGGTCGAACAGTGATCCCAGCACGAGCGCACCTCGGCGCAGCGTGGGGTAGCCGATGGCCGTGTGCTGGCTGATGGCAAGCACGATTTCACGGCCGCCGGCGATCCGCACGTAGTAGCGCAGTCCGGGCCGCGTGGCGTCGTGGCCGAGGTAGAGGCGGGTCGCTCGTGTCGGGCTGACCATCATCGCAACCCCGAGAACGATCCGGCCGGTGATCATGACCGTCCGGATCCGTTGCGCCAAGGTGAATTTGGCCGAGTCGATACTGGTCATCGGATCGGTCATGTCGGGGAGTCCTCGTTGAGGAAGTCGGTGACGAGGTGGTTGAACAATGCGGGCCATTCGATGTTGAGAAGGTGACGCGCCGGACAGATGCGGATGTCGTAGGTGACCGGCGCAGCGACCCGAAGGTGCTCGATGTCGGCGATTGGGACCCAGCTGTCCTCGGTGCCGTTGATCAGCATGATGGGGCACTGCACGCGGTGTTGTGCGGGGCGGGGATCGTAGTGGCGGGCTCGGGCCGCGACGGGGTAGTAGCCCGGGGCGCCGACGCAGTCGATCAGGTGTTGTGCCAGATCAGGGGCGAGTCGTTGTGCCGGTGTGAAATACGGCGCGAACGCCATCGCTCGCAGTCGTGTCCGATACGCGAACGCGCGCCGCGCAGCTGCGGGCATCGGCGGGCCGGCCGACAGCAGGTCGGCGATGACCGCGCGACCGAGCCGCGGGTACCGGCGGCCGACGCGGAGGGGGTGGGTGAGGAAGTCGACGATCGATGTGGTCGGGCCGGCTGCCAGCACGAGTCTGCGCACCCGTGTCGCGAAGGCGGCCGCGATTTCGATCCCGCACAGGGTGCCCATCGAGTGCCCGACGACGTCGATCACCCCAAGGGCGAGCAGCTCGGCGAACTCGTCAATGGTGGCGGCCAGATCATCCATCGACCGCGCCGGTTTCGGCAGCAGCTCTGACCCGCCGAATCCGGGCAGGTCGACGGCGATGACGCGGTGATGCTCGGCCAGGGCGGGCACCGTTTCCAGCCAGTACTGCCAGCGGCCGCCATGTCCGTGCAGCAATACGCAGGCCGGGTCGCCCTCGCCGATGTCGACGTAGTTGACGATGCCGTTTCGGGTCTTGACCTGGCGGCGGTGCGCGGCCCAATCGATCTGCCGCCAGTCGGAGGTGGTCGATCGCAGGTAGTCCGTCGGATCGGGGGTCAGCGTAATGGTTTGGCCGACCGCAGAGGTGGTGGTCGCCGACGGTAGTAGGCCCTCCATGACTTAAAAGGTACTGTACAAACGTACAGTATCGCAATAGGGTGTCGCTGTGGCATCGACAATCGGGAGAAACCTCATGCGGGACAATGAACTTGCGGCGATGCAGGCGGTGACGGCCGTACTCACCGCGGTGCCGTTGATCGGTGGACTGGCGGGAATTGTGGGCGGCCCGGCGCTGGTGGCCGGTGACCGCGGCCCGGTGGCCGCAAGTACGGACAGCGAGTTCCGGTTCTTGAGCGCGGTCTGGCTTTCCGTAGCGCCGCTGATCTGGTCAACGCTGCCCACGGCTCAGTATCGGCCCGCGGTGTTGCGGATCGTCGGCGCTGGAATCGTTTTAGGCGGGCTCGGGCGGGTGCGTTCATGGCGCCGGCTGGGGCGACCACAGCCCATGATGGCTGGCGCCGCCGGTCTCGAACTGGTCGGTGTCCCCGGTCTGCTGATCTGGCACACCCGACTCGTTCGTCAGCATCAACACGACGTTTCGAATCGTGGATGACTGACCTCCATACTGGTGCCCATGGCACGAGCGAAACGCGGCACCGGGCGAGACGCGCTGCTGACCGCGACAATGCAGCTGATCAGCGAGCGCGGCCTGCAAGGGCTGACCATGCGCGACGTGGCGACGGTGGCCGAGATGTCGCTGGGGTTAACGACATACCACTTCGCCGACAGGGACGCGCTGCTGCGTGAAACGCTGCAACGGTTCGTCGACACCGAACTCGAACGCTACGAACGCTTGTTGGCCGACCTCACCAAGACCCACGCCTCGGTCGAGGAAATACTCGACGCGCTTATCGTCGGCATCCACGCCACGTTCCGTCGACCCGGATACACCGTCGCACTGCTCGAGGTCTGCCTGGCCGGAGCCCGCGATCCCGCCATGTCGACCATCGCGACCCGCTGCATCGACGGCTACCGACGACTCACCGAACAAGCGTTGATCACCACCGGCGTTCCCGCCGATCAGGCCGGTCTCACGGCACGGTGGGCGATGGTGCTCATCGACGGGTTCGCCACCCAAGCCGCTGCCGCGGGCACTCCAACCCAACTACCAGCCGACATCGGCCCCGCCATCCGCGCACTCGCTGCGCTAGGGCTAGGGCAGGAGTTCGTCGAAATGCCGGAAATGCCGGAGCAGAGTTGATCAACGTGTTGACGTGCCTCGTGCGAGACAGGATCCAATCACGCTCGTTTGGCTAAGATTCGAGACGCGCACTGGGCCAGAGGAAGTGGCGCTGCCAGCGAACCCCGCCGAAGCCGGCCTCGATGCGCCCAACCACTCAGCAGCTAACAGCTTTTGCGGTCACCCTGCTCGGCAGAAAGCGTCTCGGCGCTGAACAGTATCGCGCCCATCTCGCTGAGTCCGTTGGCCCAGTCGCAGGCCGCACACTTGACACTTAGAACCATCGGAGGTCTGTAACTATGGGCACGGTGTGGGCACGGCGGCACCACAAAGGTATCTATACCGCCAAGCGCTAAGAGTCGCTCTTTCGCCAGTCCTCGATATTCGCGACGTTGGCGTCAGGGTGTAGCGATCCGTGGCCCTCGATCTCCTCAAATTCCCATGCCGCAGCGTTCAACCGCCTCAGGCAATGTTTCTGCCTTGCTATTTCTTCCGTCTCCTCAGGACTTCCTGCCTTCATGTCCATGATTCGATTGCTCGTCGCATCTCTGCCCTCGTCCACCCAGAATTGGATTTCCCGATTTAGCAGGTAGCGCTGCAGTTCCAGTCCGTCGGCCATATGTCAGCATTCCCACCTGAACAAACCCAAGCCGACTCGGCCCGTCATCCGTTTGGGTGGCGGGCCGGATCAACTGTCGGCAGCTAGCGTAAGTACCAGGCACAGCGGAAAAGCCGTCGCGCCGTGTCACCAGATGTCGAACCGTTGGTCGCCGCGGTACATTCGGCGCTTCAACTGCTCCGTGCGGCGGGCCTTCCGCTGGTCTTGCCACCCGAGCCACCGGTCGATAAACCCGTTACGCATCCGGTCAATTTCAATTTCAATCACATGCTATACACGGTGCCAACGACTCGATCGTTCGATAGGCGTCCGTTGTCAAGCGCTCAACTAGCGGGCGCTGCGTAGACCTCTCCGTTAAGCCCAAGGTCGCCGACCAGCTGTGCGAAAGGGATGGTTTCGCCGGTCCGCTCGTAGACGCTGAGTCGATCCCGGAGATCGTCCACCTCCTCGACCAGCGCCGCGAGGACGGGTGGGCCGCTGCCGTCGATCACACCGTTGAACTAAGCACGCGGCCCTTTGTCGTAATCAGTGTGAGCCGTGGCGGGTCGGGCCCGGCAACCGGCCCGCTCGGCCCGCCAATTGCACAAGAGTCAAATTAGATTGCAGCACAACGCTTTACCAGTGTGTGCCGGTTATCTATCGTTATAGCTGGGTACTTATGTGAGCATACGTATCATCTACGTCGCTGCGGCGGTCGGCAAGAACAACGGGGGGTGGCCGGGGTGACGGGTTGGGACGACATCGGGGCAACCTTCAGGGTATTCGACGGCCCGGAGTGGAGAATCGAGCGCACCACCGACCACGAGCGACGCGCCGATATCGTGGTATCCGTCGTTGGGCTGCAATACGCGGAAGAGCACGCTGAGCTCGAGATCATCATTGACTGCCCCGATACCCCGGTCATCAGGCCGGCCGAAGCGCGGAAGCTGGGCAGGGCGTTGATCGCCGCAGCAGGTGCCGCTGAAGCGTCTGGAGTGGGCCTAGTCAGTGGAGCGGGAAGGAAATCGGCATCGCCGGTATCTGAATAGTTGATCGGGTCGGCCCCAATCCTCCCCCCAATCCCTGCGAGGCCGGCCCGATCACCCTAATCAGGCGCCGCGCTTCTCAGTCATCGACTTGACGGGCTGCTTTCGCTTCGGGTCCACAGGCGTTCGGCGACCACAGCCCGCGTTCCTGGGCTCGGGCATCGCTCTGGGCGGCCTTGAACTCCTGCTGATAGCGATAGGGCACGTAGTAGGTGTATTCGTGCGCATAGCCATCGGCGATCATGTCGAGGTTGAATAGCCGGCCCGAGGTGGTCCAGACGTAGGCCAGCGTGCGGCCGTATTTGTCGACAGAGTCCTGCGACGGGTCAGTCTCCAGATACACCGACTGGCCACCGAGGATGGTCTTGGCCTGCGCGGAGGCTTCTAAACCGAAGCACTGCACCGGCTTTCGCGGATCCACCGTCTCGGGAGTGTCCATCCCGATCATGCGGATCTTCTCGCGTTTGCCGTTGTGATCGACCCAGATGGTGTCGCCGTCAACGACTTTGGTCACCGTGAACGGCCCCTGGACTCCCTGTGGCATGGACGGATAGGCCTGAGCGGGGATGGCCAACACCACCCCTATCAGGACCATCGCGATCGCGACGATCAGGCTGCGAACCCTCATCGGAGGGTGTCCGGGCATAGGGTGCGTTGACAACGCGATAACGAATATGCAGTTACGGGCAACCCCGAATGTGCCAATTCGCTTCCATCGTATTCGTCGCGGTCGAGTGGTGCGCCGCCAGGCGTCAGTCCCCCGGCGGGGGAGTGGCGCTACGGCCGACCCGCGGCGAAGGCCCTCCCGATCATCGACCCCTGACCACACCGAGCCGATTCATCTAGTGAATCAACGGCGACGTATGTGTTAATGGCGGGTTCAAATCGAAAATGGTTGCGCGAGTGCACAGTACCGATACACTCAAGTTATCGGCAAGAAGCCTAAAGCTGAAATGCGCTGCAGCACAGCGTGATAACGAATACGGCGGAGTATACTTGACATAGTATATTAATATCAGCGAATCATGTTGTGCCGCAGTATGTTTTGCATAGTGGGCTCTTGGCGGCGCGGACGGCAGCCATGACTGACAGAACGCCCACTTTCACCCATGCGCTGTGCGATAACAGGTGGCTATGCGATCAGTCCCCCGGTGGGGGAGGGGCGCCGTTGAGCCCGCGCCCGACATGCGGTGAATCCTCGCGGTCGGCGTCGGCAAGACGTCCTGCCGGGCCGCAGCACGCGGCCAGAGAGCCCGGGGTCGGCGATACTAAAGTTCGAAACGCTGGCATCCGATGCTCTGTGGTTGTCACGTTCGCCGTGCGTACCGCTCGGTGAATCTTCGCAAGATGGTTGGGGGATATTTGACATTCCGTTGTCGTGCGTCTGATTTCAGGGATTCCGCCGCCTCGGGCG